>CALBXK010000001.1 GCA_937890535.1 uncultured Spartobacteria bacterium
GGCTTCTGGGTTGGTTATTCTGAGAGGGGGTGGGGGAGGGACTTATTCCTCGGAAGGCGTCATTCACCCAGGCGTCGGTTTTTTTATCGAAGAGTTCGGAATAAATTTCCTCAAGAGAGGCTCTCATTGTCAATCCATGAACGAAAAGCTCCAAATCCTTGCCCTCGACCTCAGAAAAAACTTTCCCCGCAGTCCCCGTGAAACCTTGGGCGGCTACGTGATTGCTGGTCGTACTCTCGATAAATGTCGGGCGATTCTAGCCGATTCTGCCGGGGAATACCACTTTGACTGTCCCCTCGATCGGGTGTTTTTCGACTTCACTGGCATCGTGGCCAAGGCCTTCAAGGATCTGGTGGCCAAAGGAGCCACGGACCCCGAGGTCGCCGTATGGATCGAGGACCACTCCCGGATCAAAGAAAAGGCGGAGGTGGTGGCTTGGAACAACAAACTTCGAGCGACCCGTCCCTGCGACATGCCGATCGAACTGCAAATGTTTCTAGAGGATTATATTCCGGAGGTTACGCCCCGGAACCGCCCGGTTTATGTCTGGTTCGATATCTATGATCTTGAGGAACAGCGGATCTGAGAATAAATGTCTTCGATCTCCCTGATTTATTGCTCAACGAAAAAAGATGAAAACCGAACACGCCGTAAAAACCCGTTACGCGAATGCCGCCAAGGCTCCCGAAGCCGCTCTCTGTTGTCCGGTTGACTATGACAAAAAATATCTCGAAGTCATTCCCCAGGAAGTCATCGAGAAGGATTACGGCTGTGGGGATCCTTCAAAATATGTGCGTCCCGGCGAGACGGTTCTCGATTTGGGGTCCGGGACGGGAAAGATTTGCTTCATTGCTTCGCAAGTGGTGGGACCGAAAGGACGCGTCATTGGCGTGGATATGACAGACGACATGCTGGAGGTGGCGAGGAGAAATGTTCCCGTCGTGGGCGAAGCGCTCGGGTTTACCAATGTCGAGTTTCGCAAGGGACGCATCCAGGATCTGGCCCTCGACCTCGAAGTCTTGGATGAGGAACTCAAGTCTCATCCCATCACCGATGCGGCTTCCTTCCTTGCCGCCGACGACTTGGCGGCGGAGCTTCGTGTCACCAAGCCTCTCGTGGCCTCGGATTCGGTTGATGTGGTGGTTTCCAATTGCGTTCTCAATCTGGTGGAACCTCAGGCCAAAGCTCAGATGTTTGCCGAGATCTTCCGGGTACTGAAGATGGGGGGGCGCGCCGTCATCTCCGACATCGTGGCGGACGAGGAGGTGCCGGAACACCTCCAGGCGGATGCCGAGCTTTGGAGCGGATGTATTTCCGGGGCCTTGACTGAGGAGGGATTTCTGGAGGCCTTTGCCGACGCGGGATTTTTTGGCATTGAGATCCTTAAGTTTGACGCCAAGCCCTGGCGCACGGCCGAGGGGATTGAATTTCGTTCCGTGACCGTGCAGGCTTTCAAAGGCAAACAGGGACCCTGTTTCGAGCGCAATCAGGCGGTCATCTATCGCGGTCCGTTCAAGGAGGTTTTGGACGATGACGGCCACCGCCTACAGCGAGGAACCCGCCATGCGGTCTGTGACAAAACCTACTCGCTTTACAAGCAGGAACCCTACGCCTCGTTTTTTGAATTTGTGGACCCCCTGTCGGAAATTCTCCTCGGGGAGGCGGGTCCGTTTGACTGCGCCCGAACCAGCCCGCGTCACCCTAAAGAGACCAAGGGGCAGGATTATCAAGCCACCACCGAATCTGAATGTTGCGATGGCGGAAGTTGCTGCTAATCTATTTATCTCACCTTGCGCTAAAAAATTATCCTCATGAAAACTCACACGCCCTCCCTCCTTCGCTCGCTCCTCATTCCCGCCGTTGCGCTCACCCTACAGGCCGCTCCGGCGCTGGCGGCCGATGCCACCGATGCCATTGCCGTATTGCACCCGACGGAGGGCAATGGCGTTTCCGGTGTGCTTCGTTTTGAACCGGTGGCGGACGGCAAGGTTCACGTGACCGGGACGGTCTCAGGCCTCACTCCGAACGGCGAGCAGGCGATTCATATCCATGAATTTGGCGATTGCTCGGCTTCCGATGGGACGAGCGCCGGGGGACACTACAATCCGGAGAAACACGAGCATGCCCTCCCGGTCAAAGAAGTCCGCCATGCCGGCGATTTGGGAAATCTCAAAGCCAATGCCAAGGGTGTGGCCACCCTCGATCTCACCGTAGATAATTTTTCCATTGGTGGGGAAAAGAACCCGATCATTGGGCGGGGTGTCATTGTTCATGTCAAGTTGGATGATGGCGGACAACCCACCGGCAATGCCGGCGCCCGGGTCGCCTGCGGCGTAATCGGATGGGCCAACCCCGGCAAATAGTCGTCCACGACCCCGACGTCATCGCCTCGTTTGCGGCGCAGACCCTGGTCGTGATTCCGGCCCACAATGAGGAGGCCAGCGTGGGCGGAGTCGTGCAACGCTTGCGCGCTAGGGGATTGTCCCGCATTCGGGTGGTGGACAATGCCAGTGACGATGCCACCGCCGAACGAGCCCGGCAGGCCGGTGCCGAGGTGATCCGGCATCCGAAGGCGGGATATGGACTCGCTTGCTGGATGGGCGCTCAAAATCTTCCGCCAGAGGTGTCTTGGATTCTCTATTGCAATGCCGATGCCAGTGATGACCTCGACGCTCTGGAACGTTTTGCGGAATTGGCTCCCGAGCATGATCTCATTCTTGGGGCTCGCACCCATCCGGCGGACCGCCGGGCCATGACCCTGCCCCAGCGTTTTGGGAACTGGCTGGCTCCGACCTTATTGGCGATTTTCTGGGGAAGAAGATTTTCCGATCTGGGGCCGCAGCGAGCCATTCGGGCCCAGTCGCTCGAAGGTCTGAAAATGGAGGACCGGGGATTCGGATGGACGGTGGAAATGCAGGTGCGGGCCGTCGAGGAGGGACTGCGCATCGTCGAGATCCCGGTGCGAAGCCATCCCCGCACCGCTGGAATTTCCAAAATTTCCGGCAACCTGCGTGGTTCCGTTGCGGCTGGAGTCATCATTCTGCGAACCCTCGGCGTTCTGGCCTGGCGGAAGGCGTTTTTCCGGGGAGTTCGTCGCCCCTCCCATTCCTTGAGCGCCGTCGTGGAATAAATCCCCATCTTCCGCGCTCCCACTTCCGATGACTGGTTCTCATTTTCCCGATCTTCCGGTTCGCCGTTCGTTTGCCCGCACCCTGGCAGATCACGGATTTTCTTTGCGCCGGGCTCGCACCGAGATTCTTCAACTCAATCTTGGAAAGCTTTGCAATCTGACATGCGTTCATTGTCATGTGAATGCAGGCCCGAAACGGAAGGAAATTATCACCAGGGAGACGATTGACCGGATCCTGACCTGGTTGGCAGACACCGAGATCCATACCGTGGATCTGACCGGAGGTGCTCCAGAAATGATCCCTGATTTTCGATATCTGCTGGAGGGTCTGCGTCGCATTCCACAGATCGAAACTGTCATCGACCGCTGCAATCTTACGATCCTGCTTGAACCCGGCCATGAGGACACGGCTGAATTTCTGGCCGCGCATCGTATAAAGATTGTCGCCTCGATGCCGTGCTACGAACCGGCCAATGTCAATGCCCAGCGAGGGGAGGGGGTCTTTGATGGGAGTATCGCCGGATTGCAACTCCTGAACCGGCTTGGATACGGCCGGAGGGACGACCTGATCCTCGACCTCGTCTATAATCCGAACGGTGGGTTTTTGCCTCCCGATCAAGCGGAGTTGGAGGCCGAATATAAACGCGAGTTGAAGGAGCATTTCGACATCGACTTTCATCAACTCTTTACCATCACGAACATGCCGATTGCGCGTTTTTCCTCCTGGCTCAAACGCAGCGGCAAGCTTGAGGACTACATGGAGACGCTTTTGGAGGCCTTCAATCCTTCCTCGGTGGAAGGACTCATGTGCCGCAACACCCTCAGTATTGGCTGGGAAGGGGAAGTCTTCGATTGCGATTTCAACCAGCAGCTGGGGATGCAGTGGAAGAATGGCAACCCCCTCTTTCTCTGGGACATCGACCCCGGGCAGGTGGTGAACAGACCGATTGCCGTGGGCGACCATTGCTTCGGCTGTACGGCTGGTCATGGATCTTCCTGCGGCGGGGCTCTGGCATGAATCCGGGTCGGCAGGCGATTGTTTCTCTTGCGGCGTGTCTGATAGGTCTGGCTGTCCTCTCCCCCTGCGCGAGGCTTGAGGGTCAGGTTCTCAAGGTCAACGGATCGACGACCGTGAATCTCCCTGCGGCTGAGGCGGCCGAAATTCTCCGGTCCGAAAAAGGGATGCAAATTCAGATCGATACCCTGGGGGGAAGCTCCGGGGGGATCTCCATGCTGGGGGATGGTCGCGTGGAGGTGGGAATGACTTCCAAACCTGTCTCCGACGGGGACCGGGCCCACTATCCTCAAGTCGATTTTCATCCCGTTTCCATTGGGGAGGACGCAGTCGCCTTGATCGTTTCGAGAGATGTTTGGGATGGTGGGGTCCACTCGTTGACCGCGGAACAGATGCGGGGAATTTATGAAGGCCGGATCACGAACTGGAATGAGGTGGGCGGCCCGGCTCTAAGGATCGCGTTTTTCAACAAGGAACCGGGGCGGGGGACCTGGGAGGTCTTTGCCCACTGGCTCTATGGCAACTCGAAGGAAGCTCCCCAGGTGAGTTTCGCCGAGGTGGGTGGCAATGAGGAAACCCGGAACAAGGTGGCATCCACCCGGGGAGCCTTGTCCCAATTGTCCTCCTCCTGGGTTGACGGAAACAGGGTCTATGCCCTTGCAATTCAGAGCTTTGACGGGGAGTTGATCGAGCCGCTGCCGGAGAACATCGTGAGCGGAAAGTATCCCATGAGCCGACCCCTCTTTGTCGTGACCAATGGTCCGGCCCGTGGTCCGGCCGCTGTCTTCATCGAATTTTTGCTCAGTCCCCGCGGACAAGAATTGGTGCGCAAGCACGGTTATCTCTCCCTTGCTCAATTGCAATCTTCTTGAACCCGATGAAAAAATCGTGCGGAAATTGCGGTCGGTGGAATATCCGCCGGTCGCTCACCCCGGAGCCAAAGTTTCTGTAGTGGACGATCCTGTTTCCATTAATTTTCCGCTTCCAACCCGGGCTGGGAACTGGAGTTGGACCCGATTGGTCAGCCTCGGATTCACTGCCCTGGCGGGGCTCTTTTTGCTCGCCATGATTGGAGTGTTTTTGTGGGAAAGCCTCCCGGTTTGGCGGCAGTTCGGCTTCGATTATATCCTGGGGACCAAGTGGTTTTTTCGGCAGCACGAATTTGGCATCCTGCCCATGATTTATGGGACCGTGATGGTTTCGGCTCTCGCGATTCTTCTCGCCGTCCCGCTGGGGGTCGGGGCCGCCGTCTTCACTGCGGAAATTCTTCCTTCCCGTTGGCGGGGATTGGTCAAAGTGGCCGTTGAACTGCTGGCGGGCGTCCCTTCCGTGGTTTATGGCCTGCTGGGAATCCTCTTCCTTCGGGATTGGATTTATCGTCTGCTGACCCCCTTCGATCCGCTCAGTGGGGACACTTTGCTGACGGCGGGCATTCTTTTGGCCGTCATGGTCCTCCCCACCATCATAACCCTGAGTGACGATGCGATTCGCGGTGTGCCGGTTCTGCAACGTCATGCGGCCCGGGGATTGGGACTGACCCGCTTCGAGACTGTGACGGGCCTGATATTTCCCCAGGCCTGGCGAGGGATCTTTGCCTCGATCCTGCTCGCTCTCGGACGGGCTATGGGCGAGACCGTGGCTGTCTTTCTGGTCATTGGCCGGCGGGACAATGTCTTGCCAGAAAATTGGTACTCGTTGCGGCCTCTCCTTGAGGCTGGGCAGACCCTGACCAGCAAGCTGGGCGGGTCCGAGACATTTATCGCCAGGGCTGATCCCCTTCATTGGGCTGCCATTGTTGGCTTGGGATTGGTTCTCATGGGTTTGGTGGTGGGAATCACCTGGGGCGGTGCTTGGTTGATGGGAAGAGAGGAGGGACCCGATGCGCCGGTGGCTTGATCGTGCATTTTTGGTGGGCACCGGGGGTTGCGCTGTTCTTGCCCTGACGGTTTTGTTGGGCATTCTTGCCGCCGTAGTCTGGCGGGGGGCGGGAGCGGTCTCCTGGGAATTTTTGACGGATGGAATGCGCCAAGTCGGGGCCTCCGGTGGGATTTTTTACAACGTTATCGGTACCGGCATTTTGCTCGCGACGGCCTTGCTTGTGAGTGCCCCCCTGGCCGTTGGTCTGGCCCTGACTCTCGGTGTCTACGTTCGGAATTCCCGGCGCCGGAACCGGCTGGTGATGATGCTCTACCTGCTCAATGGCGTGCCCTCGATTTTGATTGGACTCTTTGGCTTCGTGATTTTTGGAGTCCTCCTCGGCTGGGGAAAATCTTGGCTGGCCGGGGGAATCCTGCTTGGTTTTATGATACTCCCTACTGTGGCCGTGGCCTTGTTTGAACGCATCCAGGCCCTCCCGGCCAACACCACCGAGGCGGCGGCGGGCTTGGGGTTGAGTGAATCCCAAATTATTTGGTCCGTCATTCTCCCTCAATCCTTGAGTGGTTGGCTCAGCGGGTCCCTCCTGGGTTTGGCCCGGGCCGCAGGCGAGACCGCGCCGATCATGTTCACCGCGACCATTTTTGCTGGCGCCACCTGGCCCCAGGGCATCCGCGAGAGCCCAGTGCTTTCCCTGCCGTACCACATCTTTGTCTTGGCCCAGGATTCTTTCGATCCGGCCGCAAGTGTTAGGGTCTGGGGCGCCGCCCTGATCTTGTTGTTTCTCGTTTTTTCCCTGAGTCTTCTGGCCTTGCCCCTAAGGTTGCGCCTGCACGAGGAATCCCGTCATGATTAAAAAACTCCCGCATCCCGTCCCTCCAACGGCAGCCCCCGCTGCCCCGGAATTTCTGGAGATCCGAAACCTCTCCGTTCAGGCCGGATCGAGGGCGATTCTGCAGGATATCTCTCTCTCGGTGGCTGCCCATCAGGTCTTTGGCGTTGTGGGTCCCTCGGGGGCTGGAAAGAGCACTCTGCTGCGGGCCTTAAATCGCCTCCTTGATCTCCAGACTGGGTTTCGAGTTTCCGGTTCGGTCATTCTTCATGGGGAGGATATTTATCGAAAAGATGTGGACGCAGACCAACTCCGGACCCGCATCGGAATGCTCTTTCAGCAACCTGTTATTTTCCCCCTCAGTATTCATGCCAATGTCCTTTTTGGCATTCGTCACCATCGCAGACTGCGACGTTCCGACGCGGCGGAATTGGTGGAGAAAATGTTGCGTCGAGTGACGCTCTGGGAAGAGTTGAAGGATCGGCTTCACAGCTCCGCCCGGCAACTTTCGCTGGGACAGCAACAACGACTCTGCCTTGCCCGCACCCTGGCGGTGGATCCGGAAATCCTCCTCATGGATGAACCCACCAGTGCCTTGGACGCCCGCTCAACGGAGGCCATCGAGGCCTTGATGCTGGATCTCAAGCGGACCCGCACGATCATTCTCGTCACCCATGACCTTGCCCAGGCTCGCCGGGTCACCGACTGGCTGGCGTGCCTTTGCCCGGAAAACGGCGAGGGACGATTGCTGGAGTCGGCCTGTTGCGACGCCTTTTTCTCCAGTTCAGCCTGTCAGAAGGTTTTCGACCGTCTTGATGGCGGCAGTTGACCTCTAGCCGTGGACCTCAGTGGCGACTTTGAGGCGCAGGGCGTTGAGATGAATAAAACCGCTGGCATCGTCCTGATTGTAAGCCTGGGTGGGGTCCGCTTCCATGGTGGCGATGTGAGGATTGTACAAGCTGACCGGGCTTTTGATCCCGGCTGCGATGATGTTGCCCTTGAAGAGCTTCACTCGCACCGTTCCGGTGACATTCTTTTGTGATTCGGTGACGAGGGCTTGAAGAGCTTCGCGTTCTGGAGCGAACCAGAAACCGTTGTACACCAAGGTGGCGTACTTCGGGATCAGAGAATCGCGAAGGTGCATCACCTCGCGATCCATGGTGAGGGATTCCATCTGGCGATGGGCAAAATGCAGAATGGCGCCGCCGGGAGTTTCGTACACGCCGCGGCTCTTCATGCCGACGAAGCGATTCTCGACCATGTCCACCCGACCGACGCCATTGCGTCCGCCAAGGATGTTGAGGACCCGCATGACCGAGAGTGGGCTGAGCCGCTCACCGGCCCCGCCGTTGGTGCCCACTGTGCCAAGGAGATCGCTGAGTTCGGGGTGAGTGAGGCCGACACAGTTGCCTTTTTCAAAGATCAGTTCGAGAGTCTCATAGTGATCCGGAGCGTCCTCGGGGGCGACGCTGAGTTTGAACATGTCCTTATTTTCGGCGGCGCTGGCGTCGAACCATGGGTCCTCCAGGATGCCGCTTTCGTAGGAAATGTGGAGGAGGTTGCGGTCCATCGAATAGGATTTCTGGGCACTGGCCTCCACCGCGATGCCGTGCTCGGCGCAGTAGGCGATCATTTCCGCCCGGCCGGGAAAAGCCTGGCGAAAGCGTTCGTCACGCCAAGGGGCGATCATTTGCAGACGGGGGGCGAGGGCGGCGGAGGTGAGCTCAAACCGGATCTGGTCATTCCCCTTGCCGGTGGCCCCGTGGGCGATGGCATCGGCACCTTCGGCTTGGGCAATTTCCACCATGCGTTTGGCGATGAGGGGGCGGGCGATGCTGGTTCCCAAAAAATACTGACCCTCGTAGATTGCTCCGGCCTGCATCATGGGGAAAATGAAGTCGCGGGCGAATTCCTCGCAGAGGTCGTCCACAAAACACTTGCTGGCTCCGGTTTTTAGGGCCTTTTCCTCCAGGCCGTCCAATTCTTCCTCCTGTCCCACGTCGGCGCAGAAAGCGATAACTTCGGCTTGGTAGGTTTCTTTCAGCCAATTGAGGATAACAGAGGTATCGAGACCTCCAGAATATGCGACGACGATTTTCATAACGGGCGAATTTTAAGATTTAAGAATTAAGAAATAGGGCGGTGATCTCGCCTCTGGTCATTTTTGTTGGCATGGACTTGCCTTGGCGGCAGCTTGCCTCTTTCAGGTTTCAGCCTTCAAGTTTCCGCTTTCCGCCTTGTCCTATCCTACCATTCCTGGGGCTCAAGGAAACCCTCGAGCTGTCGGATCCGAGTGGGGTGGCGCATTTTGCGAAGAGCCTTCGCTTCGATCTGGCGGATGCGTTCGCGGGTGACTTTGAATTGGCGGCCGACTTCTTCGAGAGTCCGGCTGTATCCATCCACGAGCCCAAAACGTTGTTCAAGCACCTGACGTTCGCGTTCGGTCAGAGTGTCGAGGACGTCTATGATTTTTTCTTTGAGGAGCACAATCGCTGCCTGGTCGGCGGGATTTTCGGCTCCCTTGTCCTCGATAAAATCTCCAAAGCTGGTGTCGTCAGAGTCACCGACGGGAGCCTGCAAAGAAATGGGCTGTTGGGCCATCTTGAGCACGGCGCGGACCCGTTCCACCGGAAGTTGAATCTCATCGGAAATCTCCTCGGGAGAGGGTTCGCGTCCGTATTCCTGCACCAGTTGTTTTTGCACCCGGATGAGTTTGTTGATCGTCTCGATCATATGCACCGGGATACGGATGGTGCGGGCTTGGTCGGCGATGGAGCGGGTGATGGCCTGCCGGATCCACCAGGTCGCGTAGGTTGAGAATTTGTACCCACGGCGATACTCGAATTTTTCGACAGCCTTCATGAGGCCCATGTTGCCTTCTTGAATGAGGTCGAGGAACGAAAGGCCGCGATTGGTGTATTTTTTGGCGATGGAGATGACGAGGCGCAGATTCGCTTCGACCATTTCCGTCTTGGCCTTGAGCGCTTTGCGGTGCCAGCTCTTTAATCCCTCGTGCTTCTTGAACAACTCGTCCGGGTTCATCCAGTTTTGGAGGTGCATCTCTCTGATCTGCGAGGTGAGCGTGCGGTGCGCTTTGGGATCGCGTTTCTTGGCCGGCTTTTCATGTTCGCTGACAAGGGCGCGCAGGGCGCGGACATTGTCGTCAGCCAGGGTCACGAAATCCTCGACCACCTTCTGTTTGAAATAAAATTTCGGATAGAGTTTTTGCAGGGAGTCGAGGGATTTTTCGTACTTCGTCAGGATTTGCGATGTAGGAGTTTTGACCGGCGCAATCTTGTCCTTGTAGAGGACGGCCACCGTATCGGTTTGCTTTTTGACCTGCTGGCAGAGGCGGGGGAGGGCTTTCATATAGCGTTCCCGGCTTTCGATTTTCTTGTCGAGAATGACACGGTCAAAGCGCTCCCGTTGGTCCACCAGCTTCTGTGCCAGATCGAGATGAGCCCGGCTGATGAATCCAAATTGATATAAAGTCTCTTGCACCTTGATCTCCGCTTCTTCGATGCGCTTGGAGATTTCGACCTCCTGCTCCCGGCTGAGCAGCGGAACCTGGCCCATCTGCTTGAGATACATGCGGACCGGGTCGTCCAGGATGTCGAGTTTGGTGTCGGGTTTTTCGTCCTTTTCTTCCTCGTCGTCCTTGCGGGTTTCCTTGACGCGATCCACGTCGGAGGAATCGATGACATCAATCTCGACCGCCCGGAGTTGCGCCATGACAGAATCCATCCCCTCCTGATCTGTGACGCTTTCGCGGAGAGTCTCCTCCAGGTCGTCAAAGGTCAGGTGTCCCTGTTCCTTGGCCAGTTTGATGAGATCACGAACCTTATCCTGAAGAACCTTCTGAATCTCCTGCGGCGTGGTCGCCACCTGAGGAAGTAGCTTGGAAAGCAAGCTGGGCTTGGCTGTTTTAGTAGGCTTGGCGGCTTTGGCGGGCTTTGCGACCTTAACAGGCTTGGCAGCTTTGGCCGGCTTAACGGGCTTCGTGACCTTAGCAGGCTTTGCGGCTTTGGGAGTCGCCTTCGATTTCGGCGGAGTGGCCTTTTTGGCTTTGGGGGCCTTTCCTGCGGAGGAAGCCTTTTTGGGAACCTGACTCTTCTTGGCAGGTGAGATTTTTTTAGCGGGGGTGGAAGATTTGGACTTGGTAGAAGTAGGCACGGGCACGGATTTCCTGACGGGTTTTGACGTTGGTTTTCGAGAAGCCGGAGGCTTCGCGGCGGGAGCTTTTGCTTTGGCCCGTTTGGCAACGGGAGATTTCTTGTTTTGGGAAACCTTGCCAGGCTTCGGACGAGTGGATTTTTTAGAAGTTTTCAACGCAGCCTTGGTGCTTCGAGAAGAGCCCCTAAGTTTCGTTGAAACCAGACTTTAAGTCAAGAATCATTTTGCTGTATTTCGCTGTAAGATGCTGGATGCGCTGGCGTTCCTCGGAGGAAACACCGGGTTGGCCGAGTTGGAGGACGGCGGCATCGCGGGTTTCGAGGAGGGCAGTGGCGGCGAGTCCAACCCAGAGATTTTTAGCGATGGGGAGCGGAGATTCGGGCGGACGGTCGAGGTCGAGCCCCATGATGGTGTGTTCTTCCGCGGCGGGAAGGCCGGAGACAAAAGCGATGCGCGAAGCCGGCTCCTGGAGGGCGAGCGGGGATTGGAGGATGTGGGAAAGCACGATTCCGCCAAGGCCGAGTTCCGTCGGCGGGGGCGTCTCTTGAGAGGCGAGCCATTGCTTGACTTCGGGGTGGAGGATGGCGAGTCGGCAGAGTTGACGAATGCCTTCAGCCATTCTGATGATTTCGGGCTCGGGGCGATCCTCGGATTCCTCGGGAGATGGGCCTCGTTGCGGAGAGGATTGGAGATGGGGAGCGAAGGCCGCTTCCGTGATGCCGAGGCGGGCACAGATCCGGTTGGCAGTGGATTCGCGGAGCACGCCATCCTTGATGAGGGAGACATGAGGGCCGAGACGGCGGGCGGCAGAGGACTTGCCGGCGGGGTCGTTGAGCATCCCTTTTTGGGAAAGAACCTCCAGGGCGTGGTCGAAAAAATTCTTGGCGGAGTCCACAACTTCGCGGAAGGCGGCCGCCCCCTGGGAGCGGATGAGTGAGTCGGGATCTTCGCCTTCGGGCAGGAGAGCGACGCGGACCTCCAGGCCGTTCTGTAACAGGGCGGGCAGGGAGCGGGTGACGGCTTCCTGTCCGGCGCGGTCGGAGTCGAAGCAGAGAGTGACGGTTTCGACGAAACGCTGGAGAACCCGGCCCTGATCGGCGGTGAAGGCGGTTCCTTGGGGGGCGATGACATTCTCAACCCCGGATTCAAAGGCGCTAATGAGGTCGAGTTGGCCTTCGCAGACGATAGCGGTCTTGCTCTCGATGAGAGCGCGTTTCGATTTATCGAGTCCGTAGAGGACCCGGCCCTTGGTGAAGAGCGGGGTTTCGGGCGAATTGACGTACTTGGCCGTCTTGGCCTCCGGATCCAGGACCCGTCCGCTGAATGCAATGACCTCTCCGTAGTCGTTGCGGATGGGAAACATGACCCGGTCGCGAAAGCGGGCGTAGGAACGGGAATCGGACCGGTCGTCGTCCTTCGTAGAGGTGAGGCCGCTTTGTTTAATTTCTTCGTTTGAAAATCCCTTGCCCTGCAGCATGATGATGAGGTCGTCCCATGAATCCGGGGCAAACCCGATTTGCCAGGATTTGGCAATCTCGCCCGTGATGCCACGAGATTTGAGATAATCGCGGGCATGTTGTGCCGTGGGGGATTGCAGAAGGCTGGTGTGGAACCACCTCGCGGCCTCGACGTGAAGAGCGAGGAGCCGTTTGCGCAGCTCGTGGCGTTTCTCATGGCCCGGGGAGGCGGCCTCCTCCTGAATGGGGATGCCGACCCGCTGGGCGAGACGTCTCACGGCGCTGGCAAAATCGAGGTGCTCATACTCCATGACGAAGCGGAAGACCGAACCTCCCATCCCGCAGCCAAAACAGTGAAATGTCTGGCGCTGGGGATTGACGGTGAAAGAGGGCGATTTTTCGCGATGAAACGGGCACAGGGCCTTGAACGTGGTCCCGGCGCGTTTCAGCGGGAAATACGATCCAACAATTTCGACGATGTCATTCGCCTCGGCGACGCGTTGAATAGTTTCTTCAGCAATGAACGGCACGAAATCAAATTACCTTGCGGGTCCCCGGGGGGCGAGTGAGATTCGCAGGGTGAAGAAATTCTTTATTGTGGGGACCTTGCTTGGACTGATCCTATCACCTCCCGGCCGGGCGGCTTCGGTCGAAGAAAATATCGTCGAGGGCAGTGTCGTCGTCGTGCCCCTTCAAGGGGAGGTGACCGAGGCGCAGTTTTTGTTTTTGCGGCGGGTGCTGAAGAAAGCCGACCGGGTGGGGGCGGCCGCCCTGATTCTGAACATGGATACTCCGGGCGGGGATCTTAAGGCCACCGACCACATCGTGCAGGCCCTCAGCAAGGTCACTTATCCCACCTTCACCTATGTCAATACCAATGCGGGATCGGCGGGGGCTTTGATCTCTTTGGGGACGGGGCAGGTCTACATGGCACCGGTGAGCGCGATTGGGGCGGCCGCACCGGTGCTGAGCGGTGGAGCCGAGGTGCCTGAAACCATGAACGCCAAGGTGGTTTCGTACTATTCGGGATACTTTCGTAGTGTGGCCCAACGCAACGGATACAACCCCAATTTGGTGGATGCGTTTATGAATTTGAAGAAGGAAGTAAAAATTGGTGACCGGGTGCTGAATCCCGAGGGAGCGTTGCTGACCCTGAGTGCGCAGGAGGCGGTGGAGGTAATTGACGGCAAGCCGTTACTGGCTCGAGGCATTGTCGCCAGTCTGCCGGAGTTATGTGAAAAGGCCGGGTTGGCTGTCGACAAAATCGTCGAAGTTGAGCCCAGTGGATTTGAACGTCTGGCGCAATTGATTACCACCCTGGCTCCCCTGCTTCTCATCGGGGGGATCGTGGGGGCGTATATGGAATTCAAGAGCCCGGGATTTGGGGTTCCAGGCATCTTGTCGGCCCTGTGTTTTTTGCTCTATTTTACGGGTCACTATGTGGCGGGACTGACCGGCTACGAAGTCGGGGTGGTTTTCCTGCTGGGGGTGGTGTTGGTATTGGTGGAGATCCTGTTTTTTCCGGGGATCTTCGTGCTCGCGGCGATAGGATCCGCGCTGATGATGGGGGCGTTGTTCCTTGCCATGGTTGATTATTATCCCTCCCAACCCCTTGCGATTGCTCCGGAAGTGTTTGTGCAACCGCTGGTCAATTTTGGTATCGCTCTGGTACTCTCGGTGGTGGCGATGGTATTGTTGGCTAGATATTTTCCGAGT
>CALBXK010000002.1 GCA_937890535.1 uncultured Spartobacteria bacterium
GCTGGATTTCCACGGGTATTCCTGAAACCAATCGGAAAACAGCGTCGTGTGCTGGCCTTCATACCACAATTCGTAAACTTGATGAGGTTGGGCCTCGAAGGCTACGTGGCAATGGTCCATGGAATTGCTCCAAAATTCATTGCGCGCCCGCAGCGGAACTTCCGCATTGGTCAGCACATTCCGGCAATGCCAGTCCACCGCATTGGTATGGAGGAATCCTGTGTGCAGAGACACATTCACTTCTTCTTCCGGAGCGACCAGAAAACGAGTATGCCCGTCCACAGTGATGCCGGCTTTGAGCATTTCGGCCACCGGGAAGGTCTTTCGTCCGGCATTCAGCACCTTGTATCGGTTGTCCCGCGGACCGTAGAGGTTCGTCAGAGCCCGGACCTGTGCCGCATTGGGATAGGCGAAAGGCTGAAAACTGTGTTCCAGTTTGAGGCCAAAGTTGATGCTCATGGCAATCCACTCAAGGAAACCTGCGTGCCACTCCACCGACGACGACGGAAACTGGGTCCCCTCCCCCCAGACCATCTCCAACCAGGAGACAATCTCATGCTCTCCCGCGTAGGTTTTGAGATCGTCGGCAATGCCGCTGATGCTCTTCATGTTTCGCTTGCGTCCGATGAGATCCCCGCAAATCGTGTCATTGATGAATGGCTGACAGCCCGCGATATGCCGGGCACATTCCACCCGAACCTGCGGATTGACCGCATCCAGACTCTCCCGGATCAGGCGATAAAAATCCTGTACCATCGTGCCTTGATCGGCTTCGGGAAGGTCGTAGTTGCAGTGCTCGGTGTAATATTCATCCCCGGGATGGTAAAACGGCGGGAAGTCCACCTTGAAACCGTCCACCTGGTAATCGCGGACAAGGCGCTGCATCGTTTCGCGAATGTGGCGGCGGGCCTCGTCCTGCCGGATATCCAACCGGAAGGAACGCAAACCGCAATTGAGGGCCGGTTCTCCCTTTTGATTCCGCAGGACCGCCTGCGGATAGAGTTCCTTGGCGGCGCGAGTGCCGGGATGGATCTGGGCAGGGGCCACCCAAAGCCGCAGCGCATACCCTTTGTTGTGGATCCATGCGGCCAGATCAGCCAAGTCCGGGAAACGCCGCGGGCAGGGTTCCCAGTCCCCCAGCAAGGAGTCCACCGTCCATCCGTCATCCACACAAATCGTGCCAAACCGATATCCCTGCACTTCCCAATCTTCGACCATGCGCATGACCCGTTCTTGGGTGACTCCCTTGGCATAGAGGCGCCATGTGTTGATTTCAGGAAGTTGGAATCGTAAATCTTTCATATATAGGAACCCCCCGGACACTGGATCAATTTTGCCGATCCGTCTGCGAAAGCCGTCTATTTTCCGCAGACGTCGTGGTGTCGCCGCAACTTAGGCCGCAGGGAAGGTAACGACCCGGCTGAAACTTACCCGGTTCGGTGACGAGAGTTTCAGCCAACAGGAACAGTTCGTGGCCGATTTCTTTCACTGGTTGTTGTACACGGGTCATCGCGGCCAGTTTGGGATCATGGCATGAGACCCCGGCACCGCCGACCACACAAAGTTGTTCGGGAACATTCAACCCCGCCGCCTCCTTGATGTTGAAGACTGGCGGACAATGAGGCTTGGCTTCAATAAAACCTGTTCGAATTCGGCTCCAGGATTATTGATTTGCCTCAAAAGAATTTCCGCGGCGATTTTTGCAGCTTCTGCGACGGGTTGACGTACTGAGCTCAGAGGGATGGGAAGGATGCTGGCTACAAGAGAGTCATCAAAGCCGACAATGGCCACATCCTCGGGGATCTTTAGACCCTGGTCATGCAGGGCTCGTATGGAAGCTATGGCCACCAAGTCGGTGCTGGCCAATAGTGAGTCGAAGGGGATTGGGTTGTCGCGTATTTGAGCGATCAAATCAGGTTGGCTGGAGGAAATTGAATCATTTTTGAGCCAAAACATTGGCCGCTGTTGAAAATCAATGTCCGCGTCTTCGCAGGCCTTTCGCCAGCCATGGATCCGGGAAAGAATGTGGTTGGAAGACGAGTCCGTGGAAACAAAGGCTGGGTTACGGTACCCAGATGCCAGCAGGTGATGCACCATTTGGCGTCCTCCATCTTCAAAATCAATCATGACATGGCTGTGGGGAAACGATGGAGATTCATTAAAAAGGACAGCGGGAATATTTGCATTGGTAAGGAGTTGCCAGGCCGAATGGTCCCCATTGTGAACCGGAAAGCCAACCGCGCCATCCGCCCCGCGGGCAATCAGTTCTCGAATATTTCGGATCTCTAGATCCGCGCGACCTTGGTGGAATGACCCGATCAGTTGGTATCCATTTTCCCGTACAGCCTGTTCAAAATGGTCTGTAAGATTAGCTGAGACCTCTACGAAATTGGTGGCGGAAATCAATCCGATCAGGTGCGACTTGCCGGTACTCAGGCCCCGGGCGTTCAGATTGGGAGTGTAGTTGAGTTCTCGGGCGATCTCTGAAATCTGACGACGGCGCTTCACGCTGATCCTGTCCATATTTCTCAGGGCCATGGAGACGGTGGCTTCGGTGACTCCGGCCAACTCGGCGATGGTTTTTAGTGACGCGGACATGGTAGGAAGGAAAATATGTCTGGTCGATGACGAATGATAGACTGTCTTTTCTTTAGATTTCAAATTACTTGAAAAAAAATATATTGACAGAAAAAAGTTAACCGCTTAAATGAGCGTTCTTATGCACCTCCTCATAAAGAAAGCACGCAGTTCTCATTCGCTTCGGACTTGTGATCGCCTTTCAGGCTTGTTGCGATGTATCGCCCCGTATGGTCGGAACTTACTCCTGCTGGTTTTGCTATCTGTCGTGGCGCTTCCGTTAGCGCAGGCGGCGGAATTGGAGTCCAGTGACGGGGTGAATGGAGACCTTTTTGGGGCCTCTGTCAGTTTATCCGGGAGCCTCGGGCTCGTGGGGGGTTATGGGGCCAATCCCAGCGGAGGCAATTCCGGTGCAGGTTATGTCTTTCAGAATGTAAATACCGGAACCGGTACCGTGACTGAAAATGCCACTCTGATCGCTTCGGACGGAAACACGAGCGATTCCCTGGGTTTGTCTGTGAGTCTCGACGGAACCGTTGGTCTGCTTGGTGCCTATTCGGATGATGTGGGGCCGAACTCCAACCAAGGATCAGCCTACGTTTTTCGTAGTTTGCATGTCGCTTCGGGAACAAAGACCCAAGATGCCAAACTCATTGCCTCTGATGGCGCGGCTAATGATCTTTTTGGAACCTCGGTGAGTATTTCTGGTACGACGGGCGTGGTGGGAGCGACTGGTGGAACAGGGCAGGCCTATGTTTTCCGTGGGCTCGACACTGTGACGGGTACCGTGACCCAGCAGGCCAAGCTGACAGCCTCTGATGCGGCCGCTGGAGATGCCTTCGGTCAGAGTGTGAGTATTGCGGGGACTTTGGGTTTGGTGGGTGCCTCTGCCGATGACGACGGAGGAAGCTCCGCCGGTTCGGCCTATGTTTTCCGGAATCTGGACACGATCACGGGGACTATGACACAAAACACGAAACTGACCGCATCCGATGCCGCAGCGAACAGTTCCTTTGGATTTTCCTCAAGTCTGTCAGGGAGTGACGGGCTGGTCGGAGCCTACGGGGTCGGAGCCGTAGGGGGTGGACAGGCCTATCTCTTCCGGGGTTTGGATGTGGCTGGAGTGACGGAGGAGGAAGATGCCATTCTTCGAGCCTCAGACGCAGTGTACAATGATCGGTTTGGCTTTGCTGTGGCCTTGGATGGAAGTGTGGGATTGGTTGGTGCCCGTTATAATGATGAAAAGGGAGCCGAGGCCGGAGCGGCATATTTCTTCAACAACTTGGATACAGCCAGCGGCACGGTGAACGAACAGCTTAAGGTCTTTGCGTCCGATGCTGCGGCCGGTGCCGATTTTGGATATGCGGTGAGCTTGGAAGGGGACCTGTTCCTGATTGGTGCCCAAAAAGCTGCAGGTGTCGTCGCCGGCACTGGGAAAGCTTACAGCGGCAGCTACTCTTCGATCACCACTCTGGATGTGGGGTCCACTAGCCGGGAAATCGACGGGATCAGCTTTAGGTCCCGGACGGACTGGATTGTAGGTGACACGACCGACAGTAATCAAGTGGCGCTAACGGCAGGCGATGCCGCCGTTGTCACGGTCGGAGGAATGGCGGTTTATATCGGAAAATCAGGCGGCTCGGATAGCAATACCCTCTCCGTGGCGGGCAGTCTGACCAGCAATGAGGTCTATATTGGATCCATAGCGGGCAATACCGGCAATACTCTGAACCTTGAAAGTACGGCCACCTTTGCCTCTTCGGCCTTTCGGCTCGCAGAGGGCAACTTTCTTTCCATTGAGGGAGACTATACGGATATCAACACTCTTCTGACCTATCTGGATACCACCACCTTGCAGATTTGGGATGGCAGCCTTTGGGAGACTATCGACAACCTCAACTACGCCTCCCTGATCAGTCAGGATTTCAGCGCCGGCTACACCACAATCGCCACTATTCCGGAACCAGGGGTCCTTTCGCTGATCGCCGCCGCCGGGTTGGGCCTGTTGGGTTTTGGAACTCGGAAATCGGCTTTGCGGCTCCGCTGATTCTGAGGGTCAACTCGTTTAGCTTTCTCTTTCTCTCAAGCTCAGGAATTCATGGGTCACAATTCTCTCTCCGCCAAAAGAATACCCATTCGTTTTGGCATTGTCGGGCTCGGATATCGTTCGATGAAGGGGGTCTGGCTCGAGGAAATTCTGCCGGCGCTGGAAGCCGAATCCGACCTCTTTGAAGTAGCTGCACTTTGCGATATCGATGTGGGAAAACGAGATGCGGCCATGGCCTGCGTCCGATCGCATTGCCAAAATACTCCCGATCTTTATGCATCTTATGAGGAGATGTTTCGGGAGGCGAAATTGGATGCCGTCTATCTGGCGGTTCCAAATTATTTGCATGCTCCCGTCGCGATCGCGGCCCTGAGGGCGGGTGTCGATGTGCTCTGTGAAAAACCGGTGGCCACCACATTGTCTGATGCGGATGCCATGGCGGTGGAGGCGGAATCCCAGGACCGGATTCTGGGTTTTTTTATGCAAATGCACTATCGTCGCCGTTACCATCGGGTGGCGGAACTCATTCGTGAAGGACGTATTGGCGAACCGGTCATGGTGTGGTGTACGGAATTCCGGGGACCGTTTCCTGAATGGATGGGGTGGATCCCGGAACAGGAAAAATCTGGAGGTGCTTTGGTGGAAAAGAATTGCCATCACTGCGACATCCTTGATCTCTGGGCTGATAGTCGACCGGTAAGCGTCTATGCCCAAGGCGGTCAGAAAAAATTCTTCGAACTCTGTGGAAAGAAAAGCGAAATCATTGATCACGCTTGGGTCAACTATGATTATGTGAATGGCGTCAAGGCGATGATCGGGATCAATTTCACCCAGAATCACCGCCACCAGCGAGAATTTGGGGTGGCGGGCACGGAGGGGATGGTTCGCTTTGATTTACGGGATGGGGAAAAACTCCATTTGACCAACAATCAGGATGACAACGAGGTGATCGAGTGCCCGGGAAACTTGCGCGGAGGTGTTCTGGTCGATTTTCTGAGAAGTGTGCAAACCCGGATGCCGCCGCTGGTGAATTTTGAGCGGGGCCGGAGCAGCCTTCTGGTTCCCCTGGCGGCCGAGTGCTCGCTCCGCGAAGGTCGGGTGGTTCGGGTTGACGAGATTGACCCTCGTTTCCAAGGGAACTCCAGTGAAAATTCTTTTGACTCCAAATATCAAACCGCCGGTCTCGCGTGAACCGATTTTGCAATTTTGCAGAAGCGGGAATCGCCCGACGGGAACGGTCAGGACCAGCTTGGACCGATTTTTACCAGGTCTGGAAATCTCAGCAAGCTGAGTGGAACGGCCCCGACCGGAAACGGGTGGAAATTTTGCGGGAGATCCTCTTCGATGTAGCGCCGGGTTGGTTGGAGGAAGCGGAAGCTTTTTCCGCTGGGGAAATCGAGGCCTACCTCGACTTTCAATGTCGCTCGCACGCAGATGAGCCGTTAAGCTTGGCCGGTACGAATTGTTCGACGGTACTGGTGCAGGGTTCGCAGGCTGTGGGCGGGAGGACATTGCTCCTGAAGATCCGGGACGAATCCCCGTATCCACAGACCATGGATACCCAGCAGGTGCAAGGAACCCATGCGGTTCTGGGAGGGAGCAATCTGGGTAATCTGGGGCTGGCTCAGATGGCGAATTCCGCCGGGCTGGTCGGAGGAAACAACACTGGTGGCCGGTTGCGGGATAAAACGAGTGAGGTCGGACTCAATGATTGTCTGATCTTGCGCTTGGTCGCCGAAAAGTGTGCAAATTGTCAGGAGGCTCTGACTCTTCTTGAGGACCTTGTTTCCAAGGGGGTTGTAGGTAATGCCGGCTTTGCCAGAGGGATGATCTTTCTTTTTGCCGACGCCAGTGGGGACGGATTGGTTGTCGAATGCACCCGGCGGGAAATATTCTCCAAAAGAGTGACGGCTGGAATCCAACTGCGAACCAATCATTTTTGTTTTCCGGAACTTGACGCATTGAGCGACTTTTCCCGGGACGAACTCCCAGCTCATCAAAGTTCCCTGGCCCGCTATGCCCGGATGAGTGAGTGGGTTCGAAACCAAAATGGAATAGAAGCAAAGGATTTGATGGTGCTATCGCAGGATACAGAGGGCGAGTATCCTCTTTGTCAAACGCAGGCCCAGCTTCCTTGGCAGACCGTTTCGGCCTGGGTGCATGATCTGTTTCGAGGGGAACTGCGGGAGACCAGGACTTATTTTTGTAATACGGCTCCCTCGGAGGGGAAGTTTGGTGAGTTGGACATTACGAGGGGGAAGAACGGATGCGCTGACGCTGTCTTGGCCTGAATTTTCCCATGACGAACCGCGTTCCTAAACTCACCAATCCTGGAGAAGATCGGCTAAGCAGGAGAGGACCGTTTCGTTTTGACCGGGCCCACGTTGTCGGCGCATCCCTTGTTGGCACCCTCACTGCGGTGGCTATCATCGGCATACTGATTGCCTTACTGATACCGACTTTAATGCGGTACAAAGAAAAGTCTCTGGTCATTCGATGCATGAGCAATCTTCGAAATATCGGGATTGCCATCAACCTTTACGCTGGAGAGAACGATGACAGAATGCCCGGGCCCGAATTCGGGATCGTGAATATGCGGGGGAATCTAGTTCTTGCTCTCAACCCTTATCTGAATGATTCGGTGCCAGTCTGGAAATGTCCGGCCAACCCAACCGTCTATCCGGAATTCAGCAACTATCTCACCCATACCCCATTGTTTGGATATTATTACGCTCCGCCCAAGCAAACTCTGGATCCACCCAAACGATCCCTCATCATTCGCGACTATAGTCCCGAAAAACGATGGATCATGGAAGATATTGATGCTTGGAACTATGGTCCGCAGGACCGGCTAGGGAAGGGCAAGGAGGGACCCGTTCACGGAACAGCCAGGAACCGACTCTTCCTCGATGCTCACGTGGAACTTCAACCAGCAATCTCGCCCTGACAACCCCATTAAAAACCATGACGATTTCCCGCTCTCTCACCCTTCTCATCTTGTGTCTCACTACGATCCGCCCGGTTCATTCCGCTGAAAAAGTGGATGATATGGACTTTCTCAGCGAATGGAAATCCCAGTCGGGAGGATTTGTGGAAGAGACCGAAATCGTTAAGCAGGGAGATGGTGCCGCCCGCTTTCTTCTCTTTAATGGTAATTATGCGGTGCGGGAGGGGGTGCCGGGCGATTGGAGCGAATTCGACGCCCTTTCAGTTTGGGTGTATGCGGAGGAAGCCGGAGAGGGGGTCTTCGGGATTAGCGTCACGACACCAAAGAGCCCGGATGAGGGCTGGAGTTATTTTTATGTGAAAGTTCCCGTTGACTGGGAGGGGTGGCGGCAATTGATTTTCCATAAGGAAGATTTCAAAGGGTCGCGGGATCCCGATTGGAGCAATATCTCCAACCTCCAGTTTGCGTTGATGTGGAACGGGTGGACGGTGGAGGTGCCAGACGCTTCGGTGGTCATTGATGACATTGAGTTGCTCACACCGTCCGATCTTGAAAGCCTGGAGTTTGGGAATTGAGTGTCGAGCGACCATTGAGGTACCGAATTTTGGAAAAAATCCTGACGAGATGGGTCTCTAGCCGGGGTCGCCAATGTTGCCTGGCCCTCATAATTCTTTCCCTGAATTCGGGGGGGCTCATGGGCGGTGAAGAGGCGGACGGACGTGCGGAAAATATCGATATAAGGGAAAGGCCGCCGTCTTCGCCCAAAAAATGCAGTGGACCGTACCTGGAAGGGCGTCAAATGCCGGAACGGCTGGGCAAAGCCGGGGTCGATGTTGCCGGAGAGACCATCCCTCTGGAGAAGTATAAGTTGATGCAGACGGCAGGCTTCGTCCCGATGCGGGAGGAAATGTCCACTGAGGAATTTCTCACGAGTATCGGTAGGGAAGGTATCGGCCCGGAGCAAGTCGCGGGCTTTATCGATGAATTGAAAGAGCGCCTCAGTCATTATGTTCCACTCTATCCCGCTCACTGGGATGAAACCGCCAAAAATCAATTGGTGACGGCTGAACGGGATTATCAGACGTGGTTTCACACCAAAGGCGAGGGGATTCAGGGGAATGTTATTTGGGCGGCCCCTCCGGCCTTGGATATTTTACGGTGGGCGTTCTGCTATCAGCTGACGGGAGACGATAAGTGGGCGGAGGCGGTGCGGGATATTCACCACCGATTCTATCATACCGTTCGTCCCCCGGCGCAAAAGATCAAGGACCAAGCGTCCGACGTGAAGACAATGTGGCATCCCTTAACCTGTGGATCTCAAACCCCGTTGTTGGTGGAAGCCTATGTGATGATTAGCGGTTCGCCGATCCTGCGAGTGGAGGATCATCTGGATTTCCTAAAAGGATTTTACGAGCGGGGAAACTTTCTGCGCTACACCACCGTTCCCTATGAGCCCTGGCCGGATTACAATCCGTTCGGATACGGGAACTGGATCCTCTATCAGCTGGAAGGATTGCTGGCCGTCTCGGCAACCTTCCCTGAGTTTGTTAGCTCGGAGGAGTGGAGATCCCATGCCGTGACGGGAATCGGGGTGCATGCCGATTGGTGGGTGATGCCAGATTCCGGCGGTTCCGAGTACTCCTACGATTATACCAGTCAGGTGGCCGGGCAGTTAGAATGGTGCTACTTAATGCTGGCCCAACACCGGATTCCCTTTCCAGACCGGTTTCGCTCCAACGTCTTCCGGCTCCATGAGGTCTTCCTCTCGCTGGCGACACCGGCCGGCCAGAAAATTCCCTTCGGAGATTCCGCGCGAGGGAACAGCTTTGTCACGGCGCGAAGCCGATGGGCGGCTATCGCATTTCTCAATCCGGAATTCAAATTCTGGGCGGGACGGGTCGATGAACGCTACTTGAAGCGGACGGCAAGGGCTCTTGAACCCGAGGATCCGGCGGCGCGGATCGCGGCCTTTCAGAATCTTGTTCCGGTCGCCCCCGAAGTCACCTCGCACATTCTGCCGGAGGCGGGATGGGCGATTATGCGTTCGGACTGGAGTCCGCAGGCCACGGTCCTAGCTCTGGCTTACCGGGGAAGCGAAAACATCTATCATGCCGGATACGAAACTCTGGGCCTAAATCTTTGGTCCGGGGAACAAGCTCTTATGGTCAAATTGCTGGGCAGGAATGGTTATGAACGCGGGTATCCGGAGGGCTATCATCGTACGCCGAGCGCTGCCAATCTTGTGATGATTGATAACGCTGGGTTTCGGAGGGTGAGCGGGTCACTGAGGAACTGGTTTAGCTCCGCATCCCTCGATTATTTTTCCGCCGATCACCGGGGATGGGGACGCGGGGTCTTCCTCTCTAGTCGCCGGATTCTCTTTCTCAAGCCTGATTGGATTGTCGTGATCGATGATGTGGAAAACCGGGCTGGCGGCTCGATTGCGGCTTCCTGGCAAGCCCATACCGGTGCGATTCTTCCCAAAGTGAATGGTCGGGTGGCAGAATTGATCGGAAAGACCGGCAGTGCTTCGGTCTATTTTATGGATGCGCAACCTCGGATGCAGGCGTTGTCTGTTCCCGGATTTTCTGAGACTGAACACCTCCTGAGTGCCAAGGCATCTGGACCGACGCCTCTGCGCTTTGTGACTCTCATCCGGGTTGGCAATGCGTCCGCAGAACCGGGAGCCGGGGAGAATGAAAAAAACACGATTCCTTATCGGTCTCTCCAGTCCGAAGGGGCGGAGGGCGTCGAGTTGTTGACTGCGAATGGCCGTGAAGAAGTGTGGTGGGAAAGCTCTGCCGCGGAGGTGGGAAAATTTTTGGTTTGGAAGGGCTCTGGAACGAGCGCCTTCTTTGCCGGGGATGGAAATGATAATCCGGCTCTCATGAAGTTTTTGGAGCATTTTGGAGGAGAACGAGTTTGGAATGGTCGCTGTGTTTCGACCCTCGACGGGACCCTGCCGGAGATCAGCGCAGGTGTGGAAATTGCAGCTGAGAGTGTCACCGCTTTTTCCTGGAGCGGCTTGGCACAATTGCGGGAGGGCGCTTCCATGGGCCGTGTTTCCTGGCAAACGGAAAAGCCGGCGAGGCATTCGGTGTTATACCGAAAAGCAGGAGATCCGCTTTGGATGAGGGAATTTCAACCCGGTCTCTACCAGCGAGCTTGGATTCTGATTCCCGATTTGAAACCTGGCCAGGAATATGAATTGAAGGTGGTTTCTGAATTCCCTGATGGGCGGATTCGTAGATCCCCTGTCTTTCAAAGAATAAACTCCAAAGATAAATGAATGTGAGAAAGAGACCGAAGGCGGGCGGGATCGTGGTCCCAAACGCGATGACCAATAATGCCTTGTGGACCTGGGATGCTCGCATGCGTTGGTGGGATGGCGGTATGGATATGCCTCTGGGGATGGCTGTCCCGGACGCCGGATTTGCCTTTCCATACGACACCCGATTTTTTGTGGAGAATTACCGAAGGCTAATTGACGAAGTGGCGCAGTGGGATCCGGTTCCGAAAGTCATCATTTGGGGGTTCCTCCGGGACACTCACGGGGGAAAGAGGGCGGCCCTCGAGGTGGCGACCCATGCCGCCGAGCAAGGAGTTCCCTTGGTTGCGGGGGTGGGCAGCGGAGGGTATGGGGGCGTGTATTACGAAGGGGAACATCGTTATAATGCCGCTCATTTTCTCCGAAGAAATCCGAACCTGGCTGTCTCCAATACCAAGGTTTTAAATGGGGAACGCACCCAGCGCGGAATGACAGTTGACCCGCTGAACGATCATGTTTTGGACTGGTTGGCTGAGGGGCTAGGGTGGCTGATGCGAGAGTTTCCTCTTGCGGGGGTCAATCTGGAAATTGGAGATTTCTTTGTGCCGGAAAGCCTCGCCGCTCGCACCGCAGGCGTTCGGGAAGAAGGAATCCTGGACGAGTTCCTTCAAACCCTCGTCCTTCATTATCGGGGACTCTTCGAGCGATTGACGATACCGTTCGATGCGATGGATATTTCCTACGCGAATTATTCCAAGCCAAGCGTGGAGAAACTCGCCGCGAATCCGGGCTTTGCCACCGCCTTACCGGACTCAGCAATTTGTCAATGGACGCTCACTTCTGCGGATGAAGAGAGCTCACTGGATGGCCTGCTGCCAAGGAGAAATCGGGGGTATGGGCATTTTCAGTCCATCGCCAACGGGAGTGACGCCCGATGCCTCCGACGGGAGATTGCCCACATGGTGGAAGTGGCGGACCGACACCACTTCGAAGGAGTGTCCATGTATGGGGAGATCCCTCCCGGGCATGGATGCGCCCAGTCAAACTACGAGGCCTTCCAAGCTTATTGCCGGAACCCTGAGCTGGCATTGAGAGAACGTCCTGCTCCCCGGGCGGGATCAGGTTTGGCCCCCGACGCAGAGGAACTCGTATGAGGGTGGGTGCTGAGTCGGCTTCCGATCCGGCTTTCCGGCATTGGTCTGAACGCCCCTTGCCGAGCGACTACTGGGAGGATTTTTCAGCTGGGGCGCGGGGATGGATTGCCAATTCCCAATCTCAACTTCCCATTCAAAAGGGTCACGCTCTCTGCCGGGGACCGTGGATTGTGGATGCCAACCACGCCCCGCCTGGAGCGGGGTACTTGCACTTGCTCATGCATATTCACACATTGGAAGAGCGCCTGAACGCCCCCTATGCACGCGAAGCCGGGATGTATCCTGATGACTTTCTCCGGGCTCGAGGTCATGCCTTCATTCATGGGGGATTCTCCCGAAATCTGACCAATCTGCTGGTACGGATCCGTGCCCGCGGAATCATGGAAATGAGAGGAGCCGAGATGACCGTTCTGGTCCAGAGCCAACCGGATCCCCAGGGGCCTCGTGCGAATTGGGTGCTGACCGGCCAGCGATTCGTTCTCCAGGAGGAATGGTCTGAGCAGGAGCTGTGCCTCACGGCGGATCCGTCTCAATGGACTTTTCTCGGCAGTCGCCGGGATCTGACATCGCTCTACGGATATGTGCCCCTCGCCGACGTATTGGCGGATGTCAATGTGAGCTTTATCTTTGTGCTCTTTCCCATCCTCGTTGAACCGGTCGTGGCCGTGGCTGACCGGCACCAAGCTTGGGCAGGCCGAGATTATCCCGTGCGGGAGAATTTGCTTCCCGAGGGGGAGATCGAGTTCGATTCCGTTTGGTTCCGCTATCCCCGGACAACAAATTCAAACGTATGAAGAATCCCCGCATCCGACCGTTTCGTGACTTTCCAGAATACAGTGATCCCGGGAGTGAGAATCAGGTGTGTCGCGACTTGCTCGATCGTGGCGCTGGCGAAGCTACCCAATCATAACTGATGACACTTGGGAGGGTTGGGGTTTCGCGTAAAAACGGCCCTCTGG
>CALBXK010000003.1 GCA_937890535.1 uncultured Spartobacteria bacterium
ACCAGCGATACATTTTGAAATCCATCTATAGGTTGCGCTAACGCGCTGGTATTGCCCCCGGGCGATCTGGGGCTATAGTGGCACCATGTCAGAACCCAAAAAGCGCGTGCTCGTGGGCATGAGTGGAGGGGTGGATTCCAGCGTGACCGCCCACCTTCTCAAGCAACAGGGCTACGATGTCATCGGCGTCACCATGAAGGTCTGGCCGCAGGATTGTATTTCCCGCGCGGAAGACAAGTGCTGCGGGCCGTCCGCCATTGCCGATGCCAGGAATGTGGCTCATAAGCTCGATGTCCCCCACTATGTCGTCGATGAGGCCGATCAGTTTGAGAAGCTGGTCATTGATTATTTCTCCAGCGAATACCAGGCCGGCCGCACCCCAAACCCCTGTGTGATGTGCAATGAGTTGCTGAAGTTTGGCAACCTCTGGACCAAGGCCGCCTCCCTCGGCGCCGACTACATTGCCACCGGCCATTACGCAATTATCGAACACCATCCCGACCGCGTCATCCTGCGCAAGGGCCGCGACGACCGCAAGGACCAGTCCTATTTCCTCTTTAGCCTCCGCCAGGAACAACTCCGCCGCGCCCTCACGCCGCTCGGCGGAATGACCAAGCCGGAGATCCGTGACATCGCCCGCGAGCTTGGTCTCAAGGTCGCTGACAAAGTGGATAGCCAAGAAATTTGTTTTGTCCCGGGCAATGACTACCGGTCGTTTCTACGCTCGCATCTCGGAGACAAAGAATTCCACCGCGGCGGCATCTATTCGGTGGAGGGCGAACACCTTGGAGATCACGATGGCATTGAACTGTTCACCGTCGGGCAGCGCAAGGGACTCCCTGGCGGGTCTCCGAAACCGCTCTATGTTGTCGATATCGATCCCGAGTCCTTTCGCGTCATCGTGGGCGGTGAGGAAGATCTGATTTGCGAGGAGTTCGAGGTCGATCGCACCACCTGGCATGTTCCGGAAGATGAGGTGCCTGCCCAAGTGACGGTCAAGATCAGGTACGCCCATCCCGGGGCGGATGCCAGTATCCAGCCTCTCGAAAAGCACCGGGCCCGCGTCCGGCTTGCCACCCCGCAGCGCGCCGTCACCCCAGGGCAGGCGGCTGTATTCTACGACGGCGACCGGGTCGTTGGCGGAGGTTGGATCGGTCGGAAGGTTGCGGCTCTGCCGACAGAAAAAACCGGCGATCTGGTCACGGCATGACCCCGGACGGGCGATCTTGCCGCACCCAAGTTTTAACGTCGCCATTTCGATGATCCATCTCGTCCTCACCACTTTCGCGAACGCCGACGCGGCCGCCAACATCATTCGGATCCTGGTGGAGGAACGCCTCGTCGCCTGCGGCACGATTTTGCCCGGAGTCCGTTCAATTTATCAGTGGGAAGGCAGAATCGAAGACACTCAGGAGGTGATGGTTTTTCTTAAGACGTCCGCGAGCAGCCTTCCTGCTCTCCAAGCCCGACTCCTCGTCCTCCATCCCTACGAGACTCCCGAGATCCTTGCCTTGGATTCCGCTGCGGTTTCTCCGGCTTATGCCGAATGGGTTGCGAAACAAACCGGGTGAGGAACTCGATGGGGAGGCCGGAGAGAGGTGATTGTCCGGGATGAAGAGGATCGTCGGACATTCGACTGGACGCCAGGTGAGGCGGCACCATTTCGGCCATCCGACAAATGACGATATTCGTCGACGACTGGTGTCGACAGCTACAGAAATCGGAGTGCCGCGGTTGGCCTCCCTGGCAAAAACGGTGCGTTGGTTTTCGGAGCGCCATCTTCGACGGTTGGGTCTACCCGATCTCCAACGGAAAACTTGAAGGCATCTACAACAAGATTGCATAAACCTCTAGGCACTCTTGCTTTGCTTCCCAAATGGTGCTTGGGTCAATCGACTGGTGCCCTCATGAATCATTTCTTTAAACACCTCTTTTTCTGGCTCTCCGGTGCCGGCAGCGACACTCTGGAATCCTGCCCCGGCTGGGAACAGCGGAAGTATGTCGCGTTCGGAGCCACGGTATTGGTGCCGTGTTTGTTCGCCTTTATCGCGAGCGCCTACGCGATCTCGACGCTGACGAATGATCCACTGGTGATCTATCCGGTCGCGGTGGTCTGGTCATTCATCATCCTCTCGATTGACCGCGCCCTGCTTGCATCCTACCGTCCGTTCCAATCCTGGCACCGGAAATTTGGACAGTTTTCCCTGCGGTTCGCGGTCGCGATTCTGATGGGCATCACGATCGCCCACCCGCTGGTTCTCCTGCTTTTTCGGGACACCATTTCCACGGTGATCGAGAAAGATCGGGCGGCAGACGTTGAGAAAACCCGCATCGGCTTCGACGCTGAGAAATCCAAGATCCAAGCCGGAATCGACAAGCTCGGAAAAGAGATTGCGGATCAGCGCGACTTGTGGGCGAAAACTTTCCAGGCGGAATTCCTCGTGCAGAATACCACCTCTGCAGACGATGCCCTGCCCGGGCTGAGTGATCGGCGGAAAATCGAACTCAAAAAAGCGGTCGAAGCCGCCGTGGCCCCGATCGTTACGCGCCTCAAGGAAATCGCCCCCCAACTCGACGCCCTCCTGCCGACTTATACCAAGACTCAGAGCGAACTTGAATTCTGGCAGACGGAATACGAGCGCGAACTGAACGGCCAGCGATCCGGGTTAGTCGGTGAGGGGCCGCGGGCGCGTTCGATCCACACCGACCAGCTTGAGCCCAGACGTCAGGAATCCAGTCGCCTCGCCGGACTCATCCAGCATCTGACGGCCGAGAAATCCTCTCTGGAAACCCAGTCCCGCAGCGCGGAGGAAAGTGCTATTTCGGTATTCAGGGATCATCTCGCAGGAATCGAAGCTGCGAACAGGTCCGAGTCGGAGCGCGTGGCCGCACTGACGCATCAGGTGCAGGAAAACCAAGCCGGAACATTCGTCGAACAACAGAATGCCCTGCGAGGCACCATCAAGCAGCAGATCGACTCCAGCCTCGCGGCGCTCGCCTCTCCGCAGAGGGAGCTCGTGCGAATGAGCGACGAACAGGCCGAACGGCTTGCCGCTATCCGGGCGGAACCCCGCAAGGACATCCTCACGCAGACACTGGCCCTCCACACCCTCTTCAGGGCGGGGGAGGAGACGGGGAAATTTGCTCTCTGGACCTACATCGTTCTCGCCAGCCTCTTCATGCTCGTGGACACAATCCCGCTCATCGTGAAGTTTTTCACAAAGCCAGGTCCCTATGACACGCTGCTCGACCGCGAGGAGGTTTCATATGATACCGGACACAAGGCTTTTCTTGGCAGCCATGCCCGTTACATGCACCAGCTCGCAGCCGGCAACCTTATGGCCGTCACCGGCAACCGTCGCCTGGAGTCCGCCCTCCTTGACGGAGTCGAGCATTCACGCGCCGCCCGCGAATTTCTCGATTCCCTGATCGAAATGGAAAAAGCGTTCGCGGAGAAGATCCGCATGGAAGAGGCCACCGCCAGCGCAAAGACCCCGGAGTCGATCGCCGCTCTCGAGGCGATGAAGAAGCGCTTCTACGACGACCTTCACTGCCGGATGGAAACCTTTTTCGGCCGAAACAGCGCCACGGCCTGAGGCCTCCCCGGGCGCTCGGGCGCAAGAGATTGGTCACGCACCACAGACGCTGGGGGCAGGAACGGGGGTTAGGGTTCATAATCAGATACCTGCTTGGATCGACCTGTGGGTGACGTCGCATGTCGGACCGGCCGGATCGCTCTGCGGGAAGTCGATGAATAGCGCCCAAGGTGAGTCAACTATTTAGCCTAGAGATCGCGGGTCCCGCCAATGGCGGCGTTCGTCGGTGGAGAATTTTTCGATGGCGTAACGGAGCATGGTGCGCGGCATGGCTCCGGCGTGTTGGCGGAGATATTTTCTTAGAAGATCGGGGTTCCGTTTGCCAAGCTCTCGCAGCATCCATCCGGTGGCCTTGTGAATGAGATCCTCCGGATCGTGAAGCAAGGTTTTGGCGATGGCCAGGGTGGGATCAAAAACGCCAGCCCTAATGAAGGTCAGAGTGGAGACGATGGCGATCCGTCGCTCCCAGAGGCTGGTTGAACCTGCCAATTTGGCCAGAATCGACCGGTCCCCCGGTGATGACAACAGCCACGTGCCGACAATGTTTGGCGCACTGACATCGACCAGATCCCAACCGTTGAGAAAACGGGTTTGGCGGAGGTAGGTGCGATAGATTTGGCGTTGGGATGGACCCTCTCCGCGTTCGAACCGCCGCACCAGAATGAGAAACCCCAGGAGGCGTTCCTCGTGCAGCGGCGAGCTCACCAGACTCGTCACATTCGCAATGGGGAGGGCATCTGATTCCCGGACCATTTTTCGAATCTCGGGAACCGGCACACCGAGGAATCGGTCGCCCGGAGGCATTTTCGAAGGGTCGAGAGAGTCATGAAATTGTCTTCAACTTGAATTCCTTCAGAGGCAAGATGAAAGCCATGCATTTCCCCCAACTGATCGAGCGCAAGCGGGATGGTGGAACCCTCACTGCCGCAGAGATTCGCCAAATCATTCAGTCCTTCACGTCGGACGAGATTCCCGACTACCAAATGAGCTCGTTCGCGATGGCGGTGTATTTTCGTGGCCTCGATGCCCTGGAGACGGCGACCCTCACCGCCGCCATGCGTGACAGCGGACGGGTATTTTCCTGGCCGGAGGATGCGCCTCCCCGGGTGGACAAACATTCCACGGGCGGCGTCGGAGACAAGGTCTCTTTGGTCCTAGCCCCGCTGCTGGCCTGCGACGGACTTTGGGTGCCGATGGTTTCTGGGCGCGGCCTGGGTATCACGGGCGGGACTCTTGATAAACTGGAGAGCATCCCGGGCTTTGACGTGAATTTGAGTGAAAAACAATGCCTGGTCCAGATCGAGCGGCTTGGACTCTTTATGGCGGGTCAGACGGCAGATTTTTGTCCGGCCGACAAGAAGCTTTACGCTTTGCGCGATGTGACCGGAACCGTGCCCTCCCGCGAACTCATCATTGCCAGTATCATGTCAAAGAAGCTGGCCGAGTCCCTTGACCGCTTGGTCCTCGATGTGAAATTCGGTCCCGGCGCATTTATGAAAACCCGCGACGACGCTCAAAAACTTGCCGAGGGTCTGCAGTCGGCCGGCACGGAAAACAATGTCGCCACGGAATTTCTCCTCACCCCCATGGCGGAACCCTTGGGGCGGACGGTGGGCAACGCGCTAGAGGTCACCGAGGCGGTGGAGACCCTGCAGGGCCGGGGGCCGGCGGATTTCGTCAAGCTCACCCTTGATCTCTGCGAAAAGGTGGCCGACTCACCGCGCGAACGTCTCGCCGGCTGGCTTGAGGACGGCACCGCCTGGGAGAAATTTACCGCCCTGGTGGAGGCCCAAGGCGGTGATGTCAGCTCGCTGGAGAAACTCTCTTCCTCTGTCCATCAAGCTCCGGTGATTCGACCCTTCGTCGCCCCCGGGCCAGGCACCCTAAAAACCCTCGACGCAGGCACTCTGGGCGCGGCCAGCGTCGAATTGGGTGCTGGTCGTCAACGGGCCGGCGATGCCATTGATTTTGCGGTGGGCTTCAGCGGCCTTCGTAAATGCGGGGACCGGGTGGAAAAAGGTGAGCCTCTCTTTTTGATCCATGCCCGCAGCGAAGACGCCCTGGCTGCCGCCGTCGAAGCTCTCGGCAAGGGTATTGAAATCGAACCGACCTGAGGGCCGGTCGCCGGACCGCTTCTCCTGCGCCCAACGCGGCACGGGTCACCGTTCCGTAGGCGAGCGATGTTTCCCGCCTACACCCGCCGGCGCACCCAACGACTGCCCAGCGAAATTCCGTATTGGAATTTCCGCTCATGTTCTCGAATCAGAAACGGCATTTCTTTGGTGGTTTGTAATTCAAAATCGGGCGTGAGGATCTCTTTGATGACATCGAAAGACCGTTGCCCGCCTCCGCCGAGCCAGTTCTCCCGGGGGGTAAATTCTTCCAGCCAACTGAACGGGGTGCTGAGCAGAAACTGGCCGCCCGGTTTCACGAGTTTCGGCACCCGGCTGAGAAAGCTCGCCGGGTCGGACAGGCGGCAGATGAGATTGGCCGCGAGAACGGCGTCGAACCCCGCCAGATCCTTTCGCAGGTCCGTGGCGTCTCCGACTTCAAAGCTCACCCGTTGACATTCGATCCCGACGGGCACCTTGGCCTCGAAAGTTGCCAAAAGGCTTCCTTCCACGACCGTCGTCCCCTTGCACTGTCCGGCTTTCTGGAGGTTTTGCGCCGCGGAAATAAAACTCTGAGAGGAATCAATTCCTACCACCGAGGATGCGTAGCGGGCCAACTCAAACGTCGAACGCCCCACGGCGCAGCCCACGTCCAGGGCGCTGGAATCTCGCCCCATCGGCCCGATCAATTCACTGACGCAGCGCCGGGGGAAATTGAGTCCGGCTCGGGGTCCGGGCATGTCCCCCAGCGTCTCCTCCTCGCTTCCGTAGTGGAAGAGAAGGTATTGGGAAAGGTGGGTGTCGGTTTCGTATGGATTCATGCCGTCGACGGACAGTAGCAGACAGTTGAAAAACCCAGAAACGAAAAATTATAGGGCGAACAGCCTATTTCCCGAGAGAATATCCAGGTTCAGGCCGGGAGTTCAGCTGGCCTGGGATTGCAGAAAGCTCTCATAGGCATTCCGGATGCCCTCGCGGAGAGGAATGCGGGGTCGCCAGCCGAGGGTGTGGAGTTTGGTCATGTCGAGAAGCTTGCGTGGCGTGCCGTCCGGTTTGGAGGTGTCGAAGACCAGTTCGCCCTCGAAGCTCAAGACGGCGCAGACCGTTTCGGCGAGTTCGCGAATTGTCATATCCTCGCCGGAGCCGATGTTGATCAGATCTGGGGAATCGTAGTGTTCCAGAAGAAAGACAGAGGCATCGGCGAGGTCATCAACGTGAAGAAATTCCCGTCGTGGCGTGCCGGTGCCCCAAACAGTAAGGGTCTTCTCCCCGGCCTGGCGGGCTTCGTGGACCTTGCGGATGAGAGCGGGCAGGACATGTGAGGTGTGGAGGTCGAAGTTGTCGTTCGGACCATAGAGGTTGGTCGGCATGCCAGAGAGAAAGTTTTTTCCGTACTGGCGGGCATAGGCCTGGCAGAGCTTCACGCCGGCAATCTTTGCCAGCGCATACGCGTCATTGGTGGGTTCGAGCGGGCCGGTGAGGAGGGCGGTTTCCGGAATTGGCTGGGGGGCCAATTTTGGATAGATGCACGAACTGCCGAGAAAAAGTAATTTACGAACCCCGAAGTCCGCGGCGGCTTCGATGACATTATTTTGGATGGTGAGATTCTCCAGGAGGAACTCCACCGGGCTCTCCGCGTTGGCCACAATGCCACCCACTCGTGCCGCGGCGTCCACGACCAGGCCGGGCCGGTTTTCCTCAAAAAATGCTCGCACCGCAGCGCGGTCAAGAAGGTCGGTTTCCGTCCGGGGCCGGGTGATAATTTTGGCAAACCCTTCCTTTTGCAGACGCCGCACGATGGCGCTGCCGACCATCCCCCGGTGTCCCGCCACGTAAATAGCCTCGTTTTTGTTCATTGCGTTGAATAGATTCCTATCAAGCCAATTCCATCGTGAAAACAACTTCCCGCGCCCTGGTTATCGTTTTGGACAGCGTCGGCGTGGGCCACGCCCCCGACGCGGCCGACTATGGCGATGAGGGAGCCAACACCCTGGGCCATATTCTCGGGCACCATCCGAACTTGAAGGTCCCGAACCTCGATCGCCTCGGATTGCGCCTTGCTCTCCGCTTGGCCGCTGGCGAGTCGTTCCCCACGATTCCGGAATGTGGTCAGGTGGGAGTCATGACCGAACGCTCGGCCGGCAAGGACACCACCACCGGGCATTGGGAACTGGCCGGCGTCCTTCTCGATGAACCCTTCGCCACCTTTAAACAATTTCCTCCGGAATTGGTCGCGGCCATTGAGAATGAAGCGGGCGTCACCTTTCTCGGCAACGAGGCCGCCAGTGGCACTGCCATTCTCGAAAAGCTTGGCCCGACCCACATCGTCACCGGCGACCCCATTCTCTACACCTCGGCCGATTCTGTGCTGCAAATTGCCGCCCACGAGGAGATTATTCCCCTCGAGCGGCTCTACGCGATTTGTCAGATTGCCCGGCAACATTGCGACACCTACCGCATCGGCCGGGTCATTGCCCGTCCCTTCGTCACTGATGAGAGCGGGTTCAAACGCACTTCAGGACGGCATGACTACTCGCTGGTGCCGCCTCCAACCCTCCTTAATGAACTCCACGACGCAGGCGTGCCGGTCACAGGCATTGGAAAAATTAGCGACATCTTTGCTGGCATCGGCTTATCGGCCTCGCACCCCACCCCCTCGAATGCGGACGGGATGGACACCATCGACCGCCTTTGGGAGCAAGATTCTCCCGGCTTCCTTTTCGCAAACCTGGTTGATTTTGACATGCTCTACGGTCATCGCCGGGATGTGGACGGCTATGCCCGAGCGCTGGAGGAATTTGATCTTTGGCTGGGTGGGTTTCTTCCGGGAATCCGAGCCGACGATCTCGTCCTCATCACCGCCGATCACGGGAACGACCCGACCTGGCGGGGCACCGATCACACGCGCGAGCGAGTTCCGCTCTTCCAGCCCGGCCCGGCCCCTGGAGGAACCCTCGGCCTCATCGACGGCTTCGGCTTTGTGGCTGATGCTGTCCGCCAGAGATTCGCACTGGCCCGGAAGTGAGGGAATCGAAGATGCTCTAAATCCCGGCGAGGATTTTCTTGAGTCGCTCCCAGGACGCTTCCCATGCCTTTTTGTTTTCCGGAGAGGCGTCGGGCGCTTCGCCAGCCCGCATGTACCCGTGGCCGGCTCCCGGATAGGTCTTAAAATTGTAGGTTTTGCCTGCCGCGGTTAGGAGCTCTTCACCCTTTGGCAGCATGGCGTTGATGCGGGCGTCGTTGCCCCCGAAAAAACCGTAGAGAGGACAGCTGATCGCGGCAGCCTCGCTTTCCGTCTGCGGCGGGTTCCCGTAGAACGGGAGGGCGACGTCGAGCCTGGGCCCGTCTCCGGCGAATCGAAACGCCTGAGTGCCTCCCCAGCAGAAGCCGATCACCGCCAGGTTCCCGTTCGACGCGGGGAGGGCCTTGGCATAGTTGGCGGTCGATTTGAGAGCCGTAGCGATTTGTTCGGGAGTCAGCTTCGAGATCGCTTTACGGGCCGCGTCCACTCCGGTGAACGATTGACCCGAGAGCATGTCGGGAGCCACTGCCACGTAACCGGCTTCCGCGAGCTGGTCACAGACCCCCCGCGCCCAATCGGTCAGGCCAAAGATCTCATGAATGACGAGTACCGACGTGGCTTTCTCGGAGACTTCGGGATAGACGACGAAGCAATCAATCTCGCCGTCTCCGCTCGGAACCTTCACCCATTCACCGTGACGAGGAGAATTCTCCAACCGGGCCTTCGCCCAATCCTGAGCCGGAGCCAAGGAGGCAACAAACGGAGTCACAAGGACGAACCACAAAAGGGGGATTTTGGACCGGGTGGAATGCATGCCAAAAAGTAATGGCAAAATGTCGAAGGACAAGCGGAGGTTCAACGGTCCGCAGATTCGAAGAAGAGATTGTCAGGGACGACGAGGATCAGGCACTGGTCTGGTATGAATTTCTCTGCGGCCCCGTCACACCCGCCCAGATCGGCGTCATCCCCGCCTTTCTTCAGGATATTGTGCCCTTCCAGAATCTCAGTCGATCGAAGCCGCCCATCTGTTCAACGGGATCGGCCGAAAACGAACCCTTCGCGTGGATGCCACCATCGTCACCAGCCACCAATTGCCTTGGTAACTTCGATGCGTTCCGGCCCTTTGGTTTGAAACCCATCGAGTTGGCAAACCTTGAGGGTGAGAAAATATAGAAGACCGTCTCCCGCAGAGATGCAATGCCAACGCCATCTATAAATATCGATATTTTAGAGCCCCGAGTTCCCAGTTCCCTATGCCTTGAGGCGAGGACGCCGGATTAGCGCAATACAGGCAATGCCAATAACCGATATAAGGAACCCCATTCTGGGCTCAGGGACAGGGATAGGACTGTTAGATTGGATTGTTCCATATGCCGGGTTAAAGCCATTGTCTACAGTATTACCCCATGTAAGAGTAAGCCCGCCACCATCAGCTTCCAGCGCGGCAACGTTAAAAGTGTTAGCCCCGAAATTAGCACTAATCGTGAAGCCGGATGAAACGATACCATTCTCTATCAAATCCGAGGAAAATATTAAAAATGCTCGGTCTTGTGTTGTGCCGCCGCTGGTGGCCTTAAAGTCATCCGCGCCTAGCGCACCAACACTTCCAATGGTGGCACCATTAAAGTCTGTGTCAGCGGGAGTGCCGGAGTTCGTAATCCAGTTAATATTGTTAGGTGAATATAAAAGCAGTATATTTTTGTTAAAATTAGGAGCAGTCCCAGTCAACGAGGTGCTACCTTGAAGGGTAATGCCAAGGGTTGAATCAGTTAAGGTATCAATCGTAAAAATTACCGCCGCCCAACTGGGGGTTATCCCAAGGTAAAATGCGAGGCAGGCTCCGATAAATGTTCTGCCCCAAAGCCGATTTCTTAAAATGCAGACATTCATATAGATTAGGCTGCATGAATAACATTGGCATTTCGACGTTTTGAGTGGGTGGGATGAAATTGGCTTGAAGGGAATTGAA
>CALBXK010000004.1 GCA_937890535.1 uncultured Spartobacteria bacterium
ACAGAGGGGTGGGACATATACCGTCCTACCCATCAATTTTTCCATTAGTGTCCATTAGTGGTTTCATTCCCATTTTTACGGGATGAAGAAAAAGAGGTTGCGAAAGGTGAGGGGTCATTCCTGTCCAAGTTGCTCTCTATCAATCCTGTCTATCTCCGTTTTTAGGGTAAGTCATGGTCGAAATTAGGAATTGATTTTGGGGAAATATTTGACGTGAGGGAGGCCTTTAAAATCTTCATCCTGGGTCCAGAGGGTGGCGTTTTGATTCAGTGTGGTGGCGTAGATGAGGGAGTCGGCCATGGCGAGCTTGTGCTGGGTGCTGAGCGATGCGGCCAGGGTGGCGATCTCGGAAGACACGGGGATAACGGTGTATTGTTGAAGGAAGGTCAGAATTTCGCTGGTCGCGGTGTCGTCCCCGACCCGAGAGGTGTATTTGGCGATCTCGTAGAGGTTGATAGTCGAGAGGATCAGGGTGGCTGGTGCCGAGAGCGCTTTTGCGAATTTCCTGGCATTGTCGCCCGCATGGGTGATTTCGATCCACCCGGAGCTGTCGAGGCAGATGGAGGTCATAGCAGAGGTCGATCGTGTTTTTCCCGTTCAAAGGCGATGTGGGACTTATCCTTAAGGTAGCCGATCAATTGCTCGGGCGTCAGGATGGGGCGGACTTCGATGTGACCGTTCTTTTCGATGAGCCTGAGCCGCTGCCCGGGCTTGAGATTAAGACTTTTACGAATTTCCTTTGGGATGACGAGTTGGTATTTCGGTGATAAAATCGATGTTGTCATACAAAATAATGTTCGGGCTACGCAATTGGTTTTGCAATCCAATTCAGCTCCGAGATAAAAAGCATTGGGATCGGAGGGCGCATCCGGTCACTTGAGACCCGTTCTGACGTAAATTTCCACAGTTGCCCAAATCCTCCGGCCACGGAACACTCCCGGACATGGCGGATTTTTTCCAAGACGGCTCGATGGCAACCTTGCACCGTTTGGGAAAACCCGACCTGCGGCGCCTCGAACGCGATCTTCTGGAGTTCTCCCGGAAGACCCCCCATCGCGCTCGTCCTTCCCTGCCACGTCAAGGAACTTGGCACCACCGCGCTGCGCGACATCGTAAAAGAATTGGCGGCGGTCCGCTACATCGCGCAGATCGTGGTCGGCATCGACGGCGCCACACCCGCCGACTGGCACCGGGCCCAACGGATCTTTGCCCCGCTCCCGCAGAAACCGATCCTCCTCTGGAACGACGGGCCAGGCCTCAAGCGCCTCATGCAGCGCCTAAAAAAGAGTGACCTCGACCCGGGTCCGACCGGCAAGGGACGCAATCTCTGGTTGTGTTTTGGCCTCGTTCTGGCCAGTGCCAGGGCCCGGATGGTGGTGGCGCACGACTGCGATATTCTCACTTACAACCGCGAGATGCTGGCCCGACTCTGCTATCCCGTCGCCCATGCCAACCTGGGATTCGATTTCTGCAAGGGCTACAGCGCCCGCTTCACCGATCGACTTCATGGGCGCGTCATGCGCCTCCTCTTCACTCCGCTCATCCGTTCCCTCCAGGGCATCATCGGCCACCATCCCTTTCTCACCTATCTCGACACCTTCCGCTATCCCCTCAGCGGCGAGATCAGCCTCAGTCAGGACGTCATCCGCCGCACCCGCATGCCCTCCGATTGGGGCGTCGAAGTGGGGATGTTGGCGGAGGTCTATCGTGTCTCCCCTACCAAAAGCATCTGCCAGGTGGACATGATCGATTGCTACGATCACAGACACCAGGACCTCTCCCCCCGCGATGCCGCCCGGGGTCTCAATAAGATGGCGATGGACATCGTGAAATGCGTCTTCCGCTCCCTGGCGGGACTGGGCGTGAAGCTCGACCGCGGCACCTTCGACACCCTCCTCAGCACCTACACCCTCACGGCCGAGGACACGATGCGCTTCTACGCCGCCGATGCGGAAATCAATGGACTAAAATATGACCGCCATGAGGAGAAAGTCTCGGTCGACATGTTTGTCCGCAGCATCCGCTCCGCCGCCAACGATTTCCTGCGCGATCCTCTCGGCGATCCCCTCATCCCCAATTGGGATCGCGTCGATGCCGCCCTCCCGGATTTTTTTCAGGATCTCCTCGCCGTCGTTCAGACCGACCAGCACGAAATTTCTGGCTGAGAGACTGACCCTGTCCACAGATAAGAAGAATTACCCCGAGAGAGAAAAATGAGCCACGGATGGATACCGATGAAACACGGATCGTCACCTGCAACGGCACGGAAGTGGTGGGAACCGCGGACATCGCCTGCTGAAAGCAGTCCGAAGGGACCGAATTCTGGGAGGAGTGAGGCGCATCCGTTGCAGGTATCCATCTCTGGCTTGTTTTTCTTTCTCGGATCAAGTGATCGGGAGTGAAATAGAATGGATCTCCCAAAATTTCCTGCTATCGAACAACGGATTATGAGTTCCTCCGCACCCCATTATTCCGACGGCCATCCGCTGGATAAAGTCCACTACCGGGAATACAAAATTCTGCTGAAACCGGACCGGTTTTTTCGAGCGGAGAGATTTCGGGAATATTGGAAGATCCTTTGCGAAATTGCCGAGCATTGCGGGGTCAAAGTCACCACCAATCAGGGAGCTTTTCACAGCCTCGTGCGGGAGGTGCTTTTCTACGATACCAATGCCTTCGACCTCTATCGGAATGCCTTCATTCTTCGCAAACGCACTTTTTATAAGGACGGATGGGCAGAGCGGGATCACGAACTCACAATCAAGTTTCGTCACGCCGACAAAGACGTCGCCGCCCGCACGGACATCCATCCCCGACTCGAAGGGGAACGTCGCATCAAATTCAAAGAAGAACTTTTGCCCCTCAAAAATGAACTGGGAGGCATGCGCAGTCTCTATTCTCACAACTGTGTCCTAATTTCTCCAGAGATTGTGCTCGAGCAGGGGCTGGAAGATGTCCGGAAATTTTTCCCGGCCCTGGAAGCAATCGATATTGAGCCCAAGACGAAAATCGAACTGGTAAACAACGTGGCTGTTGAAGAAGTACAGGTCGACCCCGGGGCCTTCCATTTCGGCCATGGTCTTGAGGCCAAGGCGACGATTTCGGTCTGGCGCAACCGGGCCTCCGAGACATCACTCGTCGCTGAGTTTGCCTTCCAGACGAAGTTCCACCGCCTCGATGATGTTCATCAAAAGGCCCTGGCCTTATCGGAGAAATTTTATCGGGCGGTACAGGCCCGCGCTCCGGAATGGGTAGAGCTCGGGACCACCAGACGGCCATGGTTTACCAAATGGGAGGCAAAGAGGCCCCGGATCATGAATAAAAACGTCGCAAAAAAATCGCCGTCGCCCATCACGATTGCGGAAATCTTCCTCACCTTTCTGGCCATCGGGGCCACCAGTTTCGGCGGGGGCGTCGTCGCCTATCTTCGCAGCAGCCTCGTCACCAAAAAAGGATGGCTGGATGACGATTCGTTTCTCGAAGTGCTTGAGATCTCGCAAACCCTGCCGGGCCTGAACGCCACCAACATGGCGGTCTTGGTGGGTGACAAACTGCGGGGCTGGCCCGGAGCGCTGGCAGGATTTTTTGGCATCCTTCTCCCCGGAGCCACTCTGATCCTTGGATTGGGGATTCTCTACGCCTCAAACTCCCACAACGCTTCCGTGAACGCGATTCTGAAAGGCGTCGGCGCGGCGTCCGTGGGTCTGCTCCTCGCCGTCACTCTCCAGATCGGACACAAACAATTGGAAAAACGTCTCGATGTCGTCCTCGTCGTTGTCACTCTCGTCCTCGTGAGTTTCATCCATGTGATGCTCCCCATCGTCCTACTGACGGTCGGGCCCATCGCCGTCTTTCTTTATCGTCCCCGGGTCCATCGTCCGCACCGGGCGGACGACTCCACCTACGACAAGCGCTCGACGGACTGATGAATCCCGGATCCCTCTTTTCCCTCCTCTGGGTATTCGCGCTGCTGTCCATCATGGCGGTCGGGGGCGGCACCTCGGTGCTTCCCTCCATGAAGGACTTCTGCATCAACTCCCAACATTGGGTAACCACGGACCAATTTCGCGACATCTACAGTCTGGGTCAGCTTGTGCCGGGACCCAACATGTTGATGGTGATCGTCATTGGCTACCACGTCGCAAAGATCCCGGGAGCGATCATTGCTTTTCTGGGGTTTTTCGTTCCCAGTTCGCTTATTGCCTTGGGAACCGGTCGGGTCTGGGTCCATTTTGAGGGCTCCCCCTGGCGGACGGCCATTCAGCGCGGCTTTGCCCCCATCGTGGTTGGCCTCATGCTTGCTGGAACCATCGCCATTGCCCGCACCGCCATCGTCGGCAGCACCACGGTTGCTTTTGCGACCATCGTTTTCGTCATCCTCTATTTCGGAAAGAAAATGAACCCCGCGCTCCTGATCTTCGCGGGCGGCATCGGCGGTTGGATCTTCCTACGCTGAGAGCTATGGAGGTCACAACTATTTCCAAGATGCCTCATTTTCCTTTCTCGGATTACTGAATCGAAGGGAGAATGTTCGACTGAAGAAACTCGCGGGCGACTTCGGCAGGAGATCGCTTATCCCGATCCACTTGGGAATTGAGTCTCTGCATGGTTTCACTCGAAATTTTGCCGGCGACCAGGTCGAGAATTTTTTCCAGTTCGGGATGTTTGTCCAAGGTGGCCGCACTGATGATCGGGGCTGCAAAATAAGGCGGGAAGAATTGCAGGTCGTCTTCGAGCGGCTGCAAATGATACGCCGCAATCCGGCCATCGGTCGCAAAGGCGCAAATCACGTCCACTTCCTCCTGCACCAACGCTTCATACATCAGAGCGGTATCGAGGTCGCGAACGGTCGCGAACTTAAACCCATAATGCTCGCGCAGTCCCGGGTAGCCGTCGGGGCGCTCGCTGAATTCAGAGGTCCAGCCCGCCCGCAGTTCGCTGGCGCGCGATTTTAACTCGGAAATGGATTTGATCCCCCACCGTTGCGCGTCTGTCTCGCGAAGGGTGATGGCATAAGTGTTGTTGAAACCGAAGGGCGACAACCAGGTTAAGTCGAACTGTTTCGCGTAGGCTTCGGAGACGATTCGATAGGCTTCGTTCGGATTGGAAATCACCTCCCGCTTGAGCACTGTGGTCAACGCGGTGCCGGTGTATTCTGCGTAGAGATCAATCTCCCCGTTCCGCAAGGCGCTGTGACAGATCATGGTGCCGCCGAGATCGAATTTGCGGACAACCTGCATTTCGGTATTTTGCTCGATCAACTGCGCCATAATTTCGCCAAGAATCAGCTGCTCGGTGAAATTCTTGGATCCGATACGGATGACCGGGGCGTTGTTGTCGCCAGACGATGTGGTGCCTGCCGAGAGCAGATCCGGTTTCCAGACGGCAAGACAGCCGGTGGCGAGTATAAACAACGGCGCGCTGAGGGCCAAGGTTCGGATAAGTCCGTCCAAACGGTTTCCTCGCCGGGCCGAGCGCCGTCTCCGCAATCCCCATTGAACCGATGTAATTGACGCGTCCACCGCCAACGCGAGCAATGCCGCCGGCACGGCGCCCAGCAGGATGAGTTGGTGGTTGGACAGGGCGATACCCCGGTTAATGAACTGGCCGAGGCCTCCAGCGCCGATGAATGCCGACAGGGTGGCGATTCCCACGCCGACGACGGCTGCGGTTTGGATACCGGTGATGATGACCGGTGTGGCAAGCGGCAATTCCACCAGCCAGAGACGTTGATTGCGCGTCATGCCAATGCCATCGGCGGCTTCCTTGATTGGAGCGGGAACCCCGGTCAGTCCGGCCAGCGCATTCCGAACGATCGGCAGGAGCGCATACAACACCAGCGCGATGATGGCAGGCGTCGTTCCAATTTTGTTGAGCAGGGCCAGCAGCATTGCGAGCATGGCCAGGCTGGGAATGGTTTGAACGATACCCACGCCGCCGGTGATGATTCCCTGCAATCGTGGCAAGCGGCTCGCGGCTAATCCGAGTGGAATCCCGATGGCAATGGCGATCAATGTCGAGGTGCCGGTGAGCAGGATGTGTTCGCCGGTCCTCACCCACAATTCGGGCAGCCGGGTCGCGACAAATTGAAACCATTCGATCATGGGTGATTCGGCATGGATGATTTCTCGAAGAGGCTGCGCACGAACTCAGTTTTCGGATGATTCAGGAGTTCATCTTGCGATCCGATTTGCTCCAATCGTCCCCGATGCATCACGGCGATGCGGTCGCCAAGTCGGAGGGCTTCGCCGATGTCGTGGGTGACGAAGACGATGGTCTTGCGCAGGCGTTGTTTGAGGGAGATCAACTCTTGCTGCAAGGAATCTCGCGTGATGGCGTCCAAGGCACCGAACGGCTCGTCCATGAGCAGATATTCGGGATCGGTTGCCAGGGCACGTGCGACGCCCACGCGCTGTTGCTGACCGCCTGAAAGTTCATCAGGATAACGATCCGCGTATTCAGCAGGCGGAAGCCCGACCAGTTCCATCAACTCGCAGGCGCGCTTCTGTCGTTTCTCTTTTGGCCAATCCAGCAGGCGCGGGACAATCTCAATGTTGGCCGCCACGGAGTAGTGCGGAAAGAGGCCGATGCCTTGAAACACGTACCCGATCCGTCTGCGCAATTGAACCGGGTTCTGGGTCGCCACATCCGTGCCGTCCAGGAGAATTTTTCCAGAAGTCGGTTTTATCAACCGGTTCACCAACCTGAGCAATGTGGTTTTTCCGCTGCCCGAAGAACCCAGCAAAACGAGCGTCTCGCCGGTTTGGATTTCCAGGGAAACATCCTGAACCGCCCATTCGCCGCCATTTGAGAACGATTTTGAAACGCTGCAAAAGGAAATCATGGAGCGCCGTTGTCGCAGCAACCAGCTATTGCTGTAATTTCTTCCAGGTTTCCACCATCGCCTGCATCAAATCCGGATGATCAGACTCCGGGGCACCCACGAAGAGGTCCGCATGATGATAACCATCCGCTTCAAGGATGTCGGTTTCCAGCCCGCGCTTCTGAACCGCCTTGATCGTTTCTTCCTCTTCGGTCTCGTTGTGGAAACGACGTTGTCGCAGATGAACTTCAGGGACTTGGAGAAACTTGAATCCGTGTGCGGCGAATGTTTTTGTAATCAGTTCGGGGGAAAACATCCGCAGAATGGTAACGACGATGTAGGGGCCGTGTGGACGATGTCTGTTCTTTCCGAGCTGCTGCAGGATAGGGTTCAGAGTGCGTTCCCCCACGTAACCGATGGCCCCCGTGCTAATCAGGAGATTGCACTTCTGGATCAACGCGCATTCCTCAGGGGCGAGCCGCGGATCACTCTCGAGGTCCCGGGCCATGCCTTCGTCGAGCAGGCCGGATTCAGTTCCGAAATGGATCGCTTCTTCCGAGGAGTCTGCACCGATGCAACTGATGGGGTTATCAGGCTCGTTTTCAGCCAACCATTCCCGAGTGTCTTTGATGCATTGATGAGAATTGCTGTCGGGGTCGCGGGCGAAAAAATCAGCAATCTCGCTAAAGGAAAATCCATATTTCACGAGGGCTGAACCGACCCCGTAGGAACAACCCAGATCCAGCATCCGGACGGGTATTTGGTGACCGAGTTGCCGTCTCATCAAGGCGACTGCGCTGAGAAAGTAGGGTCGCGCTTCCTGGCCGATCGCATACTCCAACTCGTTCATTGTGGAAAAATACGCGTGCGGCGTAGGCGATTGATAAACATCGTCAAAATTCGCTTTGACTTCGTTGACAACTTGATAATTGGGCATGAATTTTCCTTTCGTAAATCCTACAGTTAATAGCCCGTGAGAACGAATAGAGCATCACGGTTCGGCTTCTTCGAAGCCAGGAGAGCAGGACGGTTGATTCTAGACGAGTTAGTCGTCCAGAAATTCTAGTATGGCCATGATTCGAAGCCGCGTCCACCTTGTATCCCATTTTTTTTGGTGCAGGGGGTTGGGAACGTCCGGAAACCTGAGGCGAAAGGTAAGAACATCCGACGCCAAGATTGAAGTCGCAGAGATTAAATTTGTCAGCCACTCAATTAAGCTCCCGACTAATTTCACTCGTTACGCGGCGGGTTTCAGAGTGAGACCGAGAGCTGCCGCTTGTTTTTCAAATGCCTTGCGAAAACGCGTCTGGCTCTGCGGGGTGAGATTGAAGGCCTCCCCCTTGGTCATAGGGTTGCGGGCTCTTTATCATGCCGCGGACGATGCGGGCCAGTTTGTGGGCGGCGGTGATGGCCTCGGGCGACAGCGCGGGATTCAACCGCTCCAACCCCGACACCCTGGTCCAGCAACGCTCCGCGAACGACCCGATGGCGGGGGCTCGACAAGCTGGTCTTCGGTGTAGGCGTGGAGCATGGCTCAATCTCCAAGAAGCATTCGGCCAGCTGTTGCTACGTTCTCTCGCACTCGCCCGCGGTCCTCGACATTTCCAGGATGAAACTCTGCCGCGCGAATCGGGCCGTCTTGGTCCGGGTCAGAAAAATCCATTTGCAGTGCTTTCAATGCAAAGTCATAACCCGTATTGCCAGCCTTTGCCTCGGCATGGAAGGCCGCCACTGCCGCCTCCGCTCCTTCCACAAATCGTGTGACAGCGAGCAAAACGTCATAGGCATCCTTCGGAAGGCGGCGGCCGGTTGGTCCTCCAAACGCATTCAACTTGAGCACACGCATCGGGCCAATATCGGCTACCGCCACTTTGCATTCTTGCTCCGCTCCATAGAGGTCGCGTCCTTTGACTGGCACGATTCGCGGACATGCAAGCGCCCGATTGACTCCGGGAATCACGCTGGCAACCACATCATCTACTGTGCGAGCGCCCGTCAGCGAAGGCGGGTCTTCGGTCAGAAAATCCAGATAAAGATTCAGGTTGCCAAACTTGCGCACCAAACGATTACCCTCCGACTTGAAATCCAGCCCTGCCAGATCCAATTTGATTGTTCCATACTGGTCACCGGATGCGGCCAGTGAGATACCGAAATCCACGTCCATCGTTACTGCCCCAGGCGATTCGCCCGCCGCATCACGCTTGGTCAGATAATGCACCGCCAGCCCGCCCACTAGCACGAGATCATTGTGGTATCGGTCCAGCGAACGCCACGCGGTCAGCAGCGCCGCCTCCGCAGATTGGAGGCTCTCCTTGGGATAATCTCCGAACGTTCCGAACTTGCTCATGCCCACCCTCCCGCGAAATCCGGCCACTGTCTCAGTTCCTGGGCCTGTTCCTCGCCTCGCAATCCACCGCGCAACAGATCGAGATAAATCTGCACGTCCGAAACCAACTCAAACCCGCGCACCGTCTGCGCCGGATGCAACACCCCTTCGTCTTTCGGCAACACCAGCCGTAACCCACCGCCCCCAGCAGACACGCGGCGTCCCAACAACTTTTCTTTGATTAGCGCGTCATCAGGAAATTTTTTCACGTAAGCCGTGACGACCTTCGTCGTCGTGTGCGGATGCCGCAACGAGCCCGCAAACCATTGCGTGAACACCGGCGGCTCGCCGGACAAGGCTTCTTTCAACTTCTCCGCCAGCTCCAACGGGTCGGACAGCAAAACGGAATACTCATGCGTGAGCGTTCGCTTCTCCCAATCGTCCGCGTTCACCCACGCATCCAACACCGCTCCCGGTTTCGTCACCCGAAAACCACCAGGGTCTTTCGCCGCCCACTCGCGCGCCAGTAACTGCTGCCGCACCGCGCTCACCCAGCCAAGACTCACCTGTGCCGATTCCGCCAGTTCCGTGACCTTCCATGAACGCAACGGCCCTTGCAGCAAAACCCTCAATACCCGCGTTGCCCGAGGCGCAAAGAGTGACCGCGTATCCCGCTTCTCCCGAAATGGATTGTCCGCTCCACGCGTCTCGATGAACACCTGATCAAACGACAACCGGGCGTTGCCCGCCAAATCCGCGTAGCCGATACCCGCCTCGATGCAAATTTTCGCCGACTCCTCCGAGAGGAACGGCGCAAGCAGCAAGCCGTAATGCGGCACGCCCTCCGGCAGATGCTTCAGGTAATGCTTCAATTGCAGGACCGCCGTCCGCACCTCGCGCGGCTGACCCAAACGTTTTTCCTCCACGACCAGCGTCCACTTTCGGTCGCCAGCTACCACCTGCGCCAACCGGTCAACGCGGTAAGGTAAATTGAATGAAACCCGCGCGTTCTTCTTGAGCGAAGCCAGCTTCAAAGACGGCACACGCCCAAGCAACTCACGCAGCAATGCCTCGAATCGCGGCTCAAAATCGCGCTCTTTCAGTGTTTTAATCGCTTTCATCGCGCGGTGAAATTACCATATTTAGTGAAATCTGGCAATAGTGCATTTCAGTAATTTACAATATTTCACCGAATGGTGAAACACGCTATTCGAGTGAAATAGTTCGCCCTTCACCTCGCGCAGCAACGTGCCCGTCACACCAATGATTTCCTCCAGCGCCGCCACCAAGGGGCGAGAGGATTTGCAGGGAGGATTTTTATCGAGTGCAGGACAAAATTCTTCAGGCATGCGTCGAAATGGAGGGTGTCGTTCTCTGCGATCCGTGAGTTGAGACGGTATTTCCAAGATCCGCCAAGGCAAGTTGCTCACTCCGCAATCACTTTGTCCTCAGACCCATGTCAAAGCCGCAGATCTCTCATCTCGCTCTGGGAAGCGCCTTGGCCGGAGATTTGGAAAATTATTCAGACTCTCACCGGGCTCTTCCTTTGCGGCCTTTGCGTGAGGATCTCAGTGCCGTTTGGCCGCCAGCACGGCTTCAATTTTTCCCAGGGGGAGCGTGTTGACGACGTCCTCTCGGGTTAGCCAGCCTTTGCGGGCCACGCCAATACCAAAGACCAGATCCTGGAATCCACGGGTGGAATGGGCGTCGGGATTGATGACACAACGAACCCCTTTTTCCTTGGCCTGCGGCCACCATCGCCAATCCATGTCGAGGCGGTAGGGACTCGCATTGATCTCGATCAGCGTACCGGTTTCGGCTGCGGCCTCGATGACGGCGGGAATATTGACCTGATAGGGTTCACGGCTGAGAAGAAGGCGGCCAGTGAGGTGCCCGAGCATGGTCACATGCGGGCTGGACATGGCCTTGATGAGGCGCTCGGTCATGGCGGTTTCCGAAAGGGTAAACGCGCTGTGCACTGAGGCGACGACATAATCGAGGCGGGAAAGAACCTCCTCCGGGAAGTCCAGAGATCCGTCCTTCTTGATGTCACATTCGGTACCGGAGAAGAGGCGAAGGCCGGTGTCCCTCGCATTGTATTCCTCGATGGTTTTCACTTGTTCGAGAAGGCGCTTTTCGTCGAGGCCATGGGCCTGGACGGAGCTTTTGCTGTGATCGGCAATCCCGAGGTACTGGAGGCCAAGCTCCAAAGCGGCCTCGGCCATCTCGTCCAGAGTGGCGCGTCCGTCGCTGGCAGTCGTGTGGCAGTGGAATGTGCCGCGGAGGTTCGCCAATTCGATGAGTTTTGGAAGCGTACCCTCAGCGGCGGCGGCGAATTCGCCCCGATCTTCCCGGAGTTCCGGCTCCACATAAGCGAGTCCCAGACTGCCGTATATGTCCTCCTCGGTCTGAACCTCGGGGAGCGGTTCCCTGAGGGGACGACCTTCGGCGACGCTGAAGCGATATTCATTCAAGGACCAACCCCGCTCCAGGGCGAGAGAACGCATTTTTACATTATGTTCCTTGCTGCCGGTGAAATAATTGAGCGCAAAGGGGAACTCGTCCGCCTTGACCACCCGCAAGTCACATTGGATGCCATTCTTGAGCAGGACACTGGATTTCGTCGCTCCTTGGGCGAGGATGGAATCGACCAGGGGATGGCTGACAAAATATTCTGAGACTTCCTTGGGATGACGGGTGGCGACGATGAAATCGAGGTCGCCCACGACCTCTTTCCTTCGGCGGTGGCTGCCGGCGACTTGCACTTGATCAACTTCCGGAAGGGTACGGAGATCGTCCAACATCCCGTCCGCGAGGGCAGAAATGTCGCCCAAGCGGAATTGACCGGCGCATTTTTCGCGCTGGACGATGGCCTTGAGGAAATTGGTGGCGGATTTCTCCCCAAGTCCGGGAAGTTGACCGGCGCTGCCGTCCTCGCAAACCGCTTTGAGTTTGGCGACGGAATCCACCCCAAGTTTATCATAAAGCAACTTGATTTTTTTGGCCCCCAGACCCTGCAACTCGAAGAGTTCGAAAATCCCGGCAGGAAATTCACCACGCAAGCCATCAAGGTATTCGAGTTTCCCCGTCGTCACCAGGAGAGTCACTTTTTCGGCGATGGCTTTTCCGATGCCGTCCACTTCTTCGAGGCGTTTTTCGGCGACGAGAGTTCCCAGATCCTCGGACAGGGTCTCGAGGGCCCGGGCCGCACGGGTGTAGGCGCGGATCTTGAAGGGATTCTCGCCCTTGAGTTCGAGCAGGATCGCGATCTCCTCGAGAGTGTCGCCGACCGCAGCCGCGTTCACGGGAAGAGCCCCCGCGCCAGTCGCGCCGCCATCACTCGCTCGACCCCGATCGAAACTGCTGCGGTCCGGTGGGAAATTTTTCGATCCTTGGCCCGCTTGATGACGGCGGCAAAGGCGGTCTCAAGGATGCGATAGAGGCGGTCGGTGGTTTCAGTATCCGACCAGAAAAATTTCTGCAATCCCTGGACCCATTCAAAGTAGGAGACAATCACACCCCCTGAGTTGCACAGGACATCCGGGATGACAAAAACCTCCTCCCAGCGTTGGTCGAGAATTTCATCGGCATCCGGCGTCGTCGGCCCGTTGGCGGCCTCGGCGAGAACCCGGCAACGCAGCTTTCCCGCATTTTCGGCGGTGATGACCCGTTCCACTGCGGCGGGCACCAAAACGTCGCAGGGCAAGGTGAGAAGCGTCTCCGGATCCACGCGTTCCCCCTGGGGGAAACTCGCCAGGGTGCCATGCTCCGCGACATGCTTGTCAGCGGCGGCGATATCCAGTCCCTCGGGATCATAGAGAGCCGAGGTATGGTCACTGATGCCGACGATTTTCATTCCAGATTTGAAGGCGAGCCCGCAAGCGGTCACCGAGCCGACATTTCCAAATCCCTGGACGATGGCCGTACATTGCGCCGGATCGATGCTGAGGTGGTCGAGGGCTCGCTCGATGAGGAAAACGACACCCCGCCCGGTGGCTTCCCGACGCCCGGAGACCCCGCCAAGAGAAACGGGCTTGCCGGTGACGATCTCACCCACCGCACAACCGGCATGCACGGAATAGGTGTCCATGAACCATCCCATAATCTGCTCATTGGTGCCCATATCCGGAGCCATCACATCCGTGTGCGGGCTGACAAAGGGGAGCATCTCCTGCATGTACCGCCGGGAGAGGAGTTCCAATTCGTGCGCCGAGAGCGTATTGGGATCCACCCGAATCCCCCCTTTGGCTCCGCCATACGGCAGGCCGACGAGAGCACATTTCCAACTCATCCAGATGGCGAGGGCGGCACATTCCCCAATGGTCAGGTTGGGAGCATAGCGAGTGCCCCCCTTGGTGGGGCCCATCGCAAGATGATGTTGCACCCGGTAGCCGTGAAAGACCTCCACCGACCCATCGTCACGATGGATGGGAAGGGCGACGGAAATGGCCCGCTTCGGATAGATGATGCGTTCGCGCCGATCCGCGGGAATTTCCAGATGATCGGAAATGATTTCAAACTGTCGCTTGGCCATCTTAAAAACGGGATCCGCATAGATCGGATCAACCGAGAGAGATTCGTTCGACATGGGGGCAAGCCTACCCGCCGCCGGGCGCATTCGCGATAAAAAATCCGCTGCACCCAGCCTTACACCGAAACGGAAACCTTGCGTCCGCTTCGAACGAAGACCAGTGAGGCCGCGATGGCGTCCGGGGCAATCCCGGTGAGGGCGGCCAGGCAGCGACGATATTGGCCCATTTGATGACGATGAGGTTCCTCCGCGTCGTTGTCATCGGTTTTGTAGTCAATGATTTCCGCCCGGTCCTCCTGGAGCACCACCCGATCAAAGATTCCACTGACCCATTGATCGTCCACCAGAACATCGAAGGGTTGTTCTCGCCAGAGCCGATGCGAATCCCCAGGAGGGGTGTAGAGCTCGCAAGCGATCTCGGATTTCCAAAAGGCCTCCACCAAAGCTCTAGCCTCCGATGACAAGTCTTCGGTGACCGGCGAGCCATCGTCCCTCCAGGTGACCCCGGCCAGAGCGCGATGGACTTCCGATCCCAGGGCGAGGGCGGCACGGGGCCCGAGAAGTTTTGTAGCCGAGGTCAATCGGTCGGTGGAGCCCGTGGGAGATTCCGGGCGCAGATCACGATGAACCGCGCCGGCAAGCGGCAAAAATTTTGCGGGCTGGGCAGCGTCCGCAGGAATATGATTCAGGTGCCAGTCGGGGTTTCCTTGGAGGTATCGACCGCCCTCGATCGGGAGACTCTTGTGCAACAAGGCATTGAATTTCTTGTCTTTCGAGTCGGCTTTAAGTTCCCGGCTCAAAAGGTAAAGTCCAAATTTTGCCCGTGTAAGGGCCACATAATAGAGGCAAAGTTTTTCATAACTGCCCTCGATCAATCTCTCGGCAAAGGCGGATTCGAGCGTGGGATCCATCTGGCACACTTCTTCCTTCGGCAGATCCAGGCCCCATTCGATTCCTCCCTCTCCTTCATGATGGAGGTGGATCGGGGCATCTGTGCGGGCCGATGCCAGAGGAGAAGTGTCGAGTTCCGGCAGAACCACCATGTCAAAATCAAGTCCCTTGGCCGCATGAATCGTCAGAACGCGAATCGCTCCTCCGGCGGGTTCATCCGCCGAGCTTTCGTTCTGCAGGGCCCCGACCAAATCGTCGATCGTGGCTCCGCAGGTGGCGGCCTCAAATTCTGCTGCGGCCCGGACAAAGATCGCCGCCCGATTGAGGGCAAAGGGGTTGTCCTCAATCGGAAGGGACTTGAACCAATCCGCGATGGCCCCGGCAAAACCCTCCTCTCGAATCCGGGTGAGGGCCGGACCACGAAAGTCGGAAAAATTCTCTCCAACCAGTGTTCTCAAAGGAGTCATACGAATATGTTGGAGCGCCCAAGTATCCGCCGGATGGGCAAGCGCACGTAGGAGGGACATCATAGCGGAACCAAATTCATTATCGGTGCAGGGATTAAAGCGGCCTTCCGAACGGGCCTCCAGCCCGGCCGCCCGCAGGGCATCGATCACCGAGGCCGCAGTGGCGTTGGACTGCACCAGAACGGCACACGTCAATCCCTTGGAAAGAGGATCAATGTCAGCAATGAGCCGGGCAGTCTCTTGATCCAGCGTGGCCCGTTTCCCATCCTCCCCGTCCTCAAAAGTCCGCCAATCCACACACCCCTGGCCCGCCGGGTGACGGTCGTCGGGTTGATGGGGCCGCCAAGCGGCATCCCATCGCGCAAGGGTTTCCGAGGGAAAGCCCATGTCGTCCCGCAGGCGGGTGAGGTGCTCTGGAGCGAAAAGGTGATTCACCGCGTCGAGAATTTCCGGAGCCGAGCGCCGGGAAATATCGAGCGCCTCACTGGTATCGATGCGCTGGGTGCCGGAGGCATTGTAATGCGCCGCGATTTCCTCAAAGAGCCGGGGATCTCCTCCCCGCCAAGTGTAGATGGCTTGTTTGGTGTCCCCCACATAAAAGAAGGAGCGCTCGCCGGAATCACTTTGTACGACTTCATCCACCAGATTGCGCAAGGCCTGCCACTGCAATCGACTGGTGTCCTGAAACTCATCAAATAGCCAGTGATCGTAAGTGGCATCGAGCCGGAAGTTCATCTGTTGACGATCAAGCACCCGGACAGTTCCCGCACCGGCCCAAGAGGCGCCCTCGGCGGCGGCGAGAAGCCCGGTGACGTCGGTGAACGTGAGGCGGCCTGCATTTCGAATCAGTCGTTGATAGCGATCCTCGAATCCCGCCAGAAGGTCGTAGAGAGCCCGGGACCGAGCCAGGCGGCCCTCGATTTCCACCCGGAGAATGGCGAGACCAAGAGCCTCGAAGAGGGCACGTCGGGATTCGGGAAACGCAAAACGTTTATTGCCGAAGACGGTCAGATAAAAGGCCGTGGAATCCTTGGGAGGCGACGGTGGATCCATCGCCTTGCGGGCAAACTTAAGAGCACGTTCGGCCACGACCGAACCCGCCCGGGTGTTCCGGAGAGTGAGGAGGAGGAGATTCCAATGCTCCTCAAACTTCTCGTCCAGGTCGGGATGATGGGCGGCGAGAGCGCTTTCAAAATCATCCACCAGGGGAGGCAGTTCCCCGGCATCGAGAATGGCGCATCCCTGCGGCCAGATCGAAGAAGGTTCGCCCCAGCGTTTTTCCGGAGGGGTGAGAAGAAACGCTTCATGGAGGGAGTTGATCTCGCGTTGCAAGGCGTCGGTCACGTTTCGTTTCTCACTGTTGCGATTTTGCTGACGAATGAGTTCGAGAAATTCTGGAAAAGCGGCGTCATCGCATTGATCGCGAAAGAGGGCTTCCAGGGCCTCCCTGCGGGCCAGGTCGAGACCATGTCCATCCATCAGCGTAAGATCGCCGGCGAGACCACACTCGAACGGAAAGGCCCTCACCATTCGGCCCAGGAAGCTGTCGAGCGTTCCGAGAGCAAGTCGCGGCAGGCTATCCACCAGCCGTCGCAGGTGGGTGGCACACTCGGTGGCGGAAAGACCGGACTCCGCATCTCCCCCGGCGATTCCATCATGCAGACGCTGAAAAATCCGGTCCATGAACTCTCCAGCCGCCTTGCGGGTAAAGGTGAGCGCGATAATGCGTTCGGGAGACACATTGTGACGAAGCAACTCCAGATACCGGGTGACGAGCCGATAGGTCTTGCCGGATCCGGCATTGGCAATGAGGCGTTGGTGTTTGAGGGGCGTCATGGTCATTGTGCCTGAAGAAAGAGGCGAGAAGCCGAGTCGAGAACATCCTCCGGGGGCCGGCCGAGAAACAACCCGGCGTAGTTCTCGTACTTGGGCGAACGGGGCGGCCAAAAAACACCCCGTCGGACGCGATCCGCCACGGAGTCGGCACAAATCATAGCCGAATCGAAGAGGTCCTCGTCCGCCGGAAACTCATGGATGCCGCTCTCCTCGATCTTTTCCGGAAGGAGGAAATATCCGGTGCGCACTGGCAGGGGATCCTTGGGCCAACGAAATTCCGCCAAAGCTCGGTAGAGGGGAAGCTGAAGTTGAGTCCAGCGCCGGAGCTTCCCGTCCCGCAAAAATTCGGCTTCGGGAAAATCCTCCTCCGGTTCCGCGAGGAAGGCGAAGTGGGTGTCCGTCGGAAGATTTTTCTCGATGCTTTTGTAAGTCTTGTAATCGAGGATACGGCGTTGTCCGGTGTCCTGGTGGATTTCGATGCGGTCGATTTTTCCGGTGAGCGGAAGACCACCCAGCAAGAGGGTATCGTCCAAGGAAAAAGCAAGCTCGGCTTCGACGATCCGCCAACCGTCGGCCCGCTCCCGGGCCTGGATGGCGGCAAACTGCCGCAGCCGAGCGCGAAGGCTTTCCCGTTGGACCCGAACGGGCAGGGAAAGTCCAGACCCGAAGACGTCCCGCAGGTCTCGGTCGAGCGCTTCCAATACATATCTCGTGATCATGCCGACATCGGTGGAATCGCAAACCGCCGGGTCCCGCGAAAATGTTTCGATGGCGCGATGGAGGATTTCGCCAAACTCAAGGGCATCCAACTCGGATTTCAGGGGATCGAAGGGCTCCATCCTGAGGACCCGGTTAAAATAGAATCGCATCGGACAATGGAGGTAGTCGCCGAATGCCGTAACGCTGAGTCGCTGGGGCGGCGGCATTTCGGGCACCCGCAAGGGCATGACGGAAGGCCGGGCAAAGGTCTCGCGGAGGGAAAGCGGCGAGCCAAAGAGTTGCTGCACCCGGGCGGGAAGTTCGGAGTCCGGGCAGCGGAAAAGCAGCCGCGAGGGACGCAAAGGATCTCCGTCCAGCCCGGTCCGGCTGAGGGTGAGTTGAACCCGCCCTTCGGGACGGGCAGCGAGAAGACCATGCAGTTGATGGATGTCGCGGGCCAGGCGCCCGGCATTGCCCGTCAGACCGAGGGCGACCCGCAAACTGTCAGGAAGAAAGGGATGACTCGACACCTGGGCAGGCAGGGCTCCTTCGGTGCATCCACTGACGACGAGAGCCTCGTGCGGGAGCCAGGGCGCTTCCAGCCAACCATGTAATTCGAGGGCGCCTTCAGGATGAGATTCGTACACCGGGGCGGCGGCAATCTCGGCCGCGAACAGTTCCTCCTCCGCAACGCTGCCGCCCAGGAGAGACGCGCTGGCCGCCCGCAGGAGCGTCCCCAAGGCATTGAGCGCGGCGGCCTCCGGCGAACCCGCCCGGACTTCGCGATCACCGTAAACATGCTCCAAAAAGTCGGCCAGAACCGGCAAACCAGGGGTGATATCAAAGCGGGCCCGCCAATGTTTGGCCGTGGTCAAAAGCCGGACTTCCGGAGACGACTTTTTCATGCGGCGAATGCCGGCCAGAGCTTCGGGAAACGAGGCGACAAGACGCTTGGTGGTGAGATTGTCGAGAGCGGCGAGAGCCTCTTCGAACCCGAGGTCGGCGTCCTGGCAAAATGCATCCCGTCCGGCGGGGTGTTCCAGCAAGGCCCGGAAGGTGGCAAGGCGTCCCGTCCGGCAAAACCCAATCCAGAGGCGAGCCAGGGCGGCCACTTCGAAGCGGGCCAGCGGAGTTCCCCCCGGATCGAACGCCTGCCGCCCGTCACTCGTCAGGGTCCGTTGAAAATAGGGCACCAAGGCCGGGTCGGCGACACAGAGCGCGGCCGGTCCGAGTAATTCCGCCACGGCACGGGATTCGGAGCCGGGATCGGCCAGAAAAACGGGAGCGAGAGGAGGAAGAATTTGTTGGGTCCAGAATTCCGGATCCGGACGGCCCCAGGCGTCGAATTTCGCCTCGTCATCACACCCGGCCGCCTCGATGAGGAGAGTGACCGGGAGAGGCAGGGCAGTGAGGTATCGGACGAGCAGCGGATTCAGATCGGTTACGCCCGCCACAACAATGCGGGTCATTCCGGGCAACGCGGTTCCCGCTTCGGCGGTTGTAAGATGGGCCACATTGGCATCCCGAAGCCCGACTCCCTGCAGGTGCTTCAGATAGCGGCGGTAAAGGCTCTCGATTTCGCGCCAGCGGTCTTCCTCCAGGGGACAGGCCCGAAGAATTTCCGACGAGGAAGGGGTCATTCCCGCCTCCGCCAGGACCCCGCAGACATCCGCCAAGGAACCAGCAATGCGAAAGGCAGAAGCGCTGAGATCGGAAAACCCGGCCAATAATTGAGGGAACTTTTCCGGAGTGGCGCGGGCGATGACGTGAACCCAAGCCCGCAGGGAGTCAGAGCGCGAAGCGACCTCGGGACCATCGTGAAGAGTCAGAAGGCCCATCGGCGTCGTGAGGGGAGGAGGAAGGAGCCCCGCACCGGCATGGGAACAAAGCAACTGAGCCCGAAGACGGCGGGCCGCTCCGGCGGTAGGCAAGACCACCTGACACGTCGTTAAATCCAGGGGACGGGAGGTCGCTTGGCCCGCCAGCCAACGGGCGGTCTTGATCAAGAGAGGCTCGCTCTCAGAAAGAAAAACGTGTTCCGGCATGGGAGGAGACTCTACGGATTGGGATCAGACACAAGCTGTCCAACGGCAAAAATTGGAGAAACTTTGCGGCTTGGATCAGACGGTTCATATTCTGGATTCAGGTTTCCCTGCAAACCAGGGTCTTTGGATAAGTGAAGAGGATAGCCAGACGATTTCAAAGAACGGATGTCATTCGGCTTCGGCGGAGCGCCGAACATACCAAGCCGGCTCATCGCGCTGGCGCGACTGCTGAGGAGTTTCTGCCTTTGTGGCAAAAAATCCGTCAACCGCCTTCTTCGCGCCCGGCCAATTCGGCGAGCCGTAATCATGAAAAACGACAACACCCCCCGGAACGAGACAGTGAAAAAGCTCACCCAGACACTCTTTGTAGGATTCATAGAGATCGCAATCGAGGTGAATGAAACAGAATTTTTCGTGTTCAAACTGTTTGAGCGTTTCAGAAAAATTCCCTTTGACGATCTGTCCGTGGATCCTATGCATCTGGAAAAATCGCTCCATACGCTCAGGCACATCGTCGCAAAGTTGGAATTTTTTTTTCACCCTGTGTCGAAAACGGAGAAACCCCAGATCGACCCGGCCCACCTGCTCCGCCGGGAATCCTGAAAAACTGTCGCAGGCAAACACCAACTTATCCGGTGAAAAATCCGAGACAGCGCGGCAAATTTTTCTCAAGGAAGCGCCACGATAGACTCCGCATTCAATGACATCTCCCGACAGATGCAGGGTGGACTCCAAGAGGGCAATCATGGAATCACCACGGCAATAATCGAGGAGCGTGCCCCAATATTGAGACTTTCCCTCTTCGGTTTCTCGAAACTGATCCAAAGCGTGTTCGGCCTCCCGCCTCTGCTGGTCATGTTGTTTGCTCATCGCAAGATTTCTTCCAGATCAACCGCAAAATAGCAAATCGTTGAGCTCACGAGGGCCGCAAATTCACACGAGAGGCTCCCGCACCCACTGGAAAAATCTGTCGGTCACCCCATCGACCCAATCCCTCCACCGCCCCTCG
>CALBXK010000005.1 GCA_937890535.1 uncultured Spartobacteria bacterium
TTCGACCGCCGCGCCACATGGCGCCACCCGCCGCACTTTTCAACCGCCCTTTACATCTCCGCCCGGGTGAACGGCCAGGCCGCCTCTCCTTCCCGTCGCGATGCCAAAACCCTGGAATTTCGGCTGCCCGAGCCTCCTAACGGCAATGAAACCCTCGTCGAGCTGAGCTACACCGAGCGACAGAAAGCCTTCGACCCCGTGCGCGGCGAACTCGCTCTCACCCTACCGGCCACGCCCCTCCTAATCGAAAATCTCAGCTGGGTCGTGTCCATGCCCGCTGCCTACGAAACTGTGGCCGCGCAGGGCAACGTGGATTTTCTGCCTGGCAAGTCCTCCGGCGAAATCGTGCTCGGAAAAGAACTCTGTCAGGGAGAAGCCCCAGCCGTGCAGCTCTACTACCAAAAACCTGCCGCCAACAAAAAACCCAAAAAATAATCGCTCCCCCTATCGCCCCAATCAGCAATCAGCAATCAGCAATCAGCAATCAGCAATCAACAATCAACAATCAGCAATCAGCAATCAAAAGTCCCATGACCATTAAACGCCTCTTCGCCATCCTCTTCATCTACGCCTGCACCGCCTTTGCCTGGTTCATCCTCGGCGGGGCTATCAGCCTGCGCACCGACGGAAGCAGCGCCTCCACCGCCCCCGCCGTCCAGGACGGATGGGGTCCTCCCATGACCCAGCTCCACCCCACAGCCTACTACCAAAGCCCCGGCACCCGGGACGGGCGCGCCCTCATCCGGCCCTCCTTCAGTGATGTCCAAGTCGAGCTCAGCGACGAACCCAAACGGAAGGGTCTCGTCTGGTATCGGACCTATGGAGTCGCCTTCCATGACGAATACGTCTTCGAAAATCCCACCCCGATCCCACAGACGATCTTCGTCGAATTCGCCCTGCCGACTCCAAAGGCCAGCTACACGGGGTTTTCCTACACCCTCAATGATCGGCCCACGACCGCCAACGTCACCGGGCGCGAACCGATCACCGAGGCCGTCACCCTCGAGCCCGGCGGCAAGGCCACCCTCGCCGTAGCCTACCGGACGCGAGGCCTCAACCGCTGGGACTATTCGTTCGGAACCGAATCCCGAGTGCAAAATTTTGCCCTCACCATGAAAACCGATTTCCCAGCCATCGATTTCCCGCCCGGCACAGGATCCCCCAGCCAGCGCACTGAGTCGGAAAATGGCTGGCATCTCACCTGGTCCTATCCTGACGAAATTGGAGCCCGTCCCATCGGCATGGATATGCCCAAGATCCTGAACCCCGGCCCGACCGCCGCCCGCATCACTTATTTTGCGCCGGTGTCCCTCCTGTTTTTCTTCACCGTGCTCGTCATCACCTGCCTGCTGCGGCGCATCGACATGCACCCGATGAATTATTTCTTTCTCAGCGCCGGATGTTTCGCCTTCCAGTTGCTCTTCGCCTATCTCGTCGATCTGGTGCCCTTTGGTCTCGCCTTCGCCGCGGCCGCGTTGGTGTCCCTCGCCCTCGTGTCCGGTTACCTTCTGCTCGCCTTTGGCAAACAATTCGCCCGCCTCGCGGCTCTGGCCCAATTCGGCTACATGATCCTCTTCAGCTACAGCTTCTTCTTCGATGGTCTCACCGGGCTCACCATCACCGTCGAAGCCATCAGCACTCTCGCCCTCCTCATGGCGCTGACCGCAAGAGTGAACTGGTCCGAGAAATTCCGGAGAAACCCCACTCCGCCACCCCTACCAGCGGCCACCGCGCAATGAAGCCACCCGCAACGACCGATTGAACCGTTAGACCATGACCCGCCGAAACTTCCTCACCCGCTCCCTCAAAACCGTCGCGGCCCTGGCCGCTGGCGGAGGGGCGGCAGCCTTCCTTGGGATCTACCACTGCCGCGTCAATCACTGTGAGATTCACCCGGGCGGAATCTCCCCGGGCTTCGACAGATTTCGCATCGCCCTCCTATCGGATTTTCACCACAGCCCGTGGATTCCTGCCTCCTACATCCGGCAAGTTGTGGAGCTGACCAACTCCCTGCAGCCCGACCTCATCGCCCTCACCGGTGACTATGTGCATCACGGTGGCTCTTGGGCAGCCGGCTGTTTCCGCGAATTGGCCGGGCTCCGTAGCCGACACGGATCCGTCGGCGTTCTCGGCAATCACGACCACTATGACAATGCAGGCCCCATCGTCCGCGACGGCCTGCGACGGGCCGGCATCACCGATCTGACCAACTGCGGCCTATCCATCACCCGAGGGAGAGAATCCCTCCACCTCGCCGGCACCGGCGACTATTGGCGCGAAAAACAAAAACTTTCCGAGGCCCTTTCCGGCGTCCGGCGACCCAAATCCGCCATCCTCCTCCAGCACAATCCCGACTACGTCGAGCGACTGCACGACGAGCGGATTGGACTCGTCCTCAGTGGACACACCCATGGAGGACAATGCGTATTCCCAATCCTGGGCGCTCCCATCCTGCCCTCCCGCTATGGACAAAAATATGTTTCCGGTCTCTGTCAGGGGCCTGAGACCCAGGTCTTCGTCACCCGTGGCGTAGGTGTCGCCTTCCCACCGATCCGCATCGGTTGCCCCGCCGAAGTTGCCCTCCTCACCCTCCGAAGCGGAAACCCCGCATAAAAGATGGAGGTTAACCACAGTTGCTCTGTGGTGAACCTCTATTTTCCTTTCTGGGATCACGGCTCGGCAGGAGCCTCGCCCTCCCGATCACCAATGAAGCCCATGCATCTCACCCTGAAAAGGCCACACCTCACCCTCGCTCACCAACCCCGCTCGCACCGGATTTTGCCGCACATACTCCCACTTCTCCGCATAACTCTCCCCCCGTCGCAATCTCGTATCCCAGTGATGCGACTGCCAACGCCAACCCCTTCCCGGCGTGAACCGCCGAAAACGGCTCTTCCAAAAACGGACCCATCCGTCCAGCGGAACATCCAAAGCCTGTGGCGTACAAAAAAGATGCACATGATCCGGCATCAGCACATAGCGTCCCACCCGCCACGCATCGGCTTCCTGCCATGCGGCAAGCAACGCGGTGCGCCTTTTCGTCGGCCAACCACCCTGCCCGATCCTTCGAACAGACCGTCAGAAAAACAATCGTCGGAACCCCGAGGTCAATATGCACCCCATGCGCCGGGTTTCGACGTCCGCTCTCATCCATACCGCGCTGCCTAAAGAAAAAATCCCAAAAATGGGAGGGCGAAGCTCCTACTGACCTGGCATTGTTGGCATCTGCATGACTTTGTATCCGGAGGGCACGGAAAATTCTGCCTCTGGCAGGGGGTCTTCACTGAGGCCGACCACTGTGATCGAGACGGTTTTCCCGTCCGGACCGACCAAGACGGTTCGCATGGGAAATCCGGAGACGTCCGGGTGATCTTCCATTCCCTTGTAGAAGTTGGTCTCGGGCGAAAGGACGGCCAACTGCTTCATCAGCTTCTCCGCCTCTGGCAAGTCCTTGGTCAGCCAAATCGAGACCTTCGACCCATTGACGGTCGTTTCGTATTCCTCACAGAGGAACCCTTTGATGGTTTCCTTCCGGCCAGTGGCCTTTGGAACCGCCGGCTGACTCTCCCCTCCAGACGCCTGAAGCTGGGACGCCTGCTGCCTGGCTTTTTCCAAGGCGTCGGGAATGGTCATCACCATCTTGCGCTCATGCATCAGGGTCAGTATGTCGCCGGATTTCGTATCGACGATCGCTGACACCTTGGGTCCAGTATCCATCCGGATCTTCCCCTCTTTGACCTTCAGAGTGACCACGGTTTCACCGGCCGATTCACCCTCCTGATCGATTTTTTGGATGATGGTGAGATCGGCAATTGCAGGGGTGGCAAGAGCCGCGATCAAGACGGCTGCGAGGATGTTTTTCATGGGAGGAGGGAGATGGGTGGTGGAGAATCAGCGGGAGAGATCAGATTGATTGAGAATCGCAAATCCTTCGCCACACAAGACGGACCTTGAGCAATCCACATCGTCAAGATGCATGGCCAAAACAGCCCGACCCCGGGGGCGAATCATCAGAGGATAGCTGAAATAGATATTCACTTCGGCCATGAGAAGCGCGGCCAGTGCCGCAGCCAGATCGGATGCGCCCTCGCGCAGTTCCACGGCGAGCACCCCACATTCGCTGAAGGGAATCTCATGCTCATGAAAAAGTCGGGCGACCTGGGTGGGGTCACTGACAATCATGCGGGCATTTGAAGATTCCGAGGAATCCTGAATACTCAACGCCAAAACGACGATGTGGTGCTCATTGAGCAATTTCACCACCTCCAACAAGGCCCCCACCTTGTTCTGGAGAAAGACCGAAAATTGACGCACCGGTCCGTCGTCGAGTTTTTCAGCAGTGGGTGCAGCGGGCATCGGAATTAGGAAACCTCCATACGGGATTTTGCCATCACTTATATGAATACAAAAGACAGAATTGGGATTTTTCTCCCGCCAAAAGTCTGAGTCCGACAAAATACTGTCCACTCACGTCTGGCACGAATCCCGCCGCCGCCACAGCACCATCCTCATAGGTTTGCATCACAACCGGCTTCCCCTTCGCATCATAAATCTGAACGCCAATCTTCCGACCGGGAGGGGTCACCGCACCGGAAAACCAATATTCATTTCCCGCAAAAAGGTTCACCTCCAAAAATTTCGGACGATCCGGCTCGAGATCCCCAGCCCAATATCCATCGCGAATTTTGTACCCATCGTTGCTAAAGGCTCCAGCGAGATCAAGGGCCCGGCTCCGGGCGCTGAAATCGGTTTCCGGCGCGTCGGCCGGTGCCTCGACAGTGTCCTGCGCCTGGACGGCGCAGATCATAGTTAAAAGAATTGTCAGAATTTTTATCATGGGGCGCTGGGGCTTTGAGTGATCTCCGTCACCATGCGGACCATGGCCTCGCTCAGGGCGGTCAAATTCTCGAGCGAAGGCGTCTCAGGTTCGACCTCCGCCCGGCATTTTTCGAGAGTCGCGTGGATGTCCGCCACGAGGGGTTCCTTCTGGAGGGATTCCGGCAGGGCGGTCATTTGAGCTAGCAAATATTCTATGATCGCCGGCTGATGGAGGAGGCGGGCGGACTCCGGCGTGTAGTTCTCCGCTACGAAACCGCTGACGATCTCCATTCCCCGAATCCATGCCCCAAGCGTCACCAAGGTGACAAGACTGCCATCCTTTTGGTTCTCCATGTCGAGTTTCACTTCATTCTGAGTGGCTTCGAGTTCCTCGCGGAGGGCACTCCAGTCATTGTTTTCCGCGAAATCGTTGAGGCTATTCCCGCGACCAAGGACGCTTTGACTCACGTTAAGTTTTTTTGCGAGGTTGATGATTTCCTTGCCGATGTTTTTCACCCCCTGACCATCCTGAGCTTCGACCGCGATGTAGCCATCTGCGACGAGAGTGCCCAAAGCGAGAGCAATCTGGGCCCGGCTCGCGGTGGACACCGGGGTCTCCCCTCGCAGAAATTTTTTCCAGTCGGGGCGGTTGAGTTTGCCCATGGCGGTGAAAAATTCGCCCGGCATGGGAATCGTGATGCTTTCCACTCGCTCGACCATGCCGATCTGCCCGGCCGTCATCGCGGTCTCCGCCGCCTCAGTGCCGCCCAACCCTGAAATTGCCAGGGCGGTGAAAAATAACCGTCGCATCCGATCCATATCCGCAGGTAATACCTGTTTCGCAAAATTTGGCGAGCGTGTTTCGCACCCACCCCACCCCTTACGCCATCCCGCAGCCGCACCCCATGACCTCCTTCCTACCGATCTACGAACTCGATGAGGAAATTCTTGCCACCCAGGAACAGGGTCGGGTGATTCTCCAGGCCCCCACAGGGTCTGGGAAATCAACCCAGGTACCGCAGATCCTCCTCGATGGGGGCGGGCTCGGCGAGGGACGCTGCATCATCCTGCAGCCCCGAAGATTGGCCGCCCGCATGCTGGCCAAACGCGTGGCCGAGGAACGCGGAGTGACCCTCGGTTCGGAGGTCGGCTATCGGATCCGCCTCGACAATGTCTCCTCGAAAAACACCCGCATCCTCTATGTCACCGAGGGAATCCTTCTGCGCCAGATGCTGGCGGATCCGGACCTTCCGGGAGTTTCCACCCTCATTTTCGATGAATTCCACGAGCGCCACCTTTACGGCGACATCACCCTGGCCCGGGCTCTAGAATTGCAGGAAACGACCCGCCCGGACCTCAGGATCATTGTCATGTCCGCCACCCTGGACGGCATAGCGTTGCAACGCTATCTGGCCCCCGTCCGCACTCTCGTTTCGAAAGGCCGGACCTTCCCGGTCGAGATTGAGTTTCTTCCCCACGAGCCGCAGAACGATCCGCCCTGGGAACTAGCGGCAGAAGCCGTCGTAAAAAATCACTCCCGCACCGAAGGGGACATTCTCGTTTTCATGCCCGGGGCCCATGAGATTCGGCGCACCGTCAACGAACTCAGCCGCCGCCTGCCTGCCTCCTGGCGGGTCCTGCCGCTGCATGGTGAAATGCCCGCAGCAGAACAAGACAAGGCGGTCACGCGGAGCGCGGAACGAAAGGTGATTGTGGCCACCAATGTCGCGGAGACCTCGTTGACCATTGACGGGGTGACGATGGTGGTGGATGCCGGACTCGCCCGCATCGCCCGCCACGATCCGCATCGCGGCATCAACACCCTCCTCATCGAAAAGATCAGCCACGCCTCCGCAGATCAACGGACCGGCCGGGCCGGTCGCACCGCACCGGGGCTTTGCCTCCGCCTTTGGACCGAACGCGACCACGCCCGCCGGGCCGCCGCCGAATTGCCGGAGATCCGGCGTCTCGATCTTGCGGAAACCGTTCTCACCTTGAAGGCCTCCGGTGTATCCGATCTGGCGACCTTCCGCTGGTTGGACCCTCCCGATGCCGATTCTTTGGTTCGCGCCGAACGCCTCCTCATCGACCTCGGCGCCCTCGCCGCCGAGACGGGCAAAATCACCGCCCTCGGAACGCGGATGCTCCGGTTCCCAGTCCATCCGCGCTATGCCCGGATGTTTCTGGCCGCAGAAGTGTTGGGCTGCGTCCGGGCCGCTGCCCTCATCGCTGCCCTCACCCAGTCCCGCAACCTGCTTCTCCGGGCCGACCGTCAAGTCGAGGAATTGCGCATCGATACGCTCGGCGAGGCCCGCTCGGATTTCATCCTCCTGATGCGAGCGTTTGCCCATGCCCGGCATCTGGGGTTTCGCCTCGACGCGCTCCGCCCGCTCGCCATCCACGCCGAAGCCGCCCGCCAGGTGGGAAAACTTTTTGAACAATTTCTGGAAATTGCCCACGCCGAAGGGCTCGAAACCGGGGAAGATCCACCCCCACCCTCCGATGAATCCATCGCCCGCTGTCTCCTGGCTGGCTTTGCCGACCAAGTGGCCCGCCGCCGCAGCGAGGGCACCCTCGTCTGCGATATTGTGCATGGTCGCCGGGGCCAGCTCGCACGAGGCAGTGCCGCCCAGGGCAGCCAGCTCTTCGTCGCAGCCGAAATCAACGAAATCGGGGATCGCGGCGGGGAGGTGCAAGTCATCCTTTCCCTCGCAACCGCCATCGAGGAGGACTGGTTGAGGGACATGTTTCCCGAGCATTTTCAGGAAAATTCAACCCATATCTTTGACTCTTCACAAAAGCGGGTCGTTGTCCGGCGGGAAAAACTCTTCCACGATTTGGTCCTTGCCTCCCGTGACCGGGACGCCGATCCCTCACCCGCCGCCACGACCTGCCTGGCCGATCTGGTCCGCGACGGCGAACTCAAACTCACCCGTTGGGACGACGCCGTCGAACAATGGATCGCACGGGTTAACACCCTCGTCCGCGTCCTGCCGACCGAGAACCTCCCCGCCATCGAGGCCACCGAACGGGAACTCCTCATCCACATGGCCTGCGACAACGCCACCCGGGCCCGCGAGGTCCGGGATCGTGAGATTCTCCCCCTCGCACGTTCCCTCCTCACTCCCGCCCAGCAACACCTGGTGGACCGACTCGTCCCCGAACGTTTCGAACTCCCTGGCGGAAGAAAGGCCAAAATCACCTACTCCGCCGACGCAGACCCTATCCTCGGAGCCCGCATCCAGGACCTTTACGGGGTGGAAGAAGACATCACCGTCGCTCGCGGCCGACTCCCGGTGACCATCCAGGTCCAGGCCCCCAACCACCGCCCGGTCCAAATCACCAAAAACTTAAAAACCTTCTGGGCCGAATCCTACCCCAAACTCAAAAATGAACTCCAGCGGCGCTACCCGAAACACGAGTGGCGCTGAGGGGAACAGCGAAAACCCACTCAACGAGCCCTTTGGTGCACCAAGGTCGCCAGGATGGCGTCCAGAACGCGGTCGAGGTTCCGACCGGCATCCTCGGCCAGAAAACGCAAAACGAAATATCCATTACGCTGCAAAAGCGCGTCCTTGCGGCGATCCCTCCGGTAGGCTTCAGGGTCGCCAAGATGCTGGGGGCCATCAAGTTCGATGACGAGATGCTTTTCCGCACAAAGAAAATCGACTTCCATGGTGCCGGCATTGTCGAACGGGATCGGAAGGTGGATATTAAGCTGAAAGCGGCCCCTTGTGTTCGGCAGACTTTCCATCCGACGGAAAAGAAAGGCCTCACTGGCGCTTCTCGCCCTTGCGACACCCTCCGCGTCGGGCGGAAAGGTCCGTGCGGTGTGGACAAAAAGGTCTGCCAGCGGCTCATCCACACCATCCCGAATCAGCCGCAGCACACTGGCTGCGTAATCCTTTTTCCACTGCAGGTCGATCGGCAGAGGGATCTCGACCGGCCAACCCGGCACCGCGCTGGCCGGTAAAAGGATCTCATACCCGATGGCTTCATAGCCGCGGCAGCGTTTGTCAAACATGCGAGCCAACATAGGCACGTCGAGGTCGGCGTAGTCGTAAATCCTAACTTCACGCTTCCCCTCATGGAGTCGATGGAGACGACCGGCGTATTGCGTAATGGTTCCCCGCCACGAAACCGGCAGAGTGAGAAATAGGGTGTCCAGTCGCGGATCATCGAATCCTTCCCCCACGAAACGCCCGGTCGCCAGAACGACACGGGAACCTTCTTGCAATTTCGCAAAGGCGGCGCGGAGATCCTTTCGGCTCATCCCGCCCCGCAGGGTAATGACGCAGGAAACTTCCGCGGCCAGATGTTCCGCCAGCGTCCGCAGGTGTTCCGTACGTTCCGTGAGAACGAGCGGCGTGCGCCCTTCTCCCACCGAGCGTACGACATCCCGACAAATTAGGATAGTGCGTGCCTGATCCGCGGCGAGACTTTCGACAAGACCCTGAAATTCCAATCTCAGGTCGTTCTCCGGTTCGGCCCGGGCGGAAAATCCCGTGGGACGAACGAAGACCTTGTGCGTAAAGGGCCGAGACCGCGCTTGTTTTTTGGCGTCAACGCGATGGCGGACAGGGCCACATTGCATGAAAATGATCGGATGATGCCCGTCCTTGCGAGGCACGGTGGCGGAAAGTCCCAGGACGTATTTGGCCTTCGCCCGGCGGGCAACCAACTCGAAGCTGCGAGCAGAAAGGTGGTGGCATTCATCGACGATGAGATGGCCGTAGTCGGCGACCCGATCGTCAACCACTCCCTTGCGAACCAGACTCTGCAGCGAAGCGACATCAACGGATGCGGTCAGCTTTTTTCGTCCCCCACCAAGGCGACCGATGGATTTATCGGAAATACCAAGAAACGTCGCAAGACGCTCCACCCACTGGTCGAGAAGCTGCTAACGGTGGACAAGGACCAGTGTATTGACCTTGCGTTGCGCAATCAGCCAAGCGGCGACGACCGTCTTGCCAAAAGCCGTGGTGGCAGCCAGAACGCCAAAATCCTGCGCCAGCATCGCGGCGGCCGCAGCGCGCTGATCATCCCGCAACTCGCCGTGAAATGCCACGTCCAGCGGAGCACCGCAGCAACGTTCATCGCGGAGCTCAAGTTCGATTTTGAGCTTCTTGAACAAGGCGGCCACTTCGTCGAGGCAGCCGCGAGGCAGGGCAAAGTGGTTCGGCAATTGCTCCGCGCATGCCACGATACGGGGCAGGTTGTAAACCGGAAGCCGCATGGCCTGCGCCCGGTAAAACTCGGGATTTTGAAAAGCCGCCAGCCGCAACAGGCGATTGCGCAGCGCGGGCGGCACGGAGTCGTTCGCAAAATAGATCTGGTCGGCCAAAATCACTTCGAGTTTGTCCGGCAACGGGCCGGGAATCTTGCTTTCCGCTCGGCGGCGGGAGGGCGGCGTGCTCCATGGAGCCCCATCATCCTCATCTTCCTCAACCACCCGTACTCCTATGACACGCCCCCTCTGCTCCGCGTCTCGCACCAGAACATCAACCTGATCCTGGCAAATCTTTTCTCGGGCTCCGAGATACTCCCACGGGTCAGACCAAGGCGTAAATGACTCATCCAAAAAGAGGGTATTTCCAGAATCGCGCGCCCTCTTTTGCAAAGGCAGCGCGATCAAATTGCCAAACCCGCCTTTCGGCAAGGTGTCCTGGTTGGGGAAAAATCGGTCGTACGATTGCAAACCCATCCCTGGACGGCTTTCCATGGTTTCCGTAAGGATGAATGCGCCCAGCTTGCGGGCCAGAACGGCAGAAAGGGCCTCCTTGAAGAAAAGCCAGACATGCCCGCCCTGACCCGAGCGCGAACGTTCAAGAGCGGCGGGAATCTCCATCCGGCGGCAAGTCTCCAGGTACGCCGCCGCATCCTCCATCCAACCCTCACCATCAAAATCGACCGCCAGGAAAAAACAGGTTTCGTCCAGCAGCATGGGATAGACACCCATCACAAAAAGCTGCCCACGCTCGTCCTCGCCGGACAGGTGCTGGCGGATCACTCCCTCGGTGACGGGCAGCCAGCTTTGGCAGGCGCAGTCGGAGCATTTGATGCGCGGTTTCTCGCAAATGCCCCGCACCCATTCATTGCCGCAGGCCGGGGCATATCCAGATTTGCCCGTTCGCTGATTCTCGAAGCGTCGGGCATAGACATCCTCCCGCCCCCGGAACAGGGTGCGGAAACATGCTATTTTTTCGGAGGGAAGCGAGAGTTGGTTCATCCTGAACTCGACAGGTTTGCCCCCTAAATTGACATAGATATTGCCAAATACCACCGCATTGTTTGGTGGCGGACGCAGGTCATTGGAAGATCCGACCCGCTGGAAGGTGCTTTTTCTGATCCACTTTTTCCCTGTGTGGAAATCCTGGCCGTTGCTGCGGATGCCCCCCCTCAAAGCGCCCAATTTCCCAATTTCACGACAATTTCCATATCGGCGCTTGCCCATCTACGGAGGAAGCAACCTTTTTCTCGTTTTGGATTGTACTCCGTCCATGCGTAGGCCTGGTAGATTCCCCGCGGGGAATGCTTGACGCCGCGGCGGAATAGCACGAATTGTTGCGTATGCCAGAACTCCTCCGACAATTCATCCACGGTGTAGGCGGGGCGATTTGTATCTTCCCTTCCCGGAGCGAATCCTGCGAGAGCCCAGTGACTGGGGATTATTTCAAAAATGCCGGATCCCATATCCAGAGAGCCATAGTGATTGCATCTCCGGCCATCCGAAGGGAAGCCGCCCAGATGGAGTTGAGCCTTGAGTCGTCGCCGGAAAAACTACACTAGTCCGGCTGTTCAAGCTCCGGAAGCCATGCAAATGGTCTTCGAGCAGACTGTGGTGACTCACAGTGGCCCCCTGCCGGCTCCAACCACGCTCCGTGAATATGAAGATATGCTCCCCAGGGCTGCGGACCGAATCGTGCGCATGGCAGAGCGGGATCAGCAGTTCATCCATGGCTATCAACTGCGCAGGCAAAAGGGTCTCTTTATCGGAACTTATCTGGGGCAAGGGTTTGGTTTTGTGCTTGGTCTGGCAGCGGTGACAGCCTCGGTAATTCTTGTACTCAATGACAAGCCCTTGGCGGGTTTTGCTACAGCCTTGTTGGCAGCAGCAACATTAATCGGGGCGGCTGTCTGGGGCAAAATGTCTCCAGAAAAAAAGGCAACGCCATCAAAAGAAGCGAAACTTGGAGATAACGACCCCGGACTTTAGGGTGCTCGAAAAATACGGGACCTCCAGTCCCAGGCCGCTCTGATGCCTCACCGGAGGCCGGGGGACTCCTGATGGCTGCTATTTATCTTTTGCCGCCGGTTTCTGCGGTTTCTTGCTAGCGGGGGCCTTTTCAACGATGGTTACCGACCCGCTGTTGTGGCCGGGCGGGGGACTTATGCCGGAGATCTTTTCGTTGTTCCCGTCACTTCTCGAACCAACCCGGTGAGTTACCCCTCACCTTCCGGCACAAACCTTCCTGAATATCCAGGGGTGTAGAGGCGCAGGCCGGTGAATTCGGAAATGCGCTTAAAATGAGAGTCGAGCGCATAGAGCCGCACGTTATCGTGCAGGGCGAGGGCTGCGATCAGAACGTCGAGCCACGGGACTGTGAGACCACGGTCGCGAAGTTTCCAAGCGAGTGCAACGGCATTGTCCCAGTCCGTCTCGGTGCAGGAGCGGTAGGGAA
>CALBXK010000006.1 GCA_937890535.1 uncultured Spartobacteria bacterium
GGTGCGACCGTGGAGAGTGCGGGCCGCCTGTGCGCTGCCGCTGCTCCTGGCACGGGAAACCTTGGATTTGGTCGTTCGCCACCCGGAGGCCGCCCGGGTCAAGGTCTCGAGGGGTCGGGTGTGGGTCTTGCTCGTGCGCGCTCTATTTTTTCAGCAGCATTCGCATTGAGTCCACGCAACGCTTGAGAGCGGGGGCGGGATTTTCCACGTCGGCCTCGTACTCAATCACTGCCACTCCGTCGAATCCTCCTTCGTCCAAAGCCTGGACAAACCCGGGAAGATCGAGATTTCCGGTGCCGACGACGACATCCTTCCATTGCCCATTGGGCTCGAAGAGAAAGTCCTTGTAGTGCACTCCGGTGATGTGACCGGCAAATTCGCGGGCCCATGCAAGCGGATTACCATGATATGGGCCGATCTGCATGCACCAAGCGGTGTCGATGAAGACTCCGATCTCGGGTGCCCCCAGGGCGATGAGATGCCGGAGCACGTCGGGTTGGCCGCCGAACATATAACCGCCGTGACAATGAATGCCGACCTTGATGCCAAACTCCCGGCTCCACCCCTGGACTTTGGGGATGGCTTGGGCAAACGTTCCCACCTGAAAATGGGCTGAAATATGGCGGGCACCGGCGGCCGCGGCGCATTCAAACCAGGCCCGTTCGGAGTCCTGACCGGTGAAGGTCTGCACTCCGAGGGAGAGGATGGAGACACCGGCGTCGCGGTAGATCGAGACGATCTCTGGAAACGATTCGGGTTGGTCAAAATCCGCATGGACGGCGCAGAGTTCGATCTGATCGAGATCAATCTCGCGGACCAATTTTGCGACGACGGCATTGTCTTTGAAGTGGCGGAAACAATAGCTTTGCACTCCGAAATTGTGGCTGGGTTTCATAGAAATTTAAGAATGAAGAGCCGACCGTAGGGAGACAAAACCCTGCGCGGAAGCACAATCTAAAAGAGGGCAACAAGATGTTTGGTCTGGGAAGACAAACGAAAGAGTGGCGCAAGCCAGACAGCCCGAAGGGGAGCCGAAGGCGAATCAATTACGAATAAGGAAGTTGCGGCGAAGGCGAATCAATTAGGAATCGAGGCGGACTTCGCGACCGGAGGCGGCCGATTCGGCCATGGCGTCGAGAATCTTTTGGACCGTCAGGGCTTGATCGAGCGAGACACAAAGCTCTTCGCCTTCGACGAGATGGTTGATGAAGTTATGAAAGCGGTCGCAGTGTGGATAGCGGATCTCTGCCTTGGGGTTTTGCACCACCAGGTATTCACCGGTCTCGGGATCCTGACGGAAGATTCGACCCTTCATGGCGTGCGCCCCTGCCTCCGTGCCGTAGAGGTGGACATCAGCGCGGTCGTCCTCTTCGGCATGACAGGCCCAGGACACATCCAAGGAAAGGGTTGCACCATTGGCCATGCGAATGAAGCCGGTGGCAAAATCATCAACATCAAAGACGATTTCGCTCGCCTCGGATTTTCCCCAACCGCCTTCCCCCCGGCCGAGATGACCAAATTTGGTGTAGGTCGCCCCACTGACCGAAACGGGATCAAAATTGTCCATCAGGTACAGGCTCAAATCGAGAAAGTGGACGCCGATATCGTAGAGGCAACCGCCTCCAGACAACTCACGATTACCAAACCAAGTTCCCAATTTTGGAATGCCGGCACGCCGGAGCCAATGGGCTTTGGTGTGGTAGATCTCTCCGAGGGTCCCTGCCTCAATCAGGGAACGCACGGTTTGAGGCGCTTTTTCAAACCGCTGATTCATCCCGAGCGTGAGAACTTTTCCAAGCCGCCGAGCGGTCTCCGCGGCTTGCAGTGCCTCGGGGTAGTTCATTGCAAAAGGCTTTTCGAGAATGACATGCTTGCCGGCCTCCAAGGCCTGGAGAGCAAGGGGAACATGGAATTTGTTGGGAGTGGCGATATAGACCGCATCCAGGTTGTTGTCGGCAAAAAGTTCTTCTGCCGTGGCGTAGGTGTTGGCGACGCCGAATTTGGCCTCCAGCTCTTTCAGACGGGCGGCATTGGTATCTTGGGCCGCAACCAAGGTCGCGCGGGGATGGGAATTGATGCTGGCCGCACTGGAATGAGAAATTTGCCCGGCACCGATAAACCCAAATTTTATGGTGTTCATGAATTAGTATGGAATTGTGAAAAAAACTGCGACGTGTTTCTTTTGATACGGTACAGTGGACGAAACAATGACTTCAAGTTGTCAAAAACTCCAAAAATTTGTGAAAATCTCCAACTGGAAGCGCCTGGAGTGGGTGTCGCATTATCGACAGGAGGAAGGTCGTCATCCACAGCCGATTATGGTCTCGGCGCCGCTGTGTCGGGTGGAACTTTTGACCGGAGGGCGGGGTTGGGTGGAGGATGGCGGGCAGTGGCGGGAAGTGTTGCCTGGAGATCTTATTTGGAACTGGCCGGGGGATTCAACGATCGGGCGCAGTGATTTTCAAAATCCTTATCGTTGCCTCGCCGTGACGCTGGTGGGTCGGCGGAGTCTGCCTCGTGAGGTGCCGCGCTTTTCGCGGTGGCCGGACCTGGAGGCTGTACAGGCCTTTACCAGAGAGGCGGTGGAACTTTTTCATGAGGAAACCTTTGATCGACTGGCTTTGTTGGAGCATGTGGTGGGAAATCTGCTCTTTCGGGTGCGCCATGATGGGCACACCGGGGAGCGGAAAAAATTGCCCCTTCAGATCCAAGCGGTTTTGGATCGGATCGAATCTGACCCGGCGTCACCGTGTCGGGTGGAGGAGCTTGCCGCGGTGGCGGAATGTTCGGTGGCGCATTTGCATGAAAGTTTTCGTCGGCAATTACAGGTTACTCCGCATCAAATGGTGCTTCGGGTGCGGCTCCGTACTGCTTGCAAGACTCTGGCCTCGACCAATCATCCGATGAAGCAAATTGCGGTCGAGTGTGGATTTGCCGATGCGGCGGCCTTTGGGAACGCATTTAAGGCGGGGATGGGGCTGACGCCGGGCGCCTATCGGGAACGAAGTCGGGGGAGAGGTTGAGTCACTCCGCGCCGGAAGTGCCCATCCATTCGCGCATCAATGCCGTCATGCGTTTGACAGGAGGCTCTGCGAGCATCTGCGCGGTGGGAGCATTAACGTGTTCGATGTTGGCCTCGGGGGCGCATTGCGTCCAGGCGGATTCTGCGTCGCGGTCGCGGTCTGATCCGAGGATGACACCGACTGGTCCGGGGAGCGGTTGGGTGCGGTAGTTTTTGAGGGCGGTGCGGTGAGCGGTGACAACTGGAGACTCGGACGATGGGGAGGGGGGCAGGGTCGGCCGGGAAAAGAAGCGCGAGAGTGTGCTGCGCCAGGAGCCGTCCGATCCGGTTTCCGGGGGTTGGGAACCGCTCAAAACCAGATAGGGGACCGATCGTCCGCCGATGCGGAGTTGGCGCGCCATTTCCATGGCCAGAATGGCGCCAAATCCATGCCCGGAGAGATGAAACGGCCCTTCAGGATCGAGAAGGCAAATCGCTTCGACGAGCGCCGCGGCCTCGGTTTCGACGGTGAGGTGGCAGGCGGAGGGGTCCTGCAATCCTCGGGCGGTGGAGCCATGGATCGTCCAATCGGATTTCAACAACTCGACCAGTGCGTGGTAGGGGGCGGGGCTGCCGTCCAGGTCATGGATGAGAAACAAGGTGGGGGCGTCAGGAGTCTGCTGCAGAAGGACCAGCGGTTCCCAAACGACCGCGACTGTCCTCGCGGAAGGCGTGGGCTTGTCGAGGGACGCAGTGACGGGAGTAGATTTCGGAGCCGCCTCGGGTTGAGGGAGTTTCGCTTCATCGATGGCTCCGCCAGGAGTGAGGGGAAATTCTTTCACGAAGGAGAAAAGCTCGGGCCGAAGCTCTTGGGGCAGGCGTTGGGTTGCCGTCCGCATTGCGGAGGGGGACGGTGCCTCGGCCTTGGGCGCCAGGACGACCCAGGTGGTGGGTGGAGATGCGATGCAGTGGACGTCAAAAATTTCCGGCAACTGGTCGAGAGCCCGTGCGGTGGCGGCGGTCTCCGAAGGAAGGAGATGAAAGGCTCCGGATTCGTCGCGCCAAGCGGGAACGGGAAATTTCTCCGTTCCCTGGGCAGGGAACGAGATTTCCAAATTGCCGGGGAAGTGGGGGGGCAGTGGGTGTCCCGCGGAATCGAGGAGGGCGGCTTCGACCCCTGGCGTGGCAAAACCGATCGGAGGATCGATGACGGCAAGGGGACCAGAAAAGTCGGTAGAACTGATCCCGGCTCTGGAAAATCCGGAGGGACTGAAAAACAGAATACCCAACGCCGAAACATCCCGCAGCATCGTCCAGGCCCTTTCCGAGCCCCAGGGTGAGGATCCGGCCTCGACACAAATTGTGCGGAGCGATCCGGGCAAGGCGGTGGGGTCTCCGGCGCATTTGGCGGCCAGGCCCCTCCACTGATCTAGGGAAAGACGAAGGTGGTTGAGGCGGCTGAGGTCGGCGGGATTCAGTGGATCCGAGGGATCTGGCAACACCAAGGTGGCGCCGGATAGCAGTCCGATCAGGAGAGTTTCCACAAACGCCCCGGTTCCCGCTCCGGCTTGGAGGCCAATCAGGTCTCCAGGTTCCACGGACCAATGAAGAATAGCTTCCTCACAGGCGGAAGATACAAATTTGGAGCTTAGGGAGCGGAGGGCTGGAGCCTCGTCCCGGTCGGTGCCATTGAGGAGGAACGCGTCGGGTGCGGCTTTGGATTTCTCTCCTCCGGATGCGGAAGAGACGGTGTCCCATTTTTGATCGAGGACGAGCAGACGGTGAGCCGTCCCATCGAAGAATGATTCCGTGCCGGAATCGCAGATGATCAATTCCACATCGGACGGAGCGATACGCGAAGCAATCCAATCGGGCGCCGAACGGGGATCGAGGGGAACGCAGGTGTCCCCAGCTCTCAAGATACCAAGCACGGCGACCGGCAACCAGGAGGTGGGTGTGAGGCAGACGGCAATGTTCCATCCATTAGCCACATTTTCATTGTGCAACCAGCGGGCGAGGGCGTCGGCATGAGCGTCGAGATCCGCGTAGGAGAGGTCGGCGTCCCCC
>CALBXK010000007.1 GCA_937890535.1 uncultured Spartobacteria bacterium
TTCTTGCCCACGCGGGGGGAAACCCGGCACGATAGCGGAGATATGGAACACATTTTCGAATCGAACCGGCAGTGGGCAGCGGCCATGCTGGCGAAAGACCCGGATTATTTTAAGCGGCTCGTTGATGTCCAGAGTCCAAAGTACCTCTGGATTGGTTGTTCGGACAGCCGGGTGCCGGCGAACCAGATTCTCGGACTCCATCCGGGCGAGGTTTTCGTCCACCGCAATGTGGCGAATCTGGTCAACCATACCGATTTTAACTGTCTTTCGGTTCTTCAATATGCCGTCGAAGTTCTGAAGGTCGAACACATCATGGTGGTGGGGCACTATGGCTGCGGGGGAGTGCGGGCGGCGCTGGCGAAACGGGCGGATGGTTTTGTTGACAGCTGGCTGCACCATGTTCGCGCCATCCATCGTCGTCAGCCCGAGCGCTTCGACGGATTGGGTCAAACGGGACGAGAAGATCTCCTTTGCGAATTGAACGTTCTTGATCAGGCCCGGCATGTTGATGAGACGAGCATCATTCACAATGCCCGCAAACGGGGGCAAAAGGTGGAAATCCACGGCTGGGTGTATCGCCTGTCCGACGGATTGATCCAGGACTTGAATTTCCAGCCCCACATCGCACCCCAACCCTTCCGTGAATAAAACCGACTGGCTCCATCTTTTCATCAAGGCCCTCGGCCTTTACTTGATCGTTAACAACATCCCGACCCTTGTCACCACGACCTTCTCGCTCGTCATGGTCCTCAGTCAGGCCGCGAATCCCAACCTGAACGCCTCCCGGCTTTTTCTGTGGCAGGGGCCGATTGTCTCGATATTCTCGATCGGAATCGGGCTGTTTCTGATCTTGCAGACGAAACCCATCGCCCGGTGGGCCCTGGGAGACATCGACAAAAAATCCTGAATCTGATTTCAAATACCTTCTGCCATGCCCAAACTTCCTGATCCTTCCGTCGTAAAAAAAGAACTCCTTACCCTCATTGGTGAGCGGTTGTTGGTCCTTCCTGAGAATTTTGGCACTCAGGACGACCTGCAAGAGGCAGGTCTCGATTCGATGGCCATCATTCAGTTGCTTGTTCTCCTGGAGGAAAAATACGACGTCTCGCTTCCAGACGCGGCTCTCTCGATTGAGAATTTTCGCAGTGCGGAAATGCTGACCAAACTTCTCCAGAAACATGCGGTTGAGGCCTAAGGGTCTGATCCGATCGGAGGAACTGAGGTCGGCCCTGGCCGCCAGGGGTTGTTCGCGATGAACTGGGACGTTCTGGTTGTCGGCGGAGGAAGTGCCGGGCTGGCCGCCGCAGTCTCCGCCGCAGGCCTCGGAGCCAAGACGTGTCTGATCGAACGCCATGGTTTCGCCGGGGGCATGGCCACCGCGGCCTTGGTGCATTCGATCTGTGGACTGTATCATCTGACCGACGGCGCCCCCGGCGCTTATGCCAATCCGGGATTCGCTTCACATTTTGCCGATCGCCTGAAGGAATGCGGTGGTGCGTCCGGTCCGGTCCGTCTCGGTCGGGTGGAGGTGCTTTTTCACCGGCCGGTCGCTTTCGCCGGGCTGGCGGACGAATTTTTGGAGAAGGCAAAAAATCTGACCATTAAGTTTCACAGCGAAATGATTGCAGCTTCTCCCACCCTTGATGCGGTGGAGATCTCCTGTCGAGGGGTGCGCGAGACCCTGACTCCCCGGACGGTGATCGATACCACAGGGGACGCGACCGTGGCAGCACTCTGCGGGGCAGGATGCGAAATGGTGGAGCCGGCCCGTCTGCAGCGGCCCGCTTATGTGTGTCGATTGGAAGGGATCCCACCTTCCGCGCTGGATGATTCCGGCCGCCTCCGGATTGCTCGTATCATCGCTCATGGGGTCCATTCGAAGCAACTTCCTGCCGCAGCCCTCGGGGCGACGTTCCGGGCCATCCCGGAGGATGGAGGGCTTTTTGCAACCATCAATATCGAGGACCCGGACGGATATGATCCCCTCGATCCCGCTTGCCTGACCCGGCTGGAGATGGTCGGGCGAAAGCTCGCCCGGGCGCTGATGGAGTATCTTCGCGGCCAGGACGACGGGTATTCCTCCCTTCGCGTCGCCGCCCATCCCGTTCGGGTTGGGGTGCGGGAAAGCCGCCGCCTGGTCGGTCGCGTGCGGGTCGAGACAGAAGATCTGGTTTCAGGCACCCTCCCCGAGGACACTATTGCCCTCGCCACCTGGCCGATGGAATTGCGGGAAAAAGCCAACGCGGTGACCTTGCGATTTCCCGAGGGGAACCGACCTTGTGGAATTCCTCTGGGGGCCTTGCGCGCTCACCAACCAGAGACTCTTTTTGCCGCCGGTCGCTGTCTTTCCAGCAGTCACGAGGCCCTGGCCTCGTTGCGGGTCATTGGCACTTGCCTGGCAACTGGAGAGGCTGCGGGCATTGCCGCGGCACTGGTGGCGGACGGTGAGGCGGAACCGACCGCAGCCCAAATTGCAAACCATCGGGACAGGCTTTTGGCTCATGAATATTGTTAAAGAGATCTTTGCGGAATGCCGAGCGGATCATCCGGCGGTCATCACTCCCCAAGAGGCAATTTCCTATGGCGAACTTGCGGCCAGGGTCGAGGAACACGTCCCCCGCCTCGCCGCAGTGTCTGCCCCTCGCATCGGGCTCGACTGCCCGGATGGCATCACCCACATCGTCCTTGCTCTGGCCATCCTTAAGGCCGGAAAATGTCTCGTGCCCCTGGCTCAGGAGCTTTCCCTCCCCGAACGCGCCGCCGTCGTCGACCAGACTCACCTCGGGGCGATTCTGAGCGGAGACGGAAGGATTTCGCCGGCGGAGCAAGCACAGGCTCCCCGATTTGAGGAAGCCGCCTTCGACGCCTTAAATGCCGCCTTCATCCGCTTCAGTTCAGGAACGACCGGACGGAGCAAGGGCGTGGTGATTTCTCATGAGTCGTTGCGGGACCGGGTCACCGCCGCCAACCGGGGATTGCAAATCGGTTCAGCCGATCGCGTGGTCTGGGTTCTTCCCATGGCTCACCATTTTGCGGTTTCGATCATGCTGTATCTCCGCCAGGGCGCGACCACCCTCCTGCCGGAATCCCACATGGCGAAGGATCTGTTGAGCATGGCCCGAACCCATGGAGCGACGGTACTTTATGGAGCCCCCTTCCATCACGCCTTGCTCGCGGCCGAATCGTCGGGGGACCCTTGGCCGACCCTGCGACTAGCGGTTTCAACCGCCTCGGCTCTCACCGAATCGACCGCGGCGGCCTTTCAGGCCCGTTACGGAGTGGCTCTCACCCAAGGACTCGGCATCATCGAGGTGGGAATGTCCTGTCTGAATCTGGTCGCCGCCCGCGAAAAACCCACAGCCGTCGGCCGCCCGTTGCCGGATTTCGAAATTGAGACTCGCCAGGGGGAGATCTGGATTCAAGGGCCAGGGATGTTGGATGCCTATCTCAATCCCTGGCGAACCCGGGACGACATCCTCACGGACGGATGGTTTCATTCCGGGGATCTTGGACACTACGATGAAGAGGGCGATCTCCATCTCGATGGACGGAGTGGTTCGGTGATCAATGTCGCCGGCATGAAGTGCTTTCCTGAGGAGGTCGAAGCCGTCCTGCGCGAACATCCCGGCGTCAAGGGCGCTCGGGTCCTCGGACGCAAACATCCCCGGGTGGGCGCTATTCCCGTCGCTGAAATTATCGCCGTCGACCCTTCGAAGCCGCCTCCGATTTCCGCCCTCGTGGCTCATTGCCGGGCGGCGTTGTCCGCCTACAAGATCCCGATGGACTTCCAATTTGTGGAATCGATCTCCCTCACCGCCAGCGGAAAAATCCGTCGCGGGGAGGAGGTGGAGCGGAAAAAAAATTGACGCCAACCGGTCGGCGTCCGAAACCCTTGGCGATGCAATTTTTTCAATGCTCGCGGAGGGACCTTCCCTGGCCATGACGCGCCATCGGTTTCCGGTGAGTCCGCCGGATGGGTTTCTCATTGCCTTGGATGCGTTCATGCGGCGCACGGGGCAGGGGTTCCATGCCAGTCAATCGGTTCTGGAATTGGATCGAGTGCCGGATGTGAACCAACTCCGGGCTGCCACCCGGCGGATCGTGGAAAAACATCCCCTGCTTGTTGCCACTTTGCGGCGCAGTTGGTTGACCTTGCGCCCCTACTGGGAGGTGCCGAAGACCCATGATCGCCGCCTGCCGTTGGGGGTCTGGCGGGAAGACGGCTCGCCAGGAGCTTTGGGTGCTGAGGCCGTTGTGGTGGAGAACCCGAAAAAATTCCTCACCGACAAAATACAGCCACCGTACGATGTTGATACAGATACCAATGCCGAGCGCCGACATGCCAATGCTCGCTTGGATGTTCTCGAATTGCGCGATGGGCGGTGTCGGGTCGCTTTTTCATGGTATCATATCCTGATGGATGGCAAAGGGGCCGAGTTGCTTCTGGCCGAATTAGCCCGGCTTTGCGAGGGAGTGGATCTGGATTGCGAAGCGCCGGACGCCGTACAAATTAAGGTTACTTTTTGGGAGAAGTTCCGTCTGGCTGGGCGGGCGGCGCAGAGGATGGCGGCCCTGGCAAATCTCGGCGTCCGGTCCCTCAGCGGCCCCAAGCCCCGGGCCGGCCGGTGTTGCTATGAGGCCATCACCCTGAACGCTGCGGACTCTGCCGTGGTCCGCGCTCGCGCCGAGGCTCTCACCGGAACTTTGTTTCCGTTGTCATTTTACCTGGCGGGCGTGATGCGGGCGCATAACGCCGTTTTTTCCCTGCGGCAAATTGTGCCCCGGAATTTTGTAGCAGCGGTTCCGATGCAAATGCGGCGCCGGGGAGCCCGCGGTCCGATCTTTAACAATCATATGACGATCCTCTTTTTCTCCGCCCTTCAAGAGGAGTTGGCGGACTTCGAATCGGCGGCGGTCGCACTCAAACGCCAGTTCCTGGAAATGATGCGCCAACGCCTCGATGCGTCCTTTGCCGCTATTCTAGAGATGATGTTGAGGGCACCATCTCGTCTCTTCATGAAAATCGTGCGCCTGCAATTCGGAGGGGAAATTTCCACATTTTTTCATTCTCATACCGGGGCCTTCGCTCCCGACATGGTCACCTTCGCCGGAGCCAGAATTGAAAATGCCAATCACCTGCCCTGTCTGGGAGCGCCTCCGGGGACGGGAATCTTTTTTGCGGATCGAGGAGCCCACGTGAACATCACTTTATCCTGGCGGGAGGGATGCCTGAGTGCGGAGGAACGTCGGGTGATGGCGGACGTCCTCCTGGAGGACCTTCTGGGGGAACCCGCCCGGATCTATTGCCGGAGGCTGCCGCCACTCCGTACCCTCTTGTCTCTCGAGAGACCTTGGTTTGAAAACCACCGCGATCATTGGTTCCGGACCGGCTGGGTCTGTCCTTGCCACCTTGTTGGCGGAACAGGGACACCAAGTGGTGCTCTTCGACGAGGGACAGCGGCCAGACCTCCTTGTAGGAGAATCCCTCGTTCCTGCGGTTGTGCCGACCTTGCGGCGGCTCGGAGTGGAGGAACAGGTCGCCGCTATCGGGGTCCATAAACCGGGAGTTTCGTTTGTACTTTCTCTGGAGGACCAAGTTGATTTTTGCTTTGCCCGGGTCCCCGCCTGTGGCCTGCCACCCTACGCCTACAATGTTCCCCGGCCAGCTTTCGACGAGGTGTTGGAAGCGCGAGCCCGGGAGGCTGGAGTGCAATTTGTCAAACGCCGGGCGTCCGTCGAGCGGGTGGGAGCGGACGGTATTCGCCTCACTCGCGAAACCCTGGCGGCGGCTCCCTCGCTGGCCGGCCGGTCCCCGGATCGGATCGTCGATGCCAGTGGCC
>CALBXK010000008.1 GCA_937890535.1 uncultured Spartobacteria bacterium
TGGTGAAAAAAGAAATCCATCAGCCAACTTCCACCGCCAAGCCCCCAAAAATCCCCGTCACGCCCACCGAGTCACGGAAAGCCCGAGATCCTTCGCATTCGCCGCCGGTCGATGTCAACATCCCGCCACCCGTGGTGGAAGTAACTCCCACAAGGGTCGTGACTGAACCGATTGAACCAAGAGCTACGACATCACCGACGCCGCTGGCTTCTCCGGCTTTTCGCTCGGCAAAATCTCCCGGAGATTCGCCAGCCGAAAAGAGCCGCGATCAGCCTTTCAGTCAGCCCGAAGCCGATCCACCACAAAAACAATCCGACTCGGTTGATTTGCCAACGAACATCAATCATCCTCCCTTTGATCTTCAATCTCAGAAGAATCCCGGGGCCATTCTCGAACTGCTGCCGACCCCAACGCAAATCTCTGGTGATCCTCGCGCGAAAATCGCTGACGATTTTCGTTCGATCTGGGACAAGAAACCAAAAGATCTCCCTGAGCTCATACGTGAAGTGGATGCGCTGTCAGACCGACTGGAAAAACAGATTAAAGCCTATCGCCCCTACCAAGCCTTTAAATCCGTTCCTCGGCTCTACTATCAACTAATCAGCCAAACCACGAATCAGCGGAAGCGGCAGCGGATTGAATCCGATTGGTCTCAGTTCCTAATTATCGCGGAGGCCTATAAAAATCAGATTATCAGACCAGCTTCCCACCAATCTCTCCGATTTTTCCAAAGCATTCCAAAAAATTACGGCGGACACTTGGATCTTGATTTGGCTTCGGCCTCAATGAGATTGCAGAGGATTCTCGATGACAGGCCGCCCCCAGGTTCCATTCCAACCGCTAGGGAATGGTAGCAACTTTCCCTGATGCGTTAGCCGAAATTGCCTTATGCCTGATAAGTCCGATTTCCCAGGTCTCAGAGGATTCAAATCCCGCTTTCCCGACTGCTGCCCCGAGAGATTTCCCGCCCGCTGCCGAATGCATAGGGAATGAAAATCCGAATCCCACTCCTTCTGGCACTCGCCGCCGTCACCCCGATCCTTCCGGGCGCCCCGGCTAGACCTCACGATGCCAATCCCCAGACCAGCGGGGATAGCCCATCCGAGAAGTCCCTCACCGCTCTTGTGGCGGAAGGCGACCACCTCACTGCCGTGGGACGCCTTGAACCCGCTCTGGCGGTCTACTCCGAGGGACTCGCACAACGTCGGAAGCTCAGCCAAGAGGCCCCTGCAGACGCCCACCGTCTGCGCAACGTGTCAGTTTCCCTGAATATCGTCGGAGACACCCTCATGGCTCTGGGAAGAAACGACGAAGCCCGGGCCGACTTTTCCGAAGCCCGGGAGATCGCGCGCCGACTGTCCTTGCAGGATCCCTCCAATACCGAGTTGCAACGGGACGCAGGCATCTTTCTCAATCGGATTGGCGAGATATACCTACGCCAAGGTGAGATCTCCCACGCGGCCCTGATCTTTTCCGAAGCCCTTCCCATCTTCCGCAAACTCGCCGAGACCGACCCCGCCGATCTCCAGTGGCAGCGCGACCTCGGTATCACGCTCAACAAAACCGGCAAGGTCGCTGCCGCCCAAGGCCATTACGCCGAGGCCCTACTCGCCTATCAAGAAGCGCTCGCCCTCCGCCGCAAACTCGCTCAAAGCGACCCCACCAACACAAAGTGGCAGCGGGACGTAGCTGTTTCGCTCACCAACCTCGGAGACGCCTATCTGGCGCTGGATCGAACCGATAGCGCGCGCAAGGCGTTCACCGAATCCCTGGAAATCAAACGCCACCTGGCCCAAGCAGCGCCCGACAATTTACAATTCCAGCGAGACCTGTGGGTCTCCTACTGGAGCCTCGGAACTTTTTGCCAAAAGACCGACCGCAGCGCCGAAGCCAAAACGTGGTTTGAACGGGCCCGTGCCGGGATCACGGCCATGAAAGACCAAAACCGCCTGGCGCCGTCCGATGTAGGACGTCTCCCCCAATTGGATGCCCTACTCGCCGCCCTGCCGCCGGCTGCCGACGCGCAAGATACTCCGAAGTAGGAGCCCCGGTGAAAGTCGGCCTCACTGAAAAGGCACAAAAAATGGGAAGGACGAGTTGGCAACTCGTTTCCCCGCAACTATCCGCTGCGTGTCTCACCCGTGACAAAATCAGACGCCAACTTGGAAAACCTCAGTCCCTCCACCAGAAAGGCCAGCCGCTGCTTGAAGGCGTCGTTTGATGGCCACGCACCCAACCAGCGTTGTGAGGTCACTTCCACCTCATCTCCGCGTGATTTTTTTTCCATCATTCCGAGAGATTTCCAAAAACCCGCCGAATACAGGGTGTATGAAACAAAAACTCGTTACCCTCGCAGCCACAATCGTCTTCCTCGCCACCGTGGGTTCAGCCACTTTGGCCCTCGCCCAGCAATCGTGGAAATACAAATGCCCCCAGTGCGGATTGGTCCTCACCTACACTATGCCCCAAGGTGGCCTCCGCTGCCCAAGCGACCGCACCCTCATGCAGCTCTCACGGTAGGCGGGAACCCATATTCAATCGGCATCACATCCGTCGAACAGCGCATCCCATCTACAGTTCAAAACCCTTCTTAACTGAAGAAGCACCGGAAAGCTTGGAAAATATCGGCCATGCTCGATATCCTGAAAATACCTCGTGCTGAGCCCCAGGGCCTCGGCAGTCTTCTCCTGCGTCAAGTCGGCGGATGCCCGAAGCATCGCCACATTTTTACCGAACCGGGAACGGCTTTTGTTCGGCGTCGGCTTTCGGGAAGGCATCAACCCATGGTTGCGGAAAGCGACCTCCCTCAACACGAGGCTTTACCTCGTCATGGCGCGAGCTTACCCTCCAGCGATCAAACCTCCCAGACAATTTCATGAATTTGAAACTTCGGCTCCCCCCCGCTTCAATAATCTTCCTCGCTTACGCAGGGCGCCGAAAATTGGAGCCGCTGCCCATGCCCTTGGACGACTCGCCACGTTCACCGTTGTGACATTTGGGTGAGAGAATTTCGCAAGCCCTCCGAATACAGGATGAACGAACATAAACCCACAAATCGAAAAAAAACCTCACCGCCACAGAAAAAATGAATACCCAAACCCAAGACATCCCACTTTCCGTCA
>CALBXK010000009.1 GCA_937890535.1 uncultured Spartobacteria bacterium
GGTCAGTCCGTGCATACGTGCAAATACACGTATGCACGGACTGACCCCGGAATCTCGTGCAAATACACGTATGCACGGACTGACCCCGGAATCTTTATGGAACAGAATTGAGAAAGGGGCTCCATGGCATATTTCGATCGGTTGCCGGCCGCAAATTTTTTCCGGGTTTTGGCTGATGGGATGGAGGGGCCCCGTCTCCGTGGTTCGGGGTAACCAACGGACGCCGGGGGACGGCGTCCCTCCAAAGTCCTTTTGCGGACGCGATTCGCAAATGGCGCGACTTTTGTTAGATTCATTTTGTGAACAAAATGTGGGTGGTTTTTTCTGGGGTCGCCGTCGTGACCGGGATCGTGGTCGCTGGCTGTCAGGTGATGCGGACGGGTTATGAATCGGCCCCTTATGAAGTGACGCGTTCAGATGGAAAATTTGAGGTGCGGCTTTACCCGGCCTTGACTGTGGTGGAAACGTCTATGGGCGAGGGAAAAAACGGCGATCGAAGTTTCTCGCGTTTGTTCCGGTTTATTACGGGCGGAAACAAAAAGAGTCAGAAAATTGCCATGACCACGCCTGTGTTCATGTCGGGCAATGCCACTGAGCGGACGATGGCGTTTGTCATGCCCGCCGATATGAAAGCCGAGGGGGTGCCAAAACCAGAGGACGGATCAGTGACCGTGCGCGAGCAACCGGCGGGCCAATTCGCAGTCTTGCGATTCAGTGGTCGCCGCAGTTCCGAGAGCGAGGCCGCGGCGTTGGGGCGGCTCCAGGTCTGGATGGACCAAGAGAATCTGACGGCGATTTCTGGTCCGATTTATGGGTATTTTGACCCTCCTTGGACGCCATCATTTTTGCGGCGCAACGAGGTGATGGTGGAAACAAAAGCGGGCCTCAATCACGACTTATCCATCGAGTGATTTTCCCGTGAGAAAAAAGGAGGGGGATGGCAGTTACGTCAGGGGTTGGAAATCCTGATCATTGTGGCAATGCTCTAGGGTCTGAACTGGATCCCACTGGAGCTGGAGAGATTGACGTTGTCGGTTCCTCCGGCGCCATTGTCCTCGACCGTGTTGTATTTAATCTTGGTGCTCTGGCAATTACCAATGGCAATGATTCCGGTCTGGGTGTTGTCCTTAATCATATTGCCGGTGATGGTATTTTTCTTTGTCGAATCAAGGCTCAACCCAGGACCGAGGTTGTTGACGATTAACACCTGATCCCTCGGACCTTTTCCGCCGATGGAGGTGTTGCGCGAATTTGGATCAAGACGGATGCCGCCGCTTTGGTTGGGAATAGCCGTTCTCAGGGCTCCCCCCCCGACGCTGGCGTGGAGGATCGTGTTGCTGTGGGCCGAGTCCTTCACGACGATCCCGGATCCCAGGTTTCCGGAGACGAACACTTCGGGTTCGACGGAAGCTTGGAACCCGCCGATTTGGTTGTCGTGGGCGTGGCCGCTTAAGACGATCCCGTGGCCCTCGTTAGGAATCGGTCCGTTGATGTCGGTGTTTGTTCCACAGGACGTCTCGGTCACCTCAACACCGGAGGCTTCGCCGCCAATCTCGATGCCATTCCCGACATTGCCGGAAATAATGCAGGTGCGGATGGTGTTTTTGCCGCCCGTGGAGGTGATGAGAATACCATTCCGACCATTGCCCGAAGCAAAGGGCTGAAACGCGGCAATCCCACAAAACGTGTTGAAGGAAACAAATTTCGAAACCCGATCTTTGACTTCAATGCCATTGAGGGCGTTGCCGGCTATGACATTGCCCAGGGGTATGACGCCTCCGACCTGAGTCGCTTTTGATGATCCCTCAACCAGAAGACCGTTCCCAGCATTGGGAACCGACGTTGCATTGTCGGATCCCATGCCGAGAAAATTTGCCTGGATGGTCACATTTTTCGCGTCTTTCACCCGCACGCCATGACCGGCATTTCCCGACACGACGTTGTAATAAACAAAGGGATTTTGGTAGAGGGTGCATCCGAGCAGGGCGTTGTCGGAGGCATTATCAATGACGACACCGTCTCCGCCATTTCCCAGCGCGGCGGTCCCCACCGCATCGGTACCAATATAATTCCCGCTCAGAACATTTCCCGTGGAGTTGTTGTTCATGACGACCCCGTGTCCCAGATTTCCAGAGATCAAATTTCCCTGAATCGGACGCTGGAAGACCGCGTTAACAGGATTCTTGTTCCCGGTGGGATTGTTGGCTCCAAAGGCGACACCTCCGATGAGATTGGAACGCGATTTATTGGCGAGGAGAATTCCATTCCCGCCATTTCCAAAGCCCGCCGCGTTGCCGGTCGGGTCGGTTCCGATGTAATTCATGGCGATAAGGTTTTTGGTCGAGCCGTCCGCCGAAATTCCCTGACCCTGGTTACCGCTGATCACATTCGACAATTGAAATTCGACATTGACCTGCGCCTGGAAGGGAAACGTGTCCGGACCCACCACCAAACCGACCACCGCAAATCCATAGACCGAATTGCTGCTGCTTACGCTGCCAGGGGCTGCGGGAGCATTGAGGTCAAGCCAAGTGCCCTTGCTGAAGGTGCCGTCCGCATTCCGCAGAACCTCAACCCAGGATCCCTGCGCGACGTTTCCTCCGGTTTCCACGGAATCAGCGCTGAGCGTATAAATCCCGGGCTGGGCGCTGCTGATTCCCTCAAAGTGCGAAATGAAATCCACTCCTTCCGGACCATTGGGATAATTAAACGACGTCCAGTTGGTGAATTTTCCTGTGTGGGAGTCGTAGTCGACTAGGAAAGCCTTGCCTTGGGTGAGCGGCAATTCGGGGTTCTGCAGGTTGCTTGTGACGATGGGGCTGTACCCGCCGCAAATGGTGTAACTCGTCGGGCCGTTCTGCCAGATGCCGTAGGCCGTGTTGCTTTTCGAACCCGGGAAAATAATATTGGTCAGGAAGTATTCGTATTGGAGGTCGTAGATGTAGGCCTTGCCTGCTCCGAGCGGCAATTTTTTCCCGTCGATGCTGATGGGACCGTCGGCGTTGCCTACCGCCAGCTTGCCCATTGTGCTGTGGGTGTATTGGTAGGTGGCACCCGGATAATCAATGGGACGAAAGACACCGCCAGAAGGAAGCAAGTCCGGCGTGCCTTCCCAAACAAATCCAGAATTGTAGCCGGTCGAACCCGCGGCGCGAAAACTCCCGACCAAACGGATGGCCCCGCCATCGATGTTATCCGGACCATACACGCTGGTGGAGATGGTATTCGGACCTGGATAGACCACGGGGTAGCTGGTCCCTCCCCCCGCAAGCGCACCGATATAAAGAAGACCATTGTCGTCGGTGGATCCACAAATCAGAAACTCGCCTGGGGTGGTGCCCGAGTTGCGAATTCCCTGCCAGGCACTAACCGGCTGAATTGTGAAATCGGTCGGATTCGAGGTGTTGTAATAGTCGACCCCCGTGATCGGATCAAAATGACCAATGACATTGCCGTGGGAGGAAGAGGTGATGGAAACCCCATCGCCAAGGTTGCCCTGCACGGTGCCGTCGGCCTTAAGCCCAATGTAATTGCTTCGAATCGCTACCCCCGACGCCTTCAGGGTGATGCCCGAATTTCCCGCGCCGACGAGCGACAAGCCGGCAAAATCCGATCCATCCGCACCGCGGTCGGCCAGCAACCCGGTCGCCCCGTTGAAATCCACCGACACAACCGGGACACCGGCATAACCTGGAGCCGTCGTTCCATCGATGGTGGTGGGTTGGCGGACGTCGGGCAACGCGGATGCCAGTGTGATCACGCCGGCCACGCTGAAATCGATCGTACTACCGGGATCGCCATTGGCTGAAGAAATCGCAGCGCGCAACGAGTCGGCGCCGGAATCATTGAGATTGGAGACCGTGTAGGTCCCGGCGAAGAGCGGCGAGGTGACCACTGAGAGGAGAACCGCCGCAGAAAGAGGGAGAGTTTTCAAAGACATAGGAGGGAGGATGGGTTTAAGCTGGTGTGATCTATAGGCCTCCCCCGGCAGTTGTCATCTGTTTTTCAAAAATGTTTTTCACCCGCGCCTCGCCCACTCTCTCCCGGGTGTAATTTTGTATGAGTCCATTCTTTGGAAGAACTGAACGAAGGTGGCGCTTGCAAAGTGGCCGAATTGTCTGATACTTCCCTCTCTCTCCAACATGAAAATCGGATCACTCCCAATCTGGAAGGGATATCGCCTGCTTCTTACGGGCGCACTCTGGAGCGGAGTTGTTTTTCTGGCCACCCCGGCTTTCGCGCAACTCAATGCGACAGAAAAAGAGGATATCGG
>CALBXK010000010.1 GCA_937890535.1 uncultured Spartobacteria bacterium
GCGGGGGTTGGATTTGAACCAACGACCTTCAGGTTATGAGCCTGACGAGCTACCAGGCTGCTCCACCCCGCGATTAGAGTGCAGAACCTAGCCGAATATGGTTTCGGTGCAAGGGGAAATTTTAGCGAATTGTGTTTTGGGGCGTTTGCGAAGGGATTGGGCTTGGGCTTGGTTTCGGCGTGGGGAAAGGCTTTTGGGTGATGAGAACTTTGGCTCCGACTTTGACGGTGTCGTATAATTCGATGATGTCGCGGGATCGCATGCGGATACAACCGTAGCTGACAGGTTTGCCGATGTTGCGCTCTTCGGGGGTCCCATGGATGTAAATGTAGCGTGGGTAGGCGTTGCGGTTCCGGGATTCGAGGCCCTCCAGCCAGAGGATGCGGGTGACAATGGGGTCCCGCCCCGGGGCATCTACTTCCAGAACTTCCCCGGTCGGTCGGCGGGATTTGAAGACCGCTCCAGACGGATGGCCTCCGCCGATTTTCTTTTTGATTTTGAGTTTTCCAACCGGAGTGGCGTAGCTGCCTGGCGAATCTCCGACTCCAAATTTAGAAGTCGAAACCGGGTATTCCGTAAGGCGGACGTTGTCCCGCAGCACGACCATGCGTTGGTCGGTGGTGCTGATGATGATGCGATGGCGGGTATCCCCGGCGCAGCCGACCAGCAGAAACAAGGCGAGGGATGTTAACCAGATTCGAGGGTTCACGAGATTGAGGGGTATCAAGGCAAGCGGAGCGACTCGGTCAAGGAGAATGCTGTCCGACGAGCGGATGGGGCATGGGTTTTGGTTGGCATCAAAACGGTATTTAGGAGACATTTATTTGGGCCTGTTTACCCATCTTCTGACTCAATGCGTGCCGACCAAAACTCTCCATCTCCACTGGAGGTGGTTGATTCTCATCAACCCGCGCCTCGGCAGACTTCCCCTTGGCGCCGCTGGATCTTGGGAGCAATCTTTGGCCTTGTCGCGGCTTTGGCGTGCGTTGTTTTCTGGCCGGCGAGCCCAGTGGATCTTCGGAAGGTGGATCCGGAGGGGCTGGCGTTGCGCGAAGCGAGAGCCTGGCGGGCGTATTATGAAGAGCGGTATGCCACCTTGTTCTGGCAGGTTTTTCAGGTCGCGTATTCCGAGTATGGATTTTCTCTACGGGACAGTGTTCGGTTATCCGTCCACGCCGCCTTGGCTGCGGTTGATTTTCGGCATTCCAACGAGACGGAAGACATGGCTCAGGCCCTTGGGCAAATGGAGCATTACTATCAAATCATTTCGGGAGGCAGCCGACAGCCGTTTGACGATCGTGCGGTGGCCAGACTGGAGTTACAGTGGTGGCAGATGCGAAGGGAAAAACTTCCGCCGGAGGAATGGTCGCAAACCATTGCGCAACAATGTGAATTGATCTACAGAATCCCGGCGGTGGATTTTCTTCCCTCCGTGCGCTTGCGGGTTGCGGCGATGGTCCTGCGCGATTCACACCGCCAAGAGGTGATGAGCGACGAGGACTGGCTTTCGATTCAGGACCTGCTGATGGAATCGGCGAAGAGGTTTCGAAATGTATTAACGACAGCGTCCGGTCAGACGGTTGCTGAAGTGGTCCCTTCAGGGGGTGGGTGAAGTCCCTTTCTTGAGAACGCCGTCGGTGAGGATTCTTGCTCGCAGGCCGCCGCGGCCTTTCATCCAGGCTTCGGCCCCCGGATGGATGGCCTCATTCATCCATGCACAGGGCCGACATTCCTCCGCTCCGAAAAATCGAATGCCCTGGAGTTCGAATTCCTTTCCGATGAGATCGGGCAAATCGAGGGCTTCGGTGAGGACGTTGCGCCGGGTGGCGGCGGGATTGCGCAGATCGACGGCGAGTTCCTGCCAGAGTTTTTCCAAATTCTCCCAGGCGAAGAAGGTGATCTGCCCTTTGTAATCGGGTTTGAAATCGAAGAATCGGTCCTTGCGAATCCCGCGACCGGCTACGCAGGCGAGTTCGGAAACTTCCATCATGGGGTGTTCTCCGGCTGGCTGACCGTGATGTCCGAAATAGTTGTGTCCCGGAGAAATGAAGAGGTGGCGGATCATGGAAGAAAATTTTGAATTAGGAATGATGAGAGATGGATTTGGTTTTAGGGGGCGTCGGGTTTTCGTACTTGAGGAAGGATGGTGAGCGCCCAAATACCGACGCCGACCGTCCAGGCGATGGCGGCGTAGGCATAGTGGTCGAAGCGGACATTGGGCATCCAATCGGAACTGACCCGGGTGAGCATGGCGAGAGGGAGGAGGGTGAAAAGGATGAAAACCGGCCAAATCGAGGCTTGGAACTTTCCCATTTGGCCACTGTGTCCAAAGATGACCCGGCTGGCGACGATGAAGACCATGAGGCTGAAGCCCGAGATGAAAACGACGTGGAGAAAGGTCAGGGCGTGGTCGGGGAAGATGGTCATGAGGGCGTAGCCGAGGGGGATGGAGGCGAGGGCAATCTTCAGTCCGAGGGCGAGCGAACCTGGAATGGCTTTGGCTTGGTGGAGGGGCAGCTCGTGATAGAAAAACAAGACCACGGCTCCGGCGCGGAGGCCGTAGCCGGTTCGGAAAAGGCCAAGGGCTTCCAGGGCGAAACTGGCGAGGACGAGGGCACCGCAGGCGAGGGCAAAGCTGGCCCGGCGTTTCCATTCCGGGGAGAGCGTGAGGGATTCGGGAAAATTCTGGCGATTGGGGAGTCCAAAAAAGCGAGGAAGAAGAAATGCCCCCACACCCATCACTGGCAGGAGAACAAATCCCTGATAAAGAAGCAGGCGTCCCAGAGGAGCCACCCAAGCGGGCCAGACCGGAGACGCCGCCTGGAGAATGATCTGGATCGTGACTCCAATGAGGGCGCAGAGCATTCCGAGGGCCGCAAGCAGAAAAGCCGGAGGGGGATTGTCTCTGCGGGTGGCCGCTCGAAATGCCATGCCGGTGATGAGAGCGAGAAGGATTCCGAGAAAGACCATATCGCCGCCCAGCGATGATCCTGATGCCTGGAGGACGACGACCCCGAGCAGAGCCACCGCGAAGCCCAGGGTCTCTCCCAGGGTGATGCGAGTGGCCCCCAACAGCCGAGGCAGAGCGGTGCCGAGGAAGCCAATGATAAAACAGGTGAGAAACCCTTCAATCATGATCCGGGCGTGGATGGGGCCGGGATATTCCGTCGTCAGATGCCACCCATAAGCGGGCCAGAGCATGATCCCAAAAATTCCCACCGCGGTGCCAAGGGGAAACAAGAGCCGGAAGGGTTCGCCGGCCGCCACCAGGGACCAATAGCCGGGCCGACGTGAGGGAGTGGGGGATGGGGAGACGGGGGGACGTGGAGAGGAAGTGGGAGAGGAAGTGGGAGAGACGCGGGGAGGAGGAAACACGGGGATGGGGCGAGTGGGCGGTTTTTGTTTCGGAAAATCGCCAAGTTCATGTTCTCCATAATATGCGGGTTGGATGCAAGCATGCCTTCGATGATGTCGCGGAGCGGACAGGGATCTTCCAAGCCGCACTTATCGTGCCCAAAGGGACAAACCAGGGGAGGAGAGCTTTTCTCGAATTGAGAGGCGATGGCATTGGTCAATTCATGCGGTGGAAGATCGGCCGGATTGGTGGCGGGAGCATCCGGATTCTGGGCCTCAGCCACCAGTTGTTCCACCCCTCTTTCCAACCTGACATTTTTCTTCAGACAAGCGTCGCGACGGGTTAGTCCCCCTTGGCAACAGAAATCGACCGTTTTTAGGTTGAAAAATCCTGGAACGCCCCGGTCGCTCGGCCATGAGTTTGCCGACGGTGCGGAGAACGAGTGGGGTTCCTTCTGGCCTGATGACGTTGGGATGGTGGCTTATGACGGGAAAAATTAGCGCTTCCCATTTCCCGGAGAAGAAAAAACGGAAAAATGAGTCTAAATTCATGATTTAGGTCAAATTGGCAGGGTGAAAGACGAATGGAGGAGAGAGGACGCCTTGAATTCGGCGGGCCCTTTGTCGGCGGTCGAAGGGCGCTGGTCTCGAGTGTCCGGCGGCCACTGGAAAAAATGGACGGGGGCGGCTCCTTGCGGAATCCGCCCCCGTTGGGTTCGATGGCTGTAAGCCGGATTTTGTCGGCCGGAACCGCTCGCGCGTTCCCGGTGGACGGTCATTTGTCTTGTCGCGGATTTCTTGCGAAATTCGCAACAGTTCTTGCGAACTGCGACTATTACCCGGAGGTCTGGCCGACTTGCGTCGGCCGGGCAGGCACCCATCCTCCTGTTCTGTCTTGCACCGCATGGGGTTTATCGTGCGCCTGGAATCACTCCCCGGCCGGTGGGCTCTTACCCCGCCTTTTCACCCTTACCGTAGGCTTGAGCACCCCGGAGGGGCACAAACCGCCGGCGGTTTGTTTTCTGTGACACTTTCCGTCGCCCGGAACTTTCGTTCCGAACTCCCCCGCTTTCGAGGGGCATGCTGCCTTATGGTGTCCGGACTTTCCTCTCCGGCATCCTTGCGGATGCAGAGCGACCGCCCGCCATCGAACGGTTATTCTTACACGGCTTCCGGAAGGATTTCAAGGATTCCGATGGAGTCTTTCGCCTTCACTTTTCCCAGGACCTTGCCTTTAATCGTCGACATGATTCCGATTGAAGACAATTTCACTGACATTATTGGCAAGGCGCAGCGAGGTTTGGGATTGAGCGAGGAGACGCTGGCGGAAAAGGCCGGCATTCCCGTCACCCAGGTGCAGGAGCTTCTGGCTGGTCGCCTCAACGAGGAGGCGTTGGCCAAAGTGGCCGGGGTATTGGCTCTTGGAAGCGAGGCCCTGCGGCTTCAGGCCCGGGGGGAGTATCTGCCGGCCGAGGTGCCGAAGATCGACGGATTGGCAGGATGCAACACGGTTTTTGAAGATATGACCGTAAATTCGTATGTGGTGTGGGATCCTCTCACCAAAGAGGCGGCGTTTTTCGACAGCGGAGCGGATGGCGATCCCATGCTGGAGATTGTGCGGAATGAGGGGTTGAATGTGACCCAGATTTTATTGACCCATACCCATGGCGATCACATCCTCGACCTCGATCGCTTGAAGGAGAAGACCGGCGCCGCGGCCTGGGTTTGCGAAAATGAGGCTCTGGCGGGCGCGGAATCCTTTGCGCCGGGGAAATCCTTTGCCATTGGTGGCCTCACGGTCGGGAGCCGCTTGACCTGCGGGCATTCGGCTGGCGGGATCACCTTTTATATTCAAGGGCTGGCCGTTCCGGTTGCGGTGGTGGGTGACGCACTCTTTGCGGGTTCGATGGGTGGCGGGGCGGTGTCTTATGCCGACGCCCTGCGTTCCACCCGGGAAAACATCATGACGCTTCCCGATGAGACGGTGTTGTGTCCGGGACACGGGCCGCTCACCACTGTGGCAGAGCAAAAACGGGTGAATCCGTTTTTTGTTTCGT
>CALBXK010000011.1 GCA_937890535.1 uncultured Spartobacteria bacterium
GAGCACGGGCAATGAGAAATCCCACCAATGATCGCAGACGGGCTCACGGGGGATTGCTTTCGGTGATTCCACCACTGCGGAGCGCGGAGGGGTAAGGGTCTATTCCACCCAAATCGCGGAGAAATTTCCTGCCATGGAAGTGATTAACAAAGGAGTGGGAGGGCACACGACGGCGATGGCGACCGGGCGCTTTCAGGCCGATGTGTTGGACCTCAAACCAAATCTAGTCATCATTCAGTTTGGCATCAATGATGCGGCGGTCGATGTCTGGAAAACTCCGCCCAAAGAGGCTTCGCGGGTCAGTCTGATGGACTATGAGAAGAATTTGCGGCGGTTTGTGAACGAGCTTCAGGACGCCGGGGGTGAGGTTATTTTGATGACGCCCAATCAAGCGCGATGGACTCCACAACTCTTGGAAATGTATGGGGACCCGCCTTATGACCCCAACGATCCACAGGGGTTTACCCACATCCTGAGTGGATATGCGCAGTGTGTCCGGGATCTCGCAGGGGAACTCAATGTGCCGCTGGTGGATGTGGATGCTTTTTACGACACGCCAGAGCGTCGCACGTCCCCTTGTCGTGATCTCTTGCCCGATGGCATGCACCCCTCGGAGGCGGGTCACGCGTTTGTGGCCGGGGAGTTGGCAAAGATCCTCACCGTCAAGCAGGCCAAGGGCTCATCGGTCCCTGGAGCCGATTGATGGCCCCGACCTCGCCCGTTGATTTCAATACCAATTGCCCCATATCGCTATGTTCAACCTGAAAGAAAAAAATATTTGGATAATTGGGGGTGCCGGTTACCTCGGCTCCGCCCTGACGGAAGCCCTCGATTCCCTCTGCCGCAAGGTGGTGTGTGTCGACCTGGCGGAAAAGGCTGAGAGCTTGGTTCGGGAGAAAGCCCTCAGGAACACTCGGCCCTACACATTTGATGTTTCCGAGATTGGGCAGCTTGAGCCTTTCCTTGATCAAATGATGGCTGACGAAGGCGTGCCGGACGGGGTCGTCAACCTGACCTTCATTTCCTCTGGAGCCACCCGGATGGAAGATCTCACTGCCGCCGCATTTCAGAAACCTTTCGATGACTCGGTAACCTCGTATTTTGTCATTGGTCGCCATTTGGCGGAGAAAATGAAGGATCACGGGGGAGGCAGTGTGGTGAATTTTTCCAGCATGTATGGCCACATTTCCCCCGACCCCGGCACCTACCCGGCACCGATGATTCCCAATCCCATCGACTACGGGGCCAGTAAGGCGGCGCTCAGCCATCTCACCCGCTATATGGCCGTACATTACGGGAAGAAGGGCGTCCGCTTCAACGCGGTCGCACCAGGTCCTTTTCCGCATCCAGGCATGCAGGTGGATCCTGAATTTATGGCGGCCTTGAGTGCAAAGACGCCGATGGGACGAATTGGCCGGCAGGCCGAAACCGTCGGTCCCACTGTATTTCTGCTCTCCGAGGCATCCTCGTACATGACGGGTCAGATTTTGGCGGTGGATGGAGGTTGGACGGTTTGGTAGGCATTTTGACCCGATGGCACGCGTCTCCGATCAATTACTCTTTCGGCATTCTTTGTTGAATGCCTACCACCCCAGTCTGGTGTGTTGTGATGATCAGGAATGGATTGTGACCCACGATTTGGGAACGTCCACCGAATCGCTGGATTATCGAACGGTGGCCCGGCGCTCGCGGGATGCTGGCGAGACTTGGGAGGATCTCGGGCCTCTGCTGAATCCCAGGGCTCACCCGGAGACGACCCACACCATTCGGGTCAGTCGATTGCGGGATGGACGTTTGGTCGGATTTGGAAAACTGGAGGATCGGAGCCACCATCGTGCGGCCCGGTGCAATCGGGAGACCCTCGGGCAGGTGCCGATGCGCCTCTTTTGGATCGAGAGCAGTGACATCGGGACGACATGGTCACCTCCGAAATTTATCGATCCGCCACTGGAGGGGCCGACGTGGGAGCTTTGTCATCATCTGATCGAACTGCCGGAGGGTTCCTGGGGGGCACCGGTCGCGACCTGGAGGGATTGGCATGGTGCGCTGCCCAATGGGTACCAGACGGGAATTCTTATCAGCCACGATAAGGGGGCGACGTGGACCGAATTTCGAAGGACTTTTGATGGCCGGGCCACTGGATTTATCCATTGGGAACAATCGGTGACGACTTTTGCCAGGAGTCAACTTCTGGCCACCGCTTGGGCTTTTGATCCACTGACCAAGAAAACCCTTCCGAGCGTTTTTACGACCAGTTCCGACGGGGGAAGAACCTTCCACCCGCCACTTGAAAACGGAATTTTCGCCCAGACCTGCAAGGTGCTGGCCTTGAGCGAAGGTTGCGTTGCGGCGGCCTATCGGCGGCATGACGAATCGGGATTATGGATGGACATCGTCAAAGTGGGTTCGGAAAGTTGGCAGAGGCTGGATCGCTTTCCTCTCTGGCTGGGAGTTCACCCATCGGGGTCGCAGGGAATCAATCCGGCCGAACAGTTGAGGGCCTTGTCGCTTGGATATCCATCCATGCAGAAGCTGGGGGACGGTCGCATCCTTCTCGTCTTCTGGTGTGAAGAAGCTGGGCGGACGAATCTGCGCATTCTGACCATTGATCGGGACCAACCGGAATGATGAGGTCGGAGAGCCATCATCGTCTCCGTGAAGTGACAGACATCGAAACCGTTCCGTTGACTGGAGATCCCCGGAGGGCTGTGAAGGCAACCCCGGATGAGATGGTGAAGACTCTGACGACGGACCTGCTTATTTGCGGAGGCGGGCTTGGCGGTGTGGCGGCCGCCCTGGCTGCGGCAGAGAGCGGCGTCCAGACGTGTCTGTTGGAAGAAACCGCCTGGCTGGGAGGACAGGCGACTTCGCAAGGGGTGTCCGCCCTTGACGAACATCCCTGGATTGAGTCCTTCGGGGGAACCAAATCCTACGAGCATTTTCGTTCGGCCATTCGTCAACATTATGCCGGGGAAATTTGCGATCCGGACGGCGGAGATGGCTCCTTGAATCCTGGAAAATGTTGGGTTTCATCGTTGGCCTTCGAGCCTCGGGTGGCGGTGAAAGTGCTCGACGCGATGTTGGCTCCGTATTGTGCCGACGGTCGACTTCGCATCCTGAGGCGTACCAAAGTTTTCGGGTGTCACCGTGACCGGGAACGTCTGACTTCTTTGGACGCCATGAATCTTGAGAGTGGGGAGGGGCTTCGTGTCGTATTCCGCCTCGTCATCGACGCGACAGAAATGGGTGATCTGCTCCCCCTTGCTGGCGTACCCCATCGTGTCGGCGCGGAGAGCCAAGGGGAGACCGGCGAGCCTCATGCTCAGCAATCCGCCTCCCGGACGTGTGTGCAGGGATGTACCTATCCGTTTATTCTGGAGAAGTCCCAAACTAAGACGATTCCTTGTCCCGCCCCGGACGGGTATTCCCGTTTCCGGGACGAACAACCTTACAGCCTGCGTATCAACATTCACGGTCGGGCCGATTCCTGGTTACAGTATGCGATGTTTGAGCGGCTGCAGGGTACTCCCGGTTCGGTTTGGGACTATCGTCGGATCATTGCCGGCGACCAGTTCCTCCCTTCCCGCGACGACCTCAGTATGGTGAACTGGCCGGGAAATGACTATTTTTCCCAGTCTTTGCTCGACCTTGATGCCGGGGCTCTCGCCGGGGCCTTGCAGGAAGCTAAACGCCTCAGCCTGGGGCTGGCCCATTGGTTTCAAACCGAGACTCCTTCGTCCGCTGGGGAGAACCTGCGGCTTCGTACCGACCTATTGGACACTCCGGACGGATTGAGTAAATTTCCCTATATCCGTGAAGCCCGGCGGATCGTGCCGCTGCGGACCATCCTTGAGCAGGATGTGTGTTCGGACACCCATCAGGGAGCCCGCAGTCAACTCTACGATGATGCCATTGGTATCGGGCATTACGCCATCGACGTTCACGATACTTGTGATGGGGCGGCCGGATATTTTGTCGCCACCAAACCCTTTCAGATTCCACTGGGAGCCTTAATTCCCGCGGAAACAGATAACCTCATCGCGGGAGGAAAAAACCTGGGCGTCACCCATATCACGAACGGATGCTTCCGCCTCCATCCCGTGGAATGGAATGTCGGCGAGGTCGCTGGCCTCCTGTCC
>CALBXK010000012.1 GCA_937890535.1 uncultured Spartobacteria bacterium
GCGTAAAGATCGCTAAAGATGCCGCGTTTGCAGAGCAACTGGCCAAGGTGTTTAAGAAAGGAAAATTCCAACTCTATTTGCAATTCGATGGTGTCCAGGAGGCTGGTCAGCGGGCTCTGCGTGGCGCGGATCTCCGCGACTTGCGCGCCCAATGTTTGGAGCGATGTGGCGAGGCGGAGATCCCTGTGACTCTGGCCATGACCGTGACGCCTGCCAATCTGGACTTTCTTTGGGAAACGGTCGCGGCGGGTCTTGGCCAACGCCATGTGCGCGGGGTGAGTTTTCAACCGGAATTCCGCAGCGGTCGTGGAGAGGGGGAGAAACGCCGGCTGAATACGGCAGATATTATACTTAACGTGGTGGAGCAAAGCCGGGGTGCACTTCGATTTGAAGATTTCACTCCGTTGCCCTGCGGCGACCCCAATTGTGCGACGATCGGGTATCTATTGCGCACTCCGGCGGGCGTTCGTTCCATCAGTGATTTTGTGGATTTTGCGAGCGTCCAGGGGTTTTTGCAGGACCGGGTGCGATATTCGTTGGAGGATCTGGCGCAGTGCGGTTGTGAAAGTGAGCCGCTGGGACAGATTCTCAAACAGTTCGAACTCGATGAATCTCATGCCTTCCGACTCTTTATCAAACCCTTCATGGATGCGGGGACGTGGGATGAAGACAGGATCGACCGGTGTTGCACCCATGTGATTCGACCGGACGGAATGCTCGATTCTTTCTGCCGCTATTATTCCGGATTTGTCCAATGATTCGACCCGGTTGGTATCAGGCATTCCTCTTTTTTGGAGCGGTCTTGTCGTTTGCAATGATTCTGCGGATGACAAATCGGGACCGGAGATTGGCTTGGATCTATTTGGGAGGATTTATCGGTGCTTTTGCGGGTGCCAAATTGGCCTTTTTTGTCGTGGACGGGTGGTCGGCTTGGGATTCTCCTCAACCCTGGCAGGCACTGATCACCGGCAAGAGTATATTGGGCGCCTTGCCCGGGGGATACGTTGGAGTTGAAATTGCAAAAAAACTAACAGGCTATGACAAACCGACCGGTGACTATTTTGCTCTGGTGGCTCCCTTGGGGATTCTCATCGGTCGAGTCGGATGCCTGCTGCACGGTTGTTGTCCTGGGCGGATTTTTGATCAGCCAGGATTTTCGATACCTGATATTCATGGCGTACTCCGATGGCCGGCGGTTCCTGTCGAAATGGCGTTCAACCTGGTTGCGTTTTTTGTTTTTCTATGGATGCGGCGGACCCACCGACTCCCCGGTCAACACTTTCATATCTACATGATGGCCTACGGAATTTTTCGTATGCTCCATGAACCGCTGCGGGAAACTGTCCGCCTGAACACTTATGTCACGGGCTACGGCTTGGTGGCATGCGCGGTTTTTACCTTTGGTCTGTTCGGATTTTTAAGACGGCAGCAATCAATAATCGCCAACTGAGGGGCTGACTGCGGGAATACTGTCCTTCAACTCGATCTGGGATTCCTCCGGCTGCCAAAATTGCGTGTCCGCCCCTTCGTATTTCACCACCGTGAACATGCCGGTCGCGAGGTGATAGATGATGTGACAATGAAAGGCCCAGACGCCGGGATTGTCGGCATCGAAGACGATCTTGATGGTGGAGCCGGGCGGCACCTCGACCGTGTCCCTCACCGCGCCGGAAATTTTTTCCCCATCGATCTCGACCACCTGAAAGTCATGACCATGGAGATGCATCGGGTGTCCCATTTTGGTGATATTGCGCAGAACGATCTCGACCCGCTCCCCTTCCTTGACGTCGAGCGCTTCGCGATTGGGATAGGCCGCGCCGTTGATCGTCCAAGTGTAGCCCTGCATCCTGCCGCCAAGGACGCCAGGATGGCTTCGGTCCACCTTCTTTTCCGGAAGGGGACGCGCGGCCCGCAACCTTTTTTCCTGAACATTGTCCAAAGTTCCCGTCGGAAGGACGGCTTTCTGGGCCAGGACCGGCATCTCCGCTGCTTCCCCGGAAACCAAAACGGTGGCGGCGAGAAGCTTGGTGCCCTCACCTTGGAACAGAATGGGAAACGTCCCGCCCGCAGCCGGCATCGTCACCCTCAAGTCAATCCGCTGGGCAATGGCGAGCTGGAAAAAGTTGCCCTTGAGCGGTTCGATCGGTTGGCCGTCCACCGCCAGCAACTCGGCCTCCAAGGCTCCGGTATTGATATAGAAATCCGTGGCCGATGAAGCCCCGATGATGCGCAAAAGCAGGGTCTGCCCTGGCGGGACGGAAACAATTTCCGGATCTTCGATCGTTCGTCGATTGGCCAGCAAAGCATCGTATTTCACATCGATATCCGGCGGCTCCGCCTCGACCTCATCGCGCCCGAACCGTTGACCGGCTTCGTCCCACACCTGGACGGAGAGGGTTTCTCTTTTCGGAGCCTCTGCTCCCATGGTCGCGTCCTTGTCCTTAGGCATCGACATCGGCATCTCTTCTTTCAGTTTTTTGAGGATCTCCACCGGCGAGGTGAAGGAAAAATCCGAAAGCATGACCACATGCTGTTGGTCGGCCCGGGCCTTCTCCTCGGGTGTCCAAATAACCAGTGGGGCGGAATTGAGAAGCTGCTCCTGCAGGCCATAGTGCGAATGCATCCAATAGCTGCCCTCCTGCTTGAGAGGAAAATTATAAACAAACGAACCCCCGGGCGGAATCGGCTCCTGAGTCACGAACGGCACTCCATCCATGAGATTCGGCAACACCAAACCATGCCAGTGAATGGTGGTCGGGACGGTGAGGTTGTTGACCACCTCGACATGGAAGCCCTCATCCTTTTGCGGCGAATAGCCGGATTGTCCGTCCGACTGCCTGATGGCCATAACGCTAACCTCCTTGCCCTTGATCGTAACCTTCTCTTCTCCCACTGTGAGGCGCACCAGATCGTCGACCGCCGATGCCATGGAACGAAAGGTGGCCGAGACCAGCACCACCAGAGAAAGAACCGGGTTGGCGTTCACGATGCGAGGCTACGCCTCCGCACCTTCGCGGTCAATGAAGCGCGGCCCAGGCAAAAATTTCAAAGTCTCTCATACCCGCCCGGCACCCCGTCCTTGGAGAAAACGAACTGAAAGAGCTGGAGGCTGCGGGCCCGAAAGGCCCCGGCGCATCCGAGAAGATAATAGCGCCACATGCGCCCAAAGCGTTCGCCATAACGATCGCTAAACCGATGCCATTCGGCGGTAAAGTTCCGCTCCCAGGCCATGAGGGTGCGGTCGTAGTCCGCCCCAAAATTATGGACGTCTTCGAGCACAAAAAGTCTCTCCGCAGCCTCTGTCGCCTGGCTGGCCGTTGGCAACATGGAATGGGGGAAAATGTAGCGACTCATCCAAGGATCGATCGGTGTACCGGAATAATTGTAAGCGATGGACTGGCAAAGGAAAAGTCCGCCGGACGCGAGGGCGCGGCAAACGGTTTCCATGTAGCATCGGTAGTTTTTTTCACCCACGTGCTCAAGCATGCCAATGCTGACGATACGGTCGAAGGTCTCCGTGATGTCCCGGTAGTCCTGCAGCCGGATTTCCACGGGGAGATCGTGACAAAATTTCCTGGCGTAGAGCTGTTGCTCTTCGGAGATCGTGATGCCGACCACGCGGCAGCCATAATTTCGGGCGGCATGCCGGGCCAGTCCGCCCCAACCACAGCCGATATCAAGCAGACTCATGCCCTCACGAAGTCCCAGCTTGCGGCAAATGAGGTCCAACTTGCGATGTTGCGCCGCGGCAAGATCGTCCGTGCCCTCAAAACGGGCACAGGAATACTGCATGGCTGGATCGAGCATGCTCTCGAAGAAGTCGTTGCCGAGATCGTAATGCCTTCGCCCGACGATCCGCGCCCCGCTCCGATTCTGAAGATTGAAGGCCCATGACGAAATCAGGGCGATCAGGGTCTGGAGGTTCAAAAGCCTGCGAACATCCAGACCGGCACGAACCGCTCGCTCACTCAATTCGTCAATCGCGTCGCAATCCCACCATCCCTCCATATAGGCTTCTCCGAAGCCGAGGGTTCCCCCAGTGAGCGCACGACGAAAAAAACGGGGATCATTTACGCGAAGATCCCATGGTCTCCCGCCTCCCACTTGAATATCCGCGGAGGCCAGGAGATTGCTAAGAACAGCTTGCGCTGCAGAAGTATGGACGTTGTCCATGGAAACTCGGTCGGTTATGCCTTCCCCAACCCTTTTTGACAACCCCCATCTGCCAACCCTGATCCTCGCGAAAGCTCAAACCGGGAGGAAAGGGCAAAGCTTTGGACGCTTCGCTTTCGGCGAACCTCCGCGTGGAACTATTACGGCTCGGACGGAGCCTTGCCCTCCAGTGATTCCATCCGATGGATCTAGACGTGAATCGCCAATCCTTCGGCGCTGAGGGCGGCCTCATGTACGGCTTCGCTCAAGGTCGGGTGGGCGTGGATGGTGGCGTGGATCTCGTCGAGGGTGAGTTCGCTGGAGATGGCTAATCCCAACTCGGCAATCATCTCGGTGGCGTCCGCCCCGATGATGTGAGCTCCAAGGATTTCGCCGTGGGGCTCACCGACGATCAGCTTGACGAAGCCTTCACTCTCGCCGATGGCGCGCGCCTTGCCGCTGGCCATGAAGGGGAATTTTCCCACTTTGAATTTGAGCCCTTTTTCCTTCGCGGCCCGTTCGGTGGGGCCCACGCTGGCCACTTGGGGATGACAATAGGTGCAGCCGGGAAAGACCGTAACTTTCTTCGGCTGGCTTCCTTTTTCAAAGAGCCCCTTAACCACCTCCAAGGCCTCGAAGGTGGCTACGTGGGCGAGCCAAGGCGGCCCAATGATGTCGCCCGCAGCATAAACGCCGGGGACGCTGGTCTGGTAGCGATCATCGACCTTGAGGTAGCCCTTTTCGGTCAGCTCGGGTTTCAAGGCTCCGCCAGGCAGGACGGGAGCCACCCCGATGGCCACGAGAGCCATTTCCGCCTCGAGCACTTTTTCAGCGCCCTTCTTGTCCGCCACTGTAATTTTGACCCCTTGGCCTGAGGTTTCGGTCTTGGTGGTTTTGTGATCGGTCAGGATCGTAATTCCTTGTTTGGTGAAGGATTTCCCCAAAGCCGCTGAGACCTCGGCGTCCTCCACTGGAAGAACGGCGGGAAGCATTTCCACCACCGTCACCTTGCTGCCAAAGGCATTGAAAATATAGGCAAACTCGATGCCGATGGCTCCGGCCCCGATGATGACGACAGACTTGGGCAATTTTTCCAATACCAGCGCCTCTTTTGAGCCGATGACCGTCTTGCCGTCGAAGGGCAGTCCAGGCATGGGACGGGAGACACAGCCAGTGGCGATGAGGATATTGGTCGCGGTGTGGGTCTCTTCCTTGCCGTCCGCCAGTTTCACCTTCACCTCGCCCTTTTTCTCGAGGAACGCTTCGCCACGCAGAGAGTCGATCTTGTTTTTCTTAAAGAGGAAATCCACCCCGGCGGATCCCTTTTGGCTGATGTCGCGGGAGCGTTTAATGATCTTGCCCCAATCGAAATCCACCCCATCGACCTTCAACCCAAATTCGGCCGCCCGATGGGAGATATCATGGTAGAGTTCGGCGTTCTTGAGGAGGGCCTTCGTCGGAATGCAGCCCCAGTTGTTGCAGGTGCCGCCGCCGCGATCCTTGTCCACGCAGGCGACTTTTTTTCCTAATTGGGCTGCCTTGATGGCAGCCACATAACCGGCGGGTCCGGCACCGATGACGATGAGATCGTAGTTGGCCATAATCCCGCCAGCATGGGCAGAAAACTCCCCAGAGCGCAAATGATTCAAAGGGAAAGTGCGGCCGCTGATCGGATCATTTCCCCTTGGCAGAATATCCTCATACGATATGACCGAGGTACCAGGCGACCGTTTTTCGTCTTCATTTTCCACCAATTCTTTATGAATCCCCTGCGTTGGCCTCTCCATTGGCAAATTCTGATTGCTCTCACCCTTGCGGCCGCCACCGGCCTCATCATCAGCTTGGGAGGCTTTTCAGGCACACCAACCGCCAGCACGATCGTGGAGGTTTCGGATTTCTTCGGCACCCTCTTCATGAACGCCTTGAAGATGATCGTCGTCCCGCTGGTCGTGACCTCCATCATCTGCGGCATGCTGGCGATGGGAGGGGATCGCAGCTTCGCCCGCATGGGGCTGAAGACCCTCGCCTACTACACTTTGTCCGGCCTCGTTGCCATTCTCATCGGACTCGCCGTGGTCAACGTCATGCGTCCCGGCATCGTCAGTCCGGAACTCGCCAACCTCATCACGGGTCAGGCGCAAGATCCCACCGAGTTCCTCCATAAAGTCGAAGGCAAGGGCGCTGCCGACTTTTTTGGACTCTTTCTCCGCATGGTTCCGACCAATGTCTTCGATGCCGCCACCAACAATGGACAACTCCTCGGGCTCATCACCTTTTCGATCCTTTTCGGGTTCTTCGTCACCCGCCTTCCAGAGAAACTCCGGACCACCCAGGAGGGGTTTTGGCAGAGCTCCCAGGCCGTCATCATGGGAATCACCGACCTCGTCATCAAATTTGCCCCCATCGGCGTTTTTGGCTTGGTGACTCCGATCTTTATCCGCACCGGCTTTGAACTTTTTGTCCCCCTGCTCTGGTTCTTCCTCACCGTTCTGCTGGCCCTCGGACTCCACTTTTTCGTCGGTCTGGGCCTCATGCTTCGCTTCCTCGGAAAGACTTCCCCCGCCCAGCATTACAAAGCCATGACCCCGGTGTTGCTCACCGCCTTCTCCACCGCATCGTCAGCTTCGACCCTGCCTTTGACGATGGAGACGGTGGAAAAATCCGCCGGTGTTTCCAACCGCACTGCCAGCTTCACCCTGCCCCTGGGGGCCACTGTCAACATGGACGGAACCGCCCTTTACGAATGCGTGGTCGTCATCTTTATTGCCCAGATTTACAGCGTCATCCAAGGCTATGACCTCACCTTTCTCACCCAGCTCAATGTTGTGGTTCTCGCGCTCATGACCTCCATCGGTGTGGCCGGCATCCCCGCCGCCAGCCTGGTCGCCATCACCGTCATTCTTGGAGCTGTCGGCCTGCCCATCGAAGCCATCGGCCTGGTCTGGGTCACCGACCGAATTCTGGATATGTGCCGGACGTCGGTGAACGTTTTCAGCGACACCGTCGGCGCCGTCATCATCGCCCGCAGCGAAGGCGAAAATGTCTATCCTCTCCCGACGAGCGATTAAGCGAAGCTTCCTCTTTCCCAAACCCGCCGCCGGCTCCTCTATGAACGCACCGATTTGCCGAACGGGAGCCGTCTGCGCCGACCCTCACCACTCCTCGCGACCATTGTCCTCCCCCCACCGCCCGCCGCATCGAGTTTCTCTCAGCCTGCTGGTCATCCTCGGTGTTACGGCCTGCCTGCTGTCCACCGGCTGGGCCACAGAATCTTTCGTGCCTGGAAAAATTCACCCCCGCCTGACGGATCCGAATCTCAAGGAGTTGAGCGGAGCGGCGAGTTCTCAGAGCCACCCCTCATTTCTTTGGGCATTGAATGACAGTGGGAATTCCCCAGCGCTCTATCTTATGGACGACCTCGGCCGGAGTCGTGGGCAGGTTCTGGTGACGGGAGCGCCCAACATCGACTGGGAGGACTTGGCCGGCTTCGATCTTGAGGGTCGCCCCTATCTCCTGATCGCAGATACGGGGGACAATGCCGCACGCCGCAAAATTTGCTCCCTCCATGTGGTGCCGGAGCCCGACACCGAACCCGGCCGGGTGGGTGGAACAATCCATCCGGCCTGGACCATTCCGGTGCGCTACGAAGACGGCCCCCGGGATTGCGAGGCGGTGGCGGTGGACGCCCGGGCTGGGGAGATTTTCCTTATCTCGAAACGCACCTGGCCTCAGGTGCTTTATGGGTTGCCCCTGCGTCCCATGCCCTCCGAAGCGCCGGTCGTCGCGCGTCGTCGCGGCATCGTCAACCTGCCAAAAGCCGACCCTTGGGAAGGCCCGTACGCCAGCCAGTCCACTGGTTTGGACTTCAATCCTCAAGGCGATCTTGCTGCGGTTTTGACCTATGCCCGGGTCTTTTTGTTTCACCGCAGGCCCGGTGAAACCTGGCCTCAGGCTTTCGCCCGCAAACCGGAGCGACTGCGCCGTCATGGTCTCGAACAGGCCGAGGCCCTCGCATTTTCTTCCGATGGACAAAGCATTCACGTCCTGTCCGAAGGCGCGGGTTCGCCAGTGGTGATTTACAAAAAGCGCGACCAATAAACCTAGAAAAGAAAAATGAGCCACGGATCGGCACCTGCAACGGATGCGCAGCAACGACCAGGCTTTCAAATAAAACACGGATTTTAAAGAAGATACGTGAAGTGGATCCATCCTTCACAACCTCTGTGGTTCATTTCTGTTTTTAGGGTTATTCCGTGTAATCTGTTGGCGATATTTTCTCTTCCCCGCTAATCCAACAGGTATGCCATCATCTTCCGCTCTCCCTCGTCCAGTCATTGTACGGGAGGTTCCCATCGAACTTTGTCAGTTTCTCAAATTTGGCGGGCTGACTGAAAGCGGAGGCGAGGCCAAGATGTTCATCAGCGAAGGCAAGGTGCTGCTCAACGGCACGGTCGAGACCCAAAAACGCAAAAAGCTCTTGGTGGGAGATCAAGTCACCCTCAACGGTCAATCGCTCGTCGTGCAACTGGCCTGAAGCCTCTTCTGCCCATTCTGCACAATCAGCCCGTTTCTTCGTTCCCATGTCATTTTCCTCCCTTGGTCTTTCCGAATCCCTCGTCCGCGGCCTTGCGGCTCAAAATTACACCCTCCCGACCCCGATTCAGACCGCGGCGATCCCGACGATCTTGCGAGGGCAGGATGTCTGGGCGTCCGCGCCGACCGGTTCGGGCAAGACGGCCGCTTTTGCGCTACCCATCCTGCAACTGCTCTCCACCAGCACTCGTCCTCGCGGGCGTTTTGCCCGGGCCCTCATCCTTGTCCCCACCCGCGAACTCGCCACTCAGATCGGTGAAACCATTAGCCGCGCCAACGGGCATCTCCCGAATTCGCTCAAAACCATGGTCCTCACCGGTGGGGTATCGATCAACCCCCAGATGATGGCTCTTGGAGGCGGAGCCGACATCATCATCGCCACCCCCGGCCGCCTCCTCGACCTGATCGCACACAACGCGGTTTCGCTTTCCACCGTCTCGATTCTCGTTCTGGACGAAGCGGATCGCCTTCTGGAAGACGGATTTAGCGACGAACTCGACAAAATCCTCGCCCTCCTTCCGGCAAGCCGGCAAAGCCTGCTTTTCTCCGCCACTTTTCCTCCGGCGGTGCAATCCCTCGCCACGAACCTCCTCCGCGATCCTGTGCGTCACAATCTCGATGCGCCTGCGGCTTCGGCAACTGAGCCGGACATTCTTCAGCGGGTCATCGAGGTGGATGCCCCCCGCCGCACCCAATTGCTCCGCCACCTTATCGAGGAAAACCGCTGGTCCGGCGTCCTCGTCTTCGTCGCCACCAAATACGCCACCGAACATGTGGCCAACAAGCTTCGTCAGGCCGGTCTGGTCGCCACCGCTCTGCATGGCGAACTCAGCCAGAGTGCCCGCCGCCAGGCCCTGGCAGATTTCAAAGCTGGCGATGTGCAGGTTCTGCTCGCCACCGATCTCGCCGCCCGCGGGATCGATATTGTCCGGCTTCCGGTCGTGGTGAACTACGACCTGCCGCGTTCCCCCGTGGACTACACCCACCGGATTGGACGAACCGGCCGGGCCGGAGAGACCGGCCAGGCGATCAGTTTTGTCAGCGCCAGCACCCACGCCCATTTCCTCCTCATTGAAAAGCGTCAAAATCTCGACCTCCGGCGCGAACAGATCCCGGGCTTCGAGCCGGTCGACACCGACGTACCCGTCCAGACCACCGGCGGAATCAAAGGCAAACGGAAGAGCAAAAAAGACAAGCTTCGCGAGGCGACCACACGCGCCCTTCGCCGCCTTTGAGTCCCGGAATGAAAATATTTAAAAAATATTAAGAAAAACTCTTGCGGATTCGAAACCATCAGGCATGTTCACCGCGTTCTGGGGGGAACAGCAGGCCGTCGTAACTTTCGTTGCGGCGGCCTGCATCTTTTCCAGGATGAGGGGTTTGGAGCGCGGACTGGCTGGGTTTCCGAAGATTGAAGGGAGATTGGTTCGGATGCCCAAGGGGGTTCGAACAACCCGACCCTCCTCCGGCGCTCCGACCCCGCGGCGTCGCAGCATCGCTCGCGCCTCCCTATTCGGTCTCGGCAGTGGTCGCTCCCGTGTCGTCGTTGTAGAGAAGCGTAATTTTAGAGATTTCAGAGAGATCGAATCCGAGCCATTCCACTACATCCCCGCCGTCCACCCAGACAATTTTTAGATCCCATTCGGCGGCATCCGAGTCCGGATGAAACGAGACTCTGATGGATTCGCCGTCTTGGAGACCGCGGGGCAGGACATTTTTATCGGTGGGTTCCCATTCCTCCTGGCTGGATGGGGCAATGTAGATTTCCTTGATGGCATATCCCGTGCTGTTCTTCAGCTCAAAATCCAAGTCCAGCTCGGCCCGGGCCGCAGGAGCCTGGCAAAACATTCCCGCCAGCACGATGAGGAAGCCGAAGAGACCAAGCGAACCGAAAAACGGGAATTTCATTGCTGCCACTTACTTGATTCCCAAAATGAGGTCAAGGAATCCGCATCGGTGATGCGGAGTTCGCCGGATTGTGCTTTCTTAAGGGTTCATGCCCTCCCCGACTCTGTTTTTGCGTTCGACCCCCTTGCCGGTCTCGGCAGCCGATGCCTTTGCCTGGCATGAACGCCCCGGGGCGTTTGAGCGTCTGGCCCCGCCATGGGAACAGATCAAGGTCATCGCGAAGCAGGGCGGGATTGAAAACGGCGCCTCGCTCACCATCAAACAGGCGGTCGGCCCCGTTTGGCTGACCATGGAAGCGGAACACTTCGGCTATGTCCCCAACCACGAATTCAACGATCGCCTGGTGCGGGGTCCCTTCAAGAGCTGGGAACATCGCCACAAATTTGTCGATGTCGAAGCGCCTGCGTCAGGACGAGCGGGATCGCTCCTTTCCGATACGATCGAGTATATCCTCCCAGGAGGTCCTCTTGGCAAAATTCTGGGCGAGTCGGGAGTAAAGAAGAAGCTGAGCCGCATTTTCACCTACCGCCACGCGGTCACGGCGGCCGATTTGGCCTTGTGGCGACGCGGGGCGGCCGCGCCACGATTGCGAGTACTCGTCAGTGGCTCCACTGGCCTGGTGGGCCGCAGCCTGTGCGCCCTCCTCACCACTCAGGGACATACGGTTATTCGACTGGTGCGCAGGGAACCGATGGCTCCCGATGAGGTCGTCGTGGACCGGTTGGCCGACGCCGGAGCCCTCGATGCGGTGGTGCATCTTGCAGGAGAAAACGTCGCCAGCGGTCGTTGGACATCGTCCGTGAGACATCGGATCCTTGAGAGCCGGGTGGAGGGCACCCGCAATTTGGTGGCTGCGTTAGGCCGCTTGCGAGGGCGGCCGAAAGTGTTTATCGGAGCGTCCGCAACCGGATTTTACGGAGATCGCGGTCAAGAAATGTGCGATGAATCCACCCCTGTCGGCCGGGGGTTTCTTAGTGAAGTGTGCCAGGCCTGGGAGGGCGAAACGCAGAACGCTGAAAAACTCGGCATGCGCACTGTCAGTCTGCGCACCGGGATCGTTCTTTCACCGGCAGGGGGAGCCTTGAAAAAGTTGCTCCCAATTTTCCGTCTCGGTCTGGGGGGCCCGATCGGGACTGGCCGGATGGCGATGAGTTGGATTTCCCTGGACGACCTGACCGGATGCATCACCCAGGCACTGACCGACGAGTCTCTCTCCGGTCCGGTAAATGCGGTGGCTCCGGAGCCGGTGACCAATGCGGAGTTCACCCGCACGCTGGCCCGGGTTCTCCATCGACCAGCCGTGTTGCCGGTGCCTGCGCCGATGTTGCAGGCGGTTTTTGGAGAAATGGCGAACGAAACCCTCCTGGCCAGCACACGGGTCGAACCCGCGCGACTGAAGGCGGCGGGCTATGAATTTCGTCACCGATCATTGACCTCCGCCCTGCGACATGTTCTGGGGCGCAGCGCGTAGAGAAAGGAAGTCGGCGGAGTTTATCTACAGAAGATCCGCGCTGTGGAGGGCGTTCCGGAGAGCGGTGGATTTCACTTGGGCCGCGGCGTGAACTGCAGTGGATTCCGAGTCCGGATGCAACCGGGTCGATTCGTCGAGAGTGACAAGCCGCTCGCAAGTCTCGCTGAGGGAGGCATCGGAGCCATGCTCCTTGTTCCATACCCAGCCGGCCTGCACGGCGGCACCGAGGCCGGCTCCTTCGCCGCTATGCAGGCAGACTGTGGGTACTCCAAAAATGTCGGCGCAGATCTGTCGCCAAATCGGACTGTTACTGCCCCCGCCGGTGAGGCGGATTTCGTTCGGGGCGAGACCGAGGTCACGAAACCGGGAGAGGCCGTACCCGAGTCCGAGAGTGGCACCCTCCATGGCAGCGCGAGCCATGTGGGCCGGGGTGAAATTTTTGGCCGTAAGACCATGAAAAACGCCCGAGGCCTCCGGAAGGTCCGGGGTACGTTCGCCGGCAAGGTAGGGCAGGAGGAGGAGGCCATCGCTGCCGGAGGGAATACTCCGGATCTGCTGCTCCATGGCGACGTGGTCCCAACCGAAAAGGTTTCGAAAGTGTTCGGTCACAAGCGTGACATTCATGGTACAAACGAGGGGCAGCCAGTTGTCCGTGCTGTCGCAGAAGGCTGCGACTTCGCCGTGGGGGTCCACCACCGGCGTTGGAGAAAATGCGAAGAGGGTGCCTGAGGTGCCGAGGCTGGCCGTGACCACGCCCTCCCGGACATTCCCGGTGCCAAGGGCGGCCATCATGTTGTCCCCTCCTCCGGCACTGACGATCGGGGCCTTGGCGAGCCCCCACTTCTTTCGTAGGTCTTCCCGCAGGGTTCCCTGCGAATTCCTTGAAGACATCAGAGGAGGCAATTTCCCCGAGAGGTTATCGCCAATAAAATCCACCACAGGGGAGGACCATGTGCGCTTTTCCACATCCATCAGGGCGGTTCCCGAAGCGTCGCCGAATTCCATGCGTTTGACGCCAGTGAGCCACAAGTTCAAATAATCATGCGGAAGCAAAACGGTTGTAGTTTTCTTCCAGTTTTGTGGTTCATTTTGCCGCAACCAAAGAATTTTTGGAGCAGTGTACCCAGGGCGCATCGTGTTTCCCACCAAGGCAGTGACGGCGCTGGGCCCGCCAAAATGACCAGTGATTTCCTCGCATTGTGCGGTGGTCGTGGTGTCGCACCAAAGTTTGGCGGGACGGATGACGTCATCATTTTTGTCGAGGACGACCAAGCCGTGTTGTTGGCCACTGACACCGAGTGCGAACACCTCGTCCTTCCGGGGACCCAGGGCGGTCAGCACCTCGCCGACCGTCTGGTCTGCGGCGGCGACCCAGTCCTGGGGATTCTGCTCCATGGCTCCTGGAGGGAGGTTGGGGAGGAGCTCGAGCGCCCGATGGGAGGAAGCGAGGACCTCTCCCGATTCCCAGTCGAGAGCAATCGTTTTTGTGCTCTGCGTGCCGCAATCGATTCCGAGGAAGATCATGGGAATGCCTTAACAGACTGTTGAAAACCCCGAAACGAAAAATCTTTGTGGGAAATCTGAAAAGTTGCGCGCATCCGCTTCGTCTGGATTTTTCCTTCCCCCACCAAATCGATCTTCATTCTGGCGTTCCGAGGATTTAGTCTGTGGATCACTTGAGAAAGATCATTCACCTCGACATGGACTGCTTTTTTGCAGCGGTGGAAATGCGCGAGCGTCCCGAACTGGCCGGCCAACCGGTGGCCGTCGGCGGCGGATCGCCTCGCGGGGTGGTGACCACCTGCAACTATGAGGCCCGCGCCTTCGGCATCCACTCCGCCATGCCGGGATTCAAGGCGCGCGAACGCTGCCCTCATCTTATTTTCCTTCCCGTCCGCTTCGACCTTTACCTCGCCGACTCAGCCCGCATCCGCGCCATTCTCCACGACGTCACCCCCTTGGTCGAACCCCTTTCCCTCGACGAGGCCTACCTCGATGTCAGCGCCTTCGCGCGTTACGCGTGGGATATCGCCAAGGAGATCCGTCAGCGCATTTTTCAAGAAACCGGCCTGACCGCCTCCGCGGGCATCGCCCCCAATAAAATGCTGGCCAAGATCGCCAGCGACTGGCGCAAACCCAACGGCCAGTTTGCCGTCATCCCCGGCCAAGTCGAGGCCTTCATCCGAGACCTTCCCGTACGCAAAATTTGGGGCATCGGACCAAAAAGTGCGGAAAAATTCGCCACCGCCGGCATCCAAACCTGCGGGGACCTGCAACGTTTTTCCCTGGCGGAAATGGTCCTGTGTCACGGCAAATGGGGTGAGGAATTGTACCACCTCTGCCGCGGCCACGACGATCGCCCCGTCGAGCCCAATCGCATTCGCAAATCCCTCAGCAACGAACGCACCTACCGGGAAAACCTCACCTCCCTGGCGGCCTGCCGGCTGGCCATGGATGAACTCGTCAGCGAACTCCACGACGATCTGCGAGGGAGTAAAGTCTCCGACCGCCGAATCCGCAAAGCCTTGGTCAAAATGAAATTCGCCGACTTCACCCGCATCACGCGCGAGTGTATTTCCGCCGAGCCCACCCGGGAGACCTTCCAGACCCTGCTCGAGACGGCCTGGACGGCCGGCGGAAACAAGCCGGTGCGGCTCCTCGGATCCGGCGTGCGTTTCGCCGAAGTTGCGGACGAGCGTCGCGTCGCCGAGCAACCCTTCCTCGACCTCGAATAAGCCGCAACCGGCAAGGCAGAAAAGTTAGGGCTCAGTATCAGCTCCAGTGTTCCAAGGTGGATTGAGAAACCCGGGGATATTTGCTTCTCCGACAGGGAACATCCGATCGCTGGCCGAGATACCTCGACGGACCGTGAACGCGAGACAAAATGCGGCCACTGCCATCCTCAAATGTATACCCTTAAGAAGGTTAACTGACTCGGTTCGCGGATTTCTTGCCAGTGCCGTGGTTCGCCAGGGAGAGAGTGTGCTGACGATATTTAAATTATAAGACGGTCCCCTTCGGCTTTCTTGACCCCTTCGACTTTCTCTGCAAATCTAAGTGAGATGAAGAGCATTCTCAAGGGCGGTTTTCTAGTGGCGATCGAAGGTATTGACGGTGCCGGAAAAACTACCATTGCGGCCCTGCTGGCGCAATATTGTGGAGAACGTGGCATTTTATGCATGCTTTCAAAGGAGCCAACCGGGCTCTCGTTCGGTCAACAGATGCGGGAATCGGCAAAATCCGGACGTTTGAGCGCTGAGGAGGAGCTCGATTTCTTTCTCAAAGACCGTATTGAGCACTACCGGAGGGCCGTCAAACCCGCGCTCGACCAAGGAGCGGTTGTGATTTTGGATCGGTACTACTGGAGCACAGCTGCATACCAAGGGGCACGCGGTCTATCTCCCGATGAAATTTGCGATCTCAACGAGGCTGAAGTCCCAAAACCTGATCTTGTTTTGCTCTTGGACGTTGCTCCCGAGATCGGTCTGAGCCGGATCCGTTCTCGCGGAGACACTCCTAATGATTTTGAGAAACGCGAGGCCTTGGAGATCTCGCGAAAAATTTTCCTTTATCTGGTCGAAACGAAGCGAAATCCCTCAGTAAGAGTCGAGGCCACTCGCTCGCTGCGCGAATCTCACTACCTTGCTCTGAGCGAGTTTCAGCGGGGAATTGTGGAAAGAATTGCTTCGCAGTCGCTCTCTCCAGAGGGAATTATTGCTGTCATGGAACTGATGGGATCCGAGTTCGGTGACGTACTTCGAAAGTCTCTCAAATAGAGTTGGGGAACTGGGTTAGGTGAGCCGGAGGGATAAATCGAATGCCTCCATCCAGAACGCCTAGAGTTTCGGGTAGGAATCCAATTCAGTTTCTTTCAACCCCGGCAGACGCAGCCACCGGCTGAAAAGGCCGACCATCGCTCCTTTGGGTGCCGACAAACTGATCGCAAATTTTTGACCGTTACACCCTGACCCCATCTCCTATATTAAACGCCATCATCATGCGTTTCCAGCGTAGGCTTGAGCATCAAGCACTTCACCCGTCATACGACCTTCCACGCTGGCGACATATGCCTTTGCCACAACGGAGGCTGGTAGCCCTGATGCGGGATTCCGGCCCAGTGCCTTCAACGTTTCGCTGACCCATGGCGGCGAGACCACGTTAATTCGAATGCCCCGCGGCAAACCCAGCGCAGCGGCCTTCGCGAACGCTTCCACGCCAGCGTTGACTATGCTGATGGAGGCGCTTTCCGGGATGGGGTGATGCGCCAACACTCCACTTGTGAGCGTGAACGAACCGCCATCTGACATTGAGGATAGGCCAAGCCGGACGAGGTTAACCTGCCCCATCAGCTTGCTGTTCAGACCGAGCTGAAAGTCTTTATCGGAGAGACCCGTGAGCGATCCAAAAGCGGCTTCACCTGCGGCGCAAATTACCGCGTCGTAGGGCGCTGCGTTTTCAAACAGGACACGGAGGTTTTCAGGCTTCGCAATATCCGCGTGGAGATCGCCGCTGGTGCGGCCAACGCGGATGAGGTCGTGGGATTCGGACATGGCGTGATCGATTGCCCGACCGATGATGCCATTTGCTCCGATGAGGATAATTCGCATGAGAAGAATCTTAATTTTAGATTAGGGTTCTTTGAAAGCTCGGAACGGGGGTCTGGTTGCAAAAATCAAATATCTCCATAGAGAAAACCTAGAGTTTTTGATAGGAATCCGTTTCGGATTCTTTCCGTCGATCGAGCACAGCCGCCGGCTGAAAATGACCATCATCTTTATCGAGAAACGTTCCGCCAGCCAACCATCACTCCTCGATGGGCCGACAAGCTGATCGCAATGGTTTTGACTTTAGCACGCTGACCCATTTCCCCATCGCGTTGCCTCAAGTCAAAATGACACCGGGGCATGAAAAAAATGGGGATACGTTG
>CALBXK010000013.1 GCA_937890535.1 uncultured Spartobacteria bacterium
AACGCATTCCCATTTTTTTCATGCCCCGGTGTCATTTTGACTTGAGGCAACGCGGAGGATGAAAGATGAAGTGCGAGTGAAAGCCGGGCCATTTGAAAGCCTGGCCGTTTGAAAAGCCTGGCCGTTTGAGCTACGCCCAATCCGTTGCAGCAGTATTTTAGCTTTTTCTTCCACTGCCATTGCCCAGGTGCCCTTTGAAAGCCTGGCCGTTGCTACGCATCCGTTGCAGGTGTCAATGAGTGGTTAAATAAATTCTGTCTCTCCAGCTCACCTGCCATCTATGTCCTGCTCTGAAATTCAGGCCCACCGTGGAGGCGCAACCACTGGACGGTCTCAGCTATCCCCTCCTCCAGAGAATACGGACCTCGACCGAGTTCCGCAAAGGTCTTCTCCATTGGGACAGGGTAATCGCTGGTCATGCTTCGATAGCGGGAAGACGTGAGGTAAAACGGTTTGCCAGCGATAGAAACCGCCTTTATACTGGAGGCATGCGCTACCTGGATCGGATCACCTTCAACCCAAAACAATGCGGAGGGCGGCCCTGCATTCGAGGAATGCGCATCCGCGTAGTGGACGTGCTCGATTTGCTCGCCGCCGGAGTCCCCGAACCAGAAATCCTCGAAGACTATCCCGATCTTGAGGCCGAGGACATTCGGGCCTGCCTGCAATACGCTTCGGCCCAGGCCAACCACAGCGTGTTGCAGCCCGTGTGAAGTTTATCCTCGATGCCCAACTGCCGCCGACCCTCGCCCGTGCATTGCGGAAGGTCGGCCACGACGTGCAAGCCGTACGGGAGATCGGCTTGCGTGAGGCAGAAGACTCCGACATCTGGGAATACGCGATGACCCATCAAACTGCGATCATTACCAAGGATTAGGACTTCGCAGAACGTCGGCTTGCCAACCGCTCCGCCCCGGTCATCGTTTGGTTGAGAATCGGCAAAACGTCCAACCGGACGTTGCTGGCATGGCTGCTGCCGCTCTGGCCTGATGTCATCGCCCACATTGAGTCCGGCGAAAATCTCGTCGAAGTGCGGGAGAATCGCTCGTCCAACCCGCCATAACCGCCTCCTTTTTCCACTCTCTTCCCAGAAGACCCTGAGAACAGGGAGATAAATTGTGTCGCCGGGCGGCAACCCAGTTTACAGAGTCATCCAGAACCGCTGCCCGGAATCACAAGGCGATTCACCCGGATTTTACCGCCCCAAACCCATCGGCAAAGCCGACCAGAAAGCACCAATCCGTTGCAGCAGCTTTTGAGAGCCTGGCCGTTTGGGCTGCGCCCAATCCGTTGCAGCAGCGTTTGAAAGCCTGGACGTTTGAGCTACGCCCAATCCGTTGCAGCAGTATTTTAGCTTTTTCTTCCACTGCCATTGCCCGAGTGCCATGAGTGCCAATGAAACCGCTGCCGCCGGTGAGAAAAATTTTCATGAAGAGAAGGAAAGGCGCTGCAACGGATCAGGCTTTCAAATAAAAGACATAATAGAAGCCAAAACCCACAGAGGAAAGAAACCACTCATAAAAGGCAAAACCCTGCGCGATAGTGCATTTCAAAAGTGGGCAACAAAATGTTTGGGCTGGGAGCCAAAACCCTGCGCGATAGTGCATTTCAAAAGTGGGCAACAAAATGTTTGAAAGCCTGGCCGTTTGAAAAGCCTGGCCGTTCCTACGGATCCGTTGCAGCGCCTTCGTCAAATCCGTTGCAGGGGCTGGGAGCCAAAATAGGAGGCACAATGAAGCGAGCTCGCTTCGTGGGGAGCGGAAGCGCGGAAAAATCCTGGCGAATCACGTCGTGATTCCGGCCCACTGTTCCGGATGATTCTGCAAACTCGTTTGTAAGATCATCCGGAACAATGGTCCGATCTTCCGGCTGCGCCGGGGATGCCCGGATTTTCCCGTACCAACCCTATCGGCAAAGCCGACAATAAAGCACCGGGCCATTGCCCGGGTGCCATGAGTGTCAATGAGTGGTTCAAGCCCTCTTTCTTCCGACAACATGGCATTTCAGATAAATGTCCTGAATACGCTCCACCATCGCGTCGAGAGAGAAGATCGTCCGAATCCGTTCCCGCGCGGCATCGCCCATGGCGTGACGTTCTTTCTCCGAGTTGGCCAACCGCGCCAGCGCACCAGCCAGTGCTTTGGGATCGGCTGGCGGCACCAGCAGCCCGGTTTCGCCTTCGGCTACCTGTTCGGATGTGCCCCCGATTGCGGTTCCTACCACGGGCAGGCCGAGAGCCATGGCCTCCATAACGACTCCGCCGAACGGCTCGGGCTGCGCTGAGGGGAGGACAAAGATGTCCATAGCCGCATAGGCCAGACGAGGATCGGGCAATTCACCGGTGAAGATTGCCTCGACCTGCAGTTCGTCGGCGAGCGCTTTCATTCGATCGATATGATCCTCCGACCCGGGCGAAGCCCCTCCGACCAACAGGCAGGTGATCGGAATTCCCTGATCTTTGAGTAGCGCTGCGGCTTGGAGGAGAAACTCCTGACCCTTGCGGACGAATTTGATCCGTCCGACGGCACCAACGACAAACGCATCGGGAGTGATGTTCCATTTTGTCCGTGCCTCTGAGCGTTCTTCCGGCATGAGGGGCGGGAACTCAGCCAAATCAAAACCATTGTTGAGCACTTCAATTTTATCGCTGGGAGGAAACTGTCCGGCAATCGGGCGCGAGACGCAGAGCACCCTGGTGGAAAGGGCGAGGATATAGCGTGAATAAGGCCCCCAGAGCGGGCCGAATTCCTGAAACCAATCCCGAATATGCCAAATATGAGGACGGCCGGCGAGTTTTGCTGCCAGCGAGGACGAGCAGATGACTCCGGTGTTGGTGTGGACGAGGTCAATCCTTTCGCGGCGCAGAAGAGCAGCCATTCGCAGGGCGGACGGAACAAATCCGATCAACCAGGGAATCAGGCGCCAGGATTTCAGGACCGGCCGGGTGATCACACGAAGGTCGGTAAAGATCAAGGTCCTGACGCCGGCCGTCGTGAGCATGTCCTGCAAGGGACCGCATTCCGGAAGGAGAACCAAAGGTTCAAAGTGCCCGCGATCCAAGCGCCCGCAAAGGCGTACTATCGAGCGACTGGCGCCGTAGATGTCTGCGCTATTATGGACGATGAGGATGCGCATGGGTGCAAAGGATGGAGGATTCGGGATTGAGGATTGAATGCCTGGCCGTTTGAAAGCCTGGCCGTTCCTACGGATCCGTTGCAGGGGCTGCGCCCAATCCGTTGCAGGGTCGGGGGATCGGGCAAAGTCCCCTGCCGTTATGAGACTGTTGGAAGGGTGAATCCCATCTTTCGAAAGTGCTCATCATCTGCAATGGCATATCGGCAGTTGTGGGAAAGCATGATCTCGAATGAGGAACAATCCGTGAGGCTTAATCGTCGTTCGCGAGCCTGTCTCGTCCGTGCGGCCGCCACCGAGTAAATTTTCTCATCAACCCAAACGATCTCGCAACGCGGTACGAGGGATGAAAGCCAATCCTCAACGGCATTCCATCCCAGTCGGGCTTGGATGAGTGCCCATGACTCATGGAGCACAAAGCTGGATGTCAGCATCCGCCAGGAATCTTGTTCGCTTTGATAAAACAGACGCTTGCTGGTTTCATGAAAAGTGTCGGTCCGGTCAAGGAACGCATAAAACCCACTGGTATCGACGAAAACCGGGTTCATCGTATCGACTGAACCCACCCGGCATCATGGGACTTCAAGTCGTCGTCTGCGGAATTTGGAGCATATTTTCCTGCCAACTCCGACAACGCGACCGTTGACCGTCCATGCTTGAGGGCCTGACTCAGACTTTCGCGGATAAAGTCCGACATGCTACGCGATTCGCGAGCACAACGTCCCTTTAAGGCGTCATATTGCCATTCTTCAATCTGGATCTGCGTTTTTACCATGATGGAATGATGGCATAAAATGATGGCACGTCAAGAAGTCCGGCAGGCTGCTAGAAAATTCATTTCACTCCGGTCAGCGCGAATGTGATAGGAACATCCCATGTGCGGCATTGCAGGTGAAGTTTCGACGCGGGGAGTCAGCCGCGAGATGGTGGCAAAGATGATCTCAGAGATGAATCATCGGGGGCCGGATGCGTCGGGGGTCTGGAGCAATGAACACTGTGTGCTCGGACATTGTCGTCTGAGTATCATCGACCTTTCTCCGTCGGGAGCCCAGCCGATGATTGATGCGAAGCGGGGTGTCGTGATTGCCTTCAATGGAGAGGTCTTTAATTTTCGGGAATTGCGCGAGGGTCTTGAAGGGCTGGGCCATGTCTTTTCCGGAACCAGCGATACGGAAGTTCTTTTACGAGGTTATTGCGAGTGGGGAGCTGAGGTGGTGGGGCGGCTCCGGGGCATGTTCGCCTTCGCCATTTGGGATCCCGCTGCGGAAACTCTAGTTTTGGCTCGAGACCGTTTTGGAAAGAAACCTCTTTTTTACTGGTCTGATGGACAGCAGCTCGCCTTTGCCTCGGAGTTGAATGCCTTGCTTCGGGGATTGAGAGACCGTCCAACGATTTGTCCGGAGGGGTTCGCCAGCTATTTACGTTTTGGGTACGTGCCCGGTGAGGCTACCGTTCTCAATGGGATTCGCCGGGCGCTGCCCGGAGAGATCCTGATTTGGAAGAATGGGAAACTGGATCGCCATCAGAGTCAGGGTTCACTCGAATGCGGGGAAACGATGGCATTTGAGCCCGAGGCCTGGCGTTCCACTTTGCGGGAAACCTTGCAGTCCGCAGTTGCGGAGCGTCTTGTCAGTGACGTTCCCTTGGGGTGCTTTCTGAGTGGCGGGATCGATTCGAGCCTGGTGGTCGCGGTGGCGCGGAAGATCCATGGCCCAGGACTGCGGACATTTACAGTTTCGTTTCCTGGTACCGGGCGGGACGAAGGGGAAGTGGCACGGTGTGTGGCTGGAAAACTAGGCACTGATCATCAACAGATCGATATCCTGCCATCGGATATGGAGCGGGAATATCTTGATACACTGGCCCGGTGTCCTGAACCCCTCGGGGATGATTCATTTATTCCGACCTACTTTATCAGTCGGGCCACCCGGGAGCACGTGACCGTGGCCCTCTCCGGAGATGGGGGTGACGAGCTCTTTGGAGGTTATCCCAAATATCGGCAGATCAACTTTGGGCGGTTTGGCCGCCTCCCCGCACAAATTGTGCCGCAAAGATTTTTGTCGCAGCTTCCCGATCGGGCGGCTAAGGCAATGGAGGTCATACGACTTCCCAACGAGGTCGATCGAGCGCTGTGGTTGTCATCTCTGTGGAAAGAGGACGAATTGTCCCGTCTAGTGCTTGATCCCACGGTAGCGCGACCCGGGAGGAAATATTTTCTCACTGAGTGGGAAAAATACCGGGCCGATTCCCTGCAGGAACGATTTTCGAGGACGGACATAGCCACCTACCTTGAAGGGTCCATCTTGACCAAAGTGGACCGGGCCAGCATGGCGGCGAGCCTCGAGGTACGCAGTCCGCTGCTCGATGAACGCATTCTTGACCTGACACTTTCCACCAACATCCGTAGCACGGTCCTCGGTCAGCAAAAACAGGTTCTAAAAGACCTTCTGTCCGAGTATCTCCCCCTCGACCTCTTCGCTGGACCCAAACGCGGATTCGGCCTGCCGATTGACGAATGGTTTCGGGGCAGCCTGCGAGGCGTTTTGGAGGAATATACTTCTGAAAATCGACTCCGTGCCGAAGGGCTGCTGGACCCGCAGGTGGTGGCGCGACTGAGAGAGGCGCACCTCAGTGGCCGCCGCAACTACGGCCGCAAACTCCATGCTCTGGTTGCCTGGCAAGTCTGGCGAGAACGCTCAGGAGTGTGAGGAGCGTCGGGAAAAAGACGCAGAGGAAAGAAACCACTCATAAAAGGCAAAATGGGAGGCACAATAAAGCGAGCCCGCCTCGCGGGGAGCAGAAGTTGCGGAAAAATCCAGATATCCTCCGGCCAGGCCGAGGGATCGGGCAGCGGTTCTGGATGATCTTGTAAACAGGTTTACAGAGTCATCCAGAACCGCTGCTCGGAATCACAACGTGATTCGTCTAGAGTTTCCGTCCCAACCCTATCGGCAAAGCCGACAAAAAAGCACCGGGCCATTGCCCGAGTGCCATGAGTGTCAATAAGTGGTTAAAACTCCGTCTCTCCTGTTCCCCTGCACCTTCAGGAAGCCAAGGGACGCCGCGCCGTGATCGAAATTCCCCCATGGGGGTGGCGAGGCTCCACTTCCAATCCGGCGCCTTTCAGCCAGTCCGCCACCGTGGCAAATTTCTGCGGATGGTCGTGGGCCGGCGAATACATGTCGAAGGTATCAAGGCGCACCCACTCCCGGAATTCGTCATCGCTCAGAGGAACATCCTGTAGATAGGCCGACGCCACGGGAAGCATTCGCATGATGATCTTTCCGGGTAGTCCGCATTTCCTCGCCACCCGGTTTAGTGGCCAACAGAGGCCTTCAAGCACGGTGGAAAACCTCTCAACGCCCTCGCGGGACATTCGTTTCGTCCAGGGACGAAAAAGATACTTGAACCCGACCGTTCCAAGATACGATTTCCAGTCGCGCTCGTAGATCCAATAGCCTAGTTGTCCGCCGGGCCGCACCATCTTCGCAATCTCAAGAACGGAGCGCTTGGGGTCTGGGGTGTGTTGAATGACTCCGATGCAATAGACAAAGTCGAAGGAACCGGGAGGAAACGGAAGTTCATAGATGGACGCTTGCACGATTTCCAGTTGGTCATTGGGGGAAAGATTATCCCGACAGGCCTCGACCGCTTGGCTGAGATCGACGGCGACGACCTCGGCACCGGCGGCGAGAGCGATTTCGGTGAAGCGTCCAGCCCCGCATCCCACGTCCAAAACCCGTTTGCCGCGAAGTTCATCTGATGACCACTCGGTGATTCCGTAAAAGCGGTCGCTCGAAAACGTCGTCCCGTTCTGTGAGTCGAGCTGGAGTTTGGCGTATTTTTTCCACTGATAACCGAACGAATTCGCGTAGTTTGAGGTAGGAACCATTCGTGGGATGCCTCCCACAATCTCGTAGGTTTCTCCAGACGGGGAGACAAGCCGTCCCGAGACAATCTCGTCGCCCTCCTCCCGCTCATCTGCCAAGGAAAGTGGGGATTGTGATTGGGGACAAATGAGTTGTTCGGCAAAAATTCTTTTCATGGTTTGAGTGGGAGCGGCGATGGGAGCCAGAAAGGATGGTTAAAGTCGAAACAACAAAGAGGGAAGAAACCACTTATGGAAGGCAAAATAAAAGTCAAAATGAAGAGAGCCCGCACTGCGGGGTCGAATCTGGAAAAATCCAGGCGAATCACGTCGTGATTCCGGGAAGCGGTCTCGTATGATCTTGCAAACGAGTTTGCCGAGTCATCTGGAACCGCTACCCGATCCACCGGCTGTGCCGGAGATGCCTGGGTTTCTGCCCAACCCAATCGGCGAAGCCGACAAAACAGCACTAGGCCATTGCCCAAGTGCCATGAGTGTCAATGAGTGGTTCAACCTGAAAACCAGCCTGCGACAACCAACGGTCAATGATCCTCGTTTACGGCAATTCCGGGCTGTGGTAAATCTCGGGAGGTGGATCAGGAAATTTTTGAGACTGTGTACCGGGGCCGCCAAGGTCCATTTAATCACATGGCCTATATGCGGATCGCAAAAGTCTTGCTGGCATTGCGTGCGCTGTCCGGTGGGGGAGTCGCCCTCTCGGGAAAGTCGGTCTTCGATTATGGATTTGGATCGGGGACATTTTATCGTCATTGTCCCAAGGACGCCAGGCTTTCAGGGGTGGAGATGGATGCGGAAAATATTAGAGACGTGTTGGCTATGCTGGAAGCGCGGGGGCAGAAGGCGGATTTGCAGAAAATCGAGATTGAAAATTGGAGTATCCACCCCCTCCTGCAACGAAGCTACGATGTCTTTCTTTGCAGCCACGTGCTTGAGCACCTGGCGGATCCGGTTGATTTTTTACAGCGTGTTCGTTCTTGCGTAGAGCCAGGGGGTGTGTTCCTTGGCTTGGTTCCCGTCAACGAATGGGTGGCCAATCCCCATCACGTTCAAGTTCCAGATCGGGCCAAGATCGAGGGCTGGCTCAATACGGCCGGATACGAACTCCTGCTTTACGAGGAAAATGATCCGTTCACGTATTATGCCATGCCTCTCTATGCGGTGGATTCAGGATGGAAACACGCAGCCGCTCGCGCATTGAGTCTTGGATTGGGCGTCCCGGCCTCCCTATTGGGCTGGCGAGCCTGGTTCACCTTGGGCAGAGTGTTTTCTGCGTTGTCTGGCGCTCGTCCAGCCCAGGCGGTCTTTCTGTGCCGCCCATTCAGCGTCCCGGCCAAATGAAAGAGGGCTTTGGGACGTCAAACCGTACGCATGCCCGGGGTGACTCCAAAGTATGGATCTCGTAAGAGTGTGAAGTGAGATTGTAGATTCCCGCTAGAAACCGTCTCAGCCGGTAGAAGGCAACAATAAGAGGCTTACAAACCTTCGCCCAAACGGGTGCAGTGGCCCGCAGCTGCGCCTTCTCGAGCAGGCCGCTGGGTTGCATATTTAAGTTGTCGCCGGTGTCAGTAAAAGCTGCAGCTCGCAGACGGATTGCCTGCATGGAGACCCGTGCCGCGACAAGCCGCAGGGCCCACTCGGCATCGCCGGAGTTTCTAAAAGAGCCATTAAAATAGATCCCTCGTTCTGTAAACACTCCAGCCCGGGAAAAGGTTGAAGAGGTAAAGATAGAGAGATTGCCGGAGACCAAAGTGTGTAACCGGGTAGGCACCATGACCCTTCGGTCACAGAGATAGCCGCCTTGGGCATCGACTACGATGGCATCACAGAAGAAAACTTCGGTTTGATGAGACGCAGAAAATTGACTGTCAATCTCCGCTAGCGTATCCGGCAGATACTGTTCGTCACAGTTCAAATACGCGTAAATGTCACCTTCTGCCCTGCGAAAACCCTTGTTGACGGCATCATACATGCCGGCATCGGATTCGCTGTATACAGTAATTCGATAGCGGCGAGTGGACGGTTCATCTCCCATCTGCCATCTCCCATCTTCGGTGCTCCCAAAGACAAGCACTCCGTCGCGGTAAAAATCGGCACCCACTTCGCGAGTGAACTCTTCAATACCAGGAGTCCCCGCATCTTGGATGATGTGTTCGACGCAGAGCGTCGAGGAGACGGGAGATGGGAGATGGGAGATGGGAGGCAGAATTTCTGATTTGTCATCTTCTATCTTCTGTCTCCCATCTTCCAATCCCGCTCTTCCTGCCTCTGGCAGCACTTGGTCGCGGACACTGGCGACGCAGAGGCGAAGCCAGTCGAGTTGATTGAAGCTGGGAGTGACGATGGAAAATTTCATTTAACGAGTGGCCAAATTCTCTCCCGAAATTTCACTGGTCTCTTCGTGGTACTGCTTGAGATTCGTGTAGTGCTCGTCAACGGCCTCAATTTCCGCTCCATGAGTGAATGCGCAAGCTGCGATGATCACGTCGGAAGCAGGAACCGGCGTCCCGTGGCGGCGACAGAGTTGGGAAAGGCGGTTTGCCCGCATCCACACATGTCGGTTGATTTCCAGTTGAGGAATTTTTTGCTCAAGTTTCGTGACATCGCTTTGATCTTTTTCGGAACCGGCCCCCATCCAAAGCTCGACCAAGACGATCGGACAGGTGCGAGCACTATCACTCTCCAGGAGTTGGCGAACGCGGGCTTTAACGAGAGGCTCGCCGTTTTTTCGAAGGAAATGAATCCAACTTGAAGTGTCAACGAGAGTCATGGGAAATTCCCTTCCACCGAAGCTCCATCAGTTCCTGGGGGCTCATGAATGTCTCCGAATCGCCCAAGCTGTCGGCGAGAGATTTCATCTCGGCTCGCCGTACAAACTCTTCCATGGCCAGGATCACCGCCGCCCGCTTGGTCCTTGCCTTTGAATGGCGAATTGCTTCCTCAAAAAGACCCTCAGGGATGTCTAAAGTTGTCTTCATATACAGCAATTATATCTCATTTATATGGATAATTCCAGAAATATCTACTGTGCCGGCGAGCGTCAATGGGAATGAATCGCTGAAGGGAGGCAGCAGCAAAAAGTGGATGCGGGCCTGATTGGCGTAGGCGTTTGGAAAATCTTCCGGGTTGTGAGCAAAGTGTGCGTAGGCCTAAAAGAAGGGCAGGGCCTTTGGGTAATTCAACACGGTTGGAAGGCCTTCGCATGTCAGATCAATCTTTAGGTCATTCCGTTGATCCGAGCGGACGACGTCTTGATATGGACAAATGCAATAGCATTTACAATGGGTTCAACGTGTCGCATTGCTGCGCCGCGCCAACACGTTGAATTCGACAGGCATCCAAGGTTCGTTCCTGTCGAAGAGCGACGGAAGAATAGCCACAGGACGAAAGCTCTTCTCATCCAAAAGCGCCAAGACACGAAGCAACGCATTCGCTTCGAGTTCGGAATCACGGATGGTCGAAACTTCAATGATAATCGAATCTGTAACGTTAAAAGTATTCTCGGCTCCGGATAGGAGTTCGAATTCTGCTCCTTCAACATCAATTTTCAAGAGGCTAACTGAGGAAATGTTTTTTTCCGCCAAGACATTATCGAGACATCTTACTTGGCAGGAAATCGAGTGAAGATCTTCATGAATAGAGGTCGCTTTGGAATAGCTGTCGGGAAAGCCTTTCAAACTCCCGATCGCATCGTGAGAGTGGGAAATATAAAGTGTTTCTGAAGATTCTTTGTCGCCGAGAGCGTATTTCTCCAAGGACCATGCCGGGCCATGACGGTGGCATCGAAATTCGAGTTCAGGATGCAATTTCGGAAATGGCTCGACCAACAAAAATCGGGCGTGAGGAAAAAATGTTGCCGCAGCCTCGGAAAAATCCCCATGGTTGGCTCCTGCATCGACGACTACGGAAACATCCGTCAATTGAAGTGTGGCTACCCAAGTGAGAAAGCCATTATAACCCGTACGATCGTGGGGCAGGAATGGAAATAGCTTCTTGGGCCAGAGGGGAAGTCCCTTTAAATTTAAGCTTTGCGTGAGTCGGCAAGCGTTTAAGTAGTGAATCAGTTTTTTGGTCATTTTCTAAAAAGATTTTTAGCACACCGGGAGTGCGCAAATTGCCAAATTTTGAAATTCAAAATCGGGTCGAATTCTGTAGAAGGTTTTTTCGGATGGCAACAATCTTCGCCGCAGAGACGGAAATAGTTGATGAGAAAAGACCTCTTTGGCAGACTATCCACAGATGAAGGTCATCCACCTCTGCTACTTGCCGCTTTTTCCAGGTCATCCAGATTTCGGGAAGATCAACATGCATCCGGGGCGATGGGTCTTGAATCTTGCGCTTGCACAAAGGGCGCACACCACGGTCAAACCGGAGCTTCTTGTGCTCGTGCCGGGGGCAACCAATGACTGTACCGTCGACGTAGAGGGTATTCAGGTCCACTACCTTGCGGGGGCGAAGCGACTACGGGCCGCAAGTCTATTTTACTTCGAAGTGCGAAAATTATCAAAATTTATCATGACTAGAACTGTCGATTTTGTTCATGCTCATGGCACTGAGGATTCCTATGCCTTGACTGGTCTCGCCACCGGGTTGCCGAATGTGATAACGATTCAGGGGTGCCACTTCATTATCAATAGACAGTTTCGTCCGGCCTTGATCAGTAGGGCCTCCATTGTGCAGTTGACCGAGAGGTTTTCGCTCCGTCGAGCCCGGCATGTAATCGCAAAAAGTTCATATATTCGGAATGAGCTGAAAGTGGCCTTCCCTAATCTTCATATTCACGAAATTCCAAATACCTTTGACTCCCGCTTGCTTGAAATTAGCCTCACAGAACCTCGCGAGTCAGCAAGCGTCGCCTTCGTGGGAACTCTGGTTGCCAGAAAGGGCTTCGATCTATTGATTGATGCGCTGGCCCTTTTACCTCCACCTTTCGATTCCAAGGTGGTGCTTCATGTGTTTGGTAATCAGCCCGCAGCGCCCCGCGATTATGAATTGAAGGAGTTGCAAAAAGCGCGGGCCTTACTGGGGGGACGGTTAATCCTCCATGGAACCATTTCTGGGCTTGAGTTGGCTCGGAAAATTGCAAAATGCTCGGTTGTTGTTGCGCCGTCTCGCGAGGAGATGTTTGGCAACCAGGTCATTGAAGCCATGTTGGTGGGCACCTCTGTGATCGTCACCGATCAGACCGCGATGGCGGAAAATGTGCGGAGATATGGCGGGGGGAGCGTCGTGCCTCAGGAAGATTCCCCGGCATTGGCGAAAGCGATTCAGTCAGCTTTTGAGGTCGACACAGGAAATCCCGGAGAAGTTCGAGAACGAGTGGCCCAGGCAATGGGGCCTGTTGTAGTAGCAAATGCTCATCGTGGCCTTTATGAATCGATTCTGCGAAAAGCGAAATAAGTTATTGAGAGCGACGGCTCGGTTTCGTTGCAATTCGACTCTTGAGGGCTGATACATTTTGGGTATATCTCCCGGATGGCAATGCTTGTGGTGGCGAGGCGGACCGGGTGTCGGTTGGGAAACCGGCTTGAGCAAGCAACCCATCTCATTGCGTTTAATGAACTGACCGGGCATGAATTTGCGATTCCCGTATTGGCCGAGTACGCCGGTGACCTTCGCGGGATGGAGAACGACTGGCTTTGCCGGTTTCCTTCTCGAAGATCGGGTTTTTCCAGTTCGTTCCTACCGCATCGCCTAGGGTACTTTTTGTCATGGGCTGCGGCGGTAGGCAAGGTGAATTCGAGTGCGCTTGGCATCGCGCAATATGGTTGCGACAATGAACGGGAAGTCGATATGATGGATGGTGAGTTTTTGCAATATCTGACAAACAATCGAGTGCTTGTGCTCCGGCAAGGCTGGAAATATCGTTGTTGGAAGGGCCTGGAGTCGGCGCTTCCTGCGATGAGGAAATTTTTTTCACCGGGAGCGAATCTCGAAGGCCGGGTGAATGCGATTCTAACGAAGGCAAGAAAGGCGACAGATCAACTGATTGGTGTACATATCAGGCACACCGATTTTCGGACTCATTTGGATGGGAGATATTTTTTTCCGATAAAAGAATACGCGAGAGTTATGCGGGAGATTGCCAGACAGTTAGCACCCCAGAAGACGGGATTTCTGGTGTGTTCCGATACGGTTTGTGAAGGCGAGGCATTTCCGGGGCTCTCGGTGTCGTTCGGATCGGGAAAGGTGTTGGAAGATCTGTTTGCGCTTGCGGGCTGCGACAGGGTGGTGGGTCCGGCCATCAGTTCGTTCTCGGGGTGGGCCTCGCTCCACGGCAATAAGCCATTTCTAGGTTTGCAAAGATCTGGTCAAGAGGTCTTTGTCGGTGATTTTGGCGTGCCTCCACTGCTCCGCGAAACCTCAAGGGGAGCAGTCGGAAGAAATGACAAGGAATGCTCGCAATCGGCTTCCCCTCAATGAAAAATACTGTAGGATTTAATCCTCAATAGTGCTGGCTATTTTTATTTCCTGCGGCACGGGAGCCAACCAACCATGAAGAAAATAATCACTACGACATCCTCGTTTGGTAAATCCGACGATACTCCACTTAACCTTCTTCGATCCGCAGGTTGCGATGTATTGGCAAATCCCCACGGTCGCACCTTAACGGAGGCTGAGGCCGAGGCCTTTTATTCCGAGGAACGTCCGGTTGGTGTCGTGGCCGGGGTGGAGCCAATCACAGCGGATCTCCTTGGGAAGGTGGCCTCTCATCTTAAGGTCATATCCCGCTGCGGGACCGGCATGGACAATGTTGATCTTGCCGCCGCCGAACGTCTCGACATCAAGGTTCTCAATACTCCGGAGGCTCCGGCAGAAGCGGTGGCCGAGTTGACGATCGGGTTCATTTTTTCGCTCTTGCGCAACATCCCGGCGCACAATGAGGCCGTGCAGAGTGGCCAATGGAAAAAACAGATGGGACGGCTGATCTCGGAGACCACCATTGGTGTAATGGGGTTAGGTCGGATTGGGCGCAGGGTGGCCACATTTTTGGATACTCTGGGTGCGCATGTGGTGGCTGCTGATGTCAAACCCAGTCATGAATGGTTGGCCGCTCATCCACGGGTGACCTTGGTCGAGGCCAGTGAGTTGCTGGCGGCCGCCGATGTGCTGACCCTTCATTTACCCAGCGCGAGCGGCGACCTTCATCATTTCATGAATAAGGATCGGTTGGCCCGGATGAAGCCTGGATCGTTCTTGGTTAACACTTCGCGAGGAGCTCTGGTGGATGAAAATGCGCTTATCGCCGCTCTGGAAAGCGGACACATGGCTGGAGCCGCCATCGATGTTTTTGAGAACGAGCCCTACCAAGGGGGACTGCTTGGTCGCCCGAGTGTCATCCTTTCCCCCCATGCGGGGTCTTATGCGCGGGCCACACGGGTTCGTATGGAAACCGAGGCGGCGCAAAATCTGATCGTAGCTTTGCAAGAGCTTTGATCCTAGAAAACTCAATTGATAGCCGCAAAAAAGCGCAAAAGTCTCAAAATAAGATGACTAGAAACTGTTCACCACCCATCTTGCAGGTGTCGGCAAATGATCCAGGACTTCATGTGAAACAGATTCATCTTGCGTCAAATTGCGGTCAATTCTTACTGCTTCTTCTAGGTTGATGCCACCCCGGGCCATCATATTCGATTTTGACGGAGTCATCCTCGACAGCGTGGGAGTCAAGACGAAGGCGTTTGCGCAGCTGGTCGAGGCGCACGGGCTCGAAGCGGTCCGAAAGATGGTTGCGTACCACGAAGCGAATGGCGGAGTTTCCCGATACCGAAAGTTTGAATGGTTCTACCGTGAAGTTCTGGGCCGCGAACTTTTGGAAGACGAATCTCGGGAGATGGGAGACCGATTCGAGAATTTGGCGTTTGAAGGCGTCCTTGCCGCTCAATTCATTCCTGGCGCCCAAGAGTTCTTGGCGGTTCATTCTGCGGCGATTCCCTTCTTCGTGGCGTCAGGAACCCCTCAGGACGAACTTGTCCGTATCGTCCAGAAACGTGGGTTGGCTCGCTATTTCCATGAGGTCCACGGTTCGCCCGCAGTCAAATCTGACATTGTTCGAGATATCCTTAAGCGATATGCGTTTGTGCCCGGGGAGGTTCTATTTGTTGGAGATGCCATGACCGATTTTGAAGCCGCTCAGGAATGTGGACTTAAGTTTGTCGGAGTGGCGTCGGACGGCGCAGGCCCCTTTCCCGAGGGGACGCGGGTGATCGCGGACTTGAGGGAAATGGAAGGCTGCATGGAGCATGGCGCAAGGAGCGTGGAGTGAGGTATTTGATCCCTCTCACCCCCGGTTCGGTTCCCCAAGTCCCCTGTCTCCCGCTGCAACGGATCCGGCAGCTGCCGGAACGGCCAGGCTTTCAAACGGCCAGGCATTCAATCCTGTCTATTCCCTCCCAAACAACGCGTTGAACACTCCTCCGTGGGCTTGGGTGAGAGGATTTTCAAGACGACGAAATCCTTCGGCTTCAAAGATTTTTTGCACGCCCTCCTCGGTTTTTCCCTTTTCGATTTCGATCATGGCCTGACGCAACGTCGGATTTGCAATCACGTCGCGAAGGCCTTCCACGGCTCGGACCTCTAAGCCGTCAATATCCAGCTTGAGCAAAGTGGGCTGAGGCAGTCCCAAAAGGCGGGGAATATCACCGCCGCGAAACGACAAAATGCCTTGCCGAATCTTTCCACCGCTTTCTCCCACCGAATGGTGAGATGAGCCGGCCCTAAGATCGCTGACGGCCAATTCGTCTGGTGCCGTGCGGTCGAGAAGGCCAGCATTGACTGGAAATACCTGCTGGCTGACGCCGTTCAGGGCAATGTTGTCCCAGAGGTGAGCGAAGGTGGGAATGAAAGGTTCAAACGCATAAATCTTTGCCTCTGGGCAGAGCTTGGCAGCCAGAAGCGAATATGCGCCCACGTTGGCACCCACATCCCAAAACACATCCCCGGCTTTTATCTCGCGTTTGAGCCAGTCCACCATGTCGGGTTCACCGGTGTAGCTGGCCCCGGCGCGGTTATTGTATTCATACCAGGTATGGACGACGAAAGACACCGTCACGTTTGTGTCGGGAACAGGAGCCTCCTTTACGAGTGGAGGTTGCTCAAGGCGGGACTCAAGCCACTTGCGTTTTAGAAAACCTTTAAGTGAGGGCATGGGGGGAGAAGAGCTGAAAAGCTGAAACCTGAAAAGCTGAAAACCCTGCGCGATAGCGCATCTTAGAGAAGAGAAACGGTTTTCTCAATGACGCCTCGCCCCAGGCACCTCGCTCCACGCGCTTTGAAAAAGCGAATCAGATGCCATCTGGCGTTCGGCTTCGGCGCGGTCTTCCTCGGTATCCACGCTCAGGCCGGTAGCCTCGCAAGGCACCATGCGCACTTTGTATCCGTGTTCGATGGCCCGCATCATGTCCACCGACTCGCGGATCTCGAGCGGGGTGGGTGCCAGTTTGGAGAATTGGTGAAGAAATGTATTGGTGAAGGGAATGACGCAGATCTGCTTCCAGGCGTGATCGAAGGTTCCGCCTTTTTTTAGGCTGGGAATGGCTTCGCGGGACATGTAGAGCGCATCCATCTTTTGGTCGAAGACGACCTTTACCTCGTTGGGGTCTTCCAGCGTTTCAAGATCGATGATGGGTGCCATCAAGTTGGTGCAAACGAGGGAGGAGTCCGCGAGCATGGGGGCCACGGCAAGATCAATCATCTCCGGGGTCACAAAGGGTTCATCGCCCTGGATGTTCACAATGATATCGCCGCCGACCACATCAGCCGCCTCCTCGATCCGGTCGGTGCAGCGTTCGTGCTGATCCGATGTCATGATCGCCCTCCCTCCGCAACGTTCGACTTCGTCGGCAATCTCTTTATCGCAGGTGGCTACAACCACTTCGGAAAGCGATTTTGCCAGGCTGACTCGTCTGAGAACATGTTCGATCATGGTGTGCCCGCAGATTTTTGCGAGCGGTTTACCGGGGAATCGGGACGAGCCCATACGAGCGGGAATAATGGCGGTGATCTTTGGGCGTGGGGCTTGGGGCATGGAGCGTGGAGGTTGGAGCTTG
>CALBXK010000014.1 GCA_937890535.1 uncultured Spartobacteria bacterium
GCTCTTTTCCAATGCTTTACTACAGGGCTACATTCGGTTAACCGGACACCCGTGAATCATCATCTAAAAAACACCATGAAAAAAACCATCACGCTCTTATTTTTCTCGGCAGGTATTTATTGTCTTCCGATTTACGCGGACGGGCCTTCTTTAATGGAAAACGGCTCCTTTGAATTTAGCGATGTTCCTGCGAAGTGGATCATTTTCAGTGCGGAACCGAGCCCAACGGAATGGGTCAAAATTGTGGAATCCCCCGAAGATGGAGGGCGGATGATTGAGCTCATGGCCGGCCCTCCGGAAAGATATGTCGCGCAGGACATCAAGATCGAGGAAGGTCAGAGCGGTCTCTACCAGTTACGATGGAAATCTAAGGGGGAAGGGACGGCAGGCGTTGGACTGCTGGCCCGAGACGCAGACGGCAATTTTCTAGAGCCAAGTTCCAAGCAGTTTCCGGTCACGCAAGATTTTGAGGATCATGAAATATCTCTCATCGTTCCGGAAGAAGCCGTCTATGTCAGAGTGACGATTGCGGCGGAATCTCCGGGATCTGTTGTCGTTTTCGATGAGATGGAATTTGTCCTCATATCGGATCCTGAATAGGTTTTCCAGATCACGGGCTAGGATTAGGATTGGGCCTGACGGCGATCCTGATCGCTCAAGGTGGATTCGCGACTGTGCAGCATGAAAAAATGCACCTCGATCAGCCCCGATTCGTAACCTTCATGGGCAGTGCCTTTTGCACGAGTGGCACTTTCCCGGTTTCGAAGTAGTGTAGCGCCACATGGAGAATCTCCTTGGCATAGCGATCCACTGAGACTTCATAGTGGGTGACGGGGACATTGAACTGAACTTCCTCCGTTCGATGTTCGATGGCCATGATTTCGACTTGCTTCGGGATGGCGAGACCCTTCTGGAGAAGAGCGGTCACGAGGATACCCGCAGAGATCGGAGCATAGAGCAAAATTCCACAGGGATCTTTGATTTTCGTCGCCAGCTTTCTTATAGCGAGCTGCATGGAGACGAAGTCGTACCAAATGAGTTGCACCTCCGATTGGATCGGCTGATCACGCCAATCTCGGCAAGCTTGTTCAAAGGCCTGTACGCTTTGGGCGACTCCGGCGGCTTTGGACGATACGTTCAGCATAACAAGGTGTTTAAATCCGCGCCGCAACAAAGAGAGGGCGGCGTGACGGGTCGAGCCGTTGAGATCGGGTGTCAGATAGGGAAGAGAAGCTTCAGGATTGGCGAAACCAATGACCAAAGCGGAATATTTTCGCGGTAGAAAAAAGTTTTGGTAGTCTAGGGGAATCGAAAGGAGGCAGAGCAATTCCCAGGGGTGGCTGGGTTGGGCCGCAATGGATTTCAACCGCGTCAGGCTACAGGTCTCGACGGCGAGTCGGATTCCTTGAAGTTGGAGGTGCTCGGAGAGACGGATGACTTCCAGGTCGAAATGTCCACCGGAATTGGTCAGAGTCAATATCCGGACCACTTTCGGGTTCGCAGGGGTGGTCACTTGGGATTTTGATCGGACGGGAGCGAGAATCGCTCCCCGTTTTGTCATCGAAATCAAACCCTCTGACGTAAGAACCTGGAGCGCCCGAAAGAGATTAGGCCGTCCCACACCCAATTTCTGACACCAGGCGCGCGTGGACGGCAGGGGGTCCTCATAGTCTCCATTGAGAATGCGCTCGCGAAGAAAATCGGCCAGCTGCTCGGATCGATCTCGCAGGTAGTTCACGGGTCAGGGCGGTTCAAGCCAACCCTTGCCCGGCGAGGTTCGCTGGAAAAAAAAGAAGGGGACTCGCCTGGAGAGCCCAAAACAGGCCGGTCGATTGTTGAGATCGAGCGGCCTGGAGATTCAAAATCGGACTCTAAACTCCAATTCTCCCGAGACGCCGGCGAGAGGAGGTTGCGATCAGCCCGACGACTCCGGCCAAAATGAGCGCGGCACTGGTAGGTTCGGGGATTGCGGAATAGGCGATGAAGGAGGGGGTTTCGGTTAGCGTGCTAAAAACGCTGGCAACTCCTCCCAGCGTAATTTCCATGACCCGGGTTCCCCCAAAATCCACGGAGTAGAGATTTCCATTGGCGAAGGTCATTCCGTAGGGATTGCTCAGGGCGGTTCCAGAGAGGACAAATGTCCCGTCCAATGTTCCTCCGGGAAGGATCTTGCTGATCGTGTTGGTGGCAAAGGACGCGACGTAGAGGTTGCCAATATCATCAAAGGCCATTCCTCCGGGCTGGTATCCTACTGCGAAGTCGTAAAACACGCTAGGCGTCCATGGATCTTCTGGTGCGCCTGTGGGGGTAAGTTTAACCACACTATGCGGGTTGTAAGCTGGCGCGTAGTCGTAGGTGTTGGCAACGTAAAGATTTCCGCTGGCGTCGAACACGAGGTTCGTTGCGCTGTAGGAAGTGAAATCTGGTATGTCCAAGGCGGTATAAACGCCAAGGGACGAAACAACTCCGATGGGCGTTGTGCTGTCTGTGGTTGTCACAAATAGGCGGTCAGAGGAATCGAAGGCCATTCCTGCCAGATTATTCGGAAGCCCGGAGGCGTAGAGCGTGGAGATGCCACCGGGGGTCACGGAATAAATTGAGTTGTTCACGGAGGATGCCACCAAAATCGTGCCAACGCTGTTGACCGCGATACCCGTCGTATTGGTTCCGGAAGGATAGGAAATCAAGTTGGGCAGAGGGGTGCCGTCTTCCGCGATTTGATCGACCGTACGCGCAGAACTGGCGGTCACATAGAATGTTCCCGCCTCGGCACTCAGGGGGCTGAATAGTGCAAAAAGGCAGGTGGCCACGATGCTGAATCCGAATACTGAGGGGTGTCTGAGTGTGTGCATGACGGCATGCATTGGCTCCAGAAGTCACCCGGGCAAGATCCATTCCTTGGTCATTTTTCGAGACCAATGGTATGACCCAATCACGATGAAGCAGGCGGCGTCCGGAGAAGACGGATGAGACTTGCTGAAATCGAGGCAGAGGGAACAATCCCTCCGAGTTCTTGATCCCTCCTACCGTTCTAGACGCGGGAACGGGTCTTCCTCGACGTATTGGTCTAAAATAGTGACCAATCAGAAAGACTTGCGGAGAGAAGGGTGCGGAGTTGAGGTGTTTCCTATAAATGAAGACATGCCAGCCTGATTCCGTTTTTAAATCCACGCAA
>CALBXK010000015.1 GCA_937890535.1 uncultured Spartobacteria bacterium
CCAGCCAGCAAGGAGCGGAATAACGATGAAGACTAGCACCGAAGTGATGAGAATCGCGGCGGGAATGTGTACTCCGCTGACACCAGATAGAAACATCACGATGGGTGCAAATGCGAAGACCATGATGAGATCATTGATGGCCACCTGGGCCAGGGTGTAGGAGCTGTCGCCATCGGTCAGGTAGCTCCAGACGAAAACCATGGCGGTGCAGGGGGCCGCTGCCAGGATAATGAGACCAGCGACATAGTTGGCCGCGGTCGCGGGTTCTATCCAGCCCAACACTGACGAAAATAGCCACTGAATGAAAATCCAACCCAGGGCCGCCATGCTGAACGGCTTGACCAGCCAGTTTACGACGAGCGTGATCAGCAGGCCCTTGGGTTTTGCAAACACCCCCTTGAGGCCACTAAAGTCGATTTTCAGCATCATGGGGTAAATCATGAGCCAGATGAGGACGGCGATGGCCACGTTCACGTGGGAATCCTTTCCGAATTCCCAGGCGCTGATTTGCCGGGTTTGCTCAGGCAGGAGTTTCCCGAGCGAAATGCCCACCCCCATGCAAACAAGCACCCATACAGAAAGGTAGCGCTCGAAGAAATCGAGTCTTTTGACAGTGTTCATACGCAGGAACAGGCCTTCTTTTTGGCTGCATCGACCCATTCGGCCCGAACGCTCCCGCGGCGCCTGATGTCGCCTTTAAAGCGCCCGTCGGTTTGAACGCAGTCCTGAAGGCACTTCAAATTGGACTTGAGTTCTGGCGACGGCTTCGCCGGCAGGCTGTAAATGATCCAATTGGCCACCCGGGTCGTTTCGACCAAACCATGTTTCCGAAGGTAAGCGAGATGTTGGGACACCTTTGTCTGGGGAATCTTTAGGATATCCTGAAAATGACAGACGCATAGCGGGCCGTGGTTCAGCAGGTTTATGATGCGAAGCCGGGTCGCGTCGCAGAAGCACTGGTAAATCTGAATAAGATCCATGAGCATCAATATGCACATGTTCGTATATATGTAAATCCGAATATACATATATCCAGTTATTGGGAATGTCCGTTCACCAACCCGACCCGGGAAGATCCTTGGAGAAAAAGGACTCCCTCCCTCCCGGGTCTTGATTCATAGTCAGGCGGCCAAGCTTTTCCCCGTGAATTTTACCGACAACCCGCAACTTTTTGGCTTTGACACCACCGAACGCCTGGTCGCGGTCGAGTTTTCCGAGCCGGACGGGGTGGAAATTTATCAACGTCATACCGATGGCTCCACCACGATGCGCCGGGAGAATTTTTCTCCCTTCTTCTGGAGTGCGGATGAAGGCGAGAGACTGTCCGGAAGCCTTCCCCTCAATCACCTCGTCAAATCTCCCGACTGGCCCGCGCACCTTGAAGCCCGCAGTCGGCAAAAGGGCAGGGTGACCTTTGCTCTCAGCGATCCGGTACAGCAGTTTCTCACTCAGTCGGGACACACCCTCTTCAAGGGCATGGAAGCCGAGGAATTGAACCGCCTGCAACTCGACATCGAAACCGCCACCACCGAGGGCTTTGATTTTTCCAGTGCAGAACGGGATGCCATCACCGCCATCGCGCTTAGCGACAGTTCCGGCTGGGAGGATATTTTTCTGGTCGAGGAGGGAAGCGAAGATTCCGAACGGGACGCTCTGGAATGGGTCACTGCGCTGATCCGGAACCGGGACCCGGATGTGATCGAGGGACACAATATTTTTAAATTTGACCTCCCCTATCTGGTCACCCGGGCCAAAAAACGCAAAGTGCGTTTGCTTTGGGGACGTGGCGGTGAGCCGCTCAGCACCCGTTCGTCCCGCCTCCAGATCGCGGAGAAGACCATCCAATATCCCAAGGCCGTCATCCGGGGCAGGCACATTGTGGACACCTGGATCCTGGCCCAGTACCATGACGTTTCCGCGCGCGAACTTGAGAGTTTTGGCCTCAAAAGCGTGGCCCGGCATTTTGGGGTGGCGGAGAAGGATCGCGTTCTGCTCAAGGGCGAGGAAATTCAAAACGCCCGACGCCAGGATCCGGAGGCTTTTCGAACCTACGCCCTCCAGGATGTGCGGGAAACCCGCGCCCTCGCCGCCCTCCTCAGCCGCAGCTATTTTCTGCAAGCCCAGATTTTTCCCTATGGTTACCAGGACGTCATCCTGCGGGGCAATGCCACCAAGATTGACGCCCTTTTTCTGCGCGAATATCTGCGACGCTCCCATGCCCTGCCTCTCCCTCCAGAGCCCCGGCCATTCGAAGGGGGGCTGACCGCCATCTTTGCCACCGGCTTAATTTCTGACGTCTGGCATTGCGACGTCACCTCCCTCTATCCTTCCGTCATGCTGACTTTTGGATTCACCCCCGAGTCCGACTCCCTGGGGGTCTTTTCCGGCATGTTGCAGGACCTCCGGGCCTTTCGGATCCGGGCCAAGACCGATCTCCGGGCCGCCACCACCGTGGCCGAGCGCAATCGGCTCGATGCTCTGCAAAGCACCTTCAAGATCCTTATCAATTCCTTCTACGGCTATCTCGGATTTGCCCAAGGCCACTTCGCCGATTTCGACGCCGCGGAGAGCATCACCGCCAAGGGCCGCGAAATTCTTGGTCAGATGGTGGATTGGCTCAACGGGCAGGGCGCCAGGGTCATCGAAATCGACACCGACGGCATTTATTTTTGTCCCCCGGAAAATTCCCCCATCGCCGTCCTTGAAGAGGGTCTCGCGGCTGTACTTCCTGATGGCATCGAAGTCGAGTTCGACCGCCATTACCCTGCCATGTTTAGCTACAAGGCAAAAAACTATGCCCTCCTTGGGGACGACGGCTCCGTCATTCTCAAAGGGGCCGCCCTTAAATCCCGCGGTATGGAACCATTTCTCCGCTCCTATTTGGGGGACCTGCTTCGCCTGCTCCTGGAAGGCCGGGGAGGGGACGCCAACTTACTTCGCGATGAGCTGGCCGTCAGCATTCAGGACCGGACGATCCCCATCGCCGCCTTGGCCAAGACGGAAACCCTTCAAGACTCGCTCGCCTCGTATCAGAAAAAAATTGGTGCCTCATCGCGCAATCGTTCGGCGGCCTTCGAACTCGCCCTCAAGAGCGGGCGCGACCATCAGGCCGGGGATCAAATCCGCCACTACATCACCGGGACAAAAAAGAAAGTCACCGCTTATGAGAATGCCCGTCTCCTTTCCGACTGGAAAGCGGACGCCCGGGACGAAAATGTCGCCTATTATATAGGTAAGCTCGACGACTTGGCCAAAAAGTTCAGCGAATTTCTCCCCGATCCTGCCGGCCAGGGTGACCTTTTTTCAGGCTGACGGAGAGGCAGCGGAAAAACGCTTCGCCGAAAAAGGTCCCGACTGGGTTGCCCGGCGTGGCTCGGAAAGACATGGTGTCCACTATGAAAAGAAGCAGCTAGTCCACCGCCAGCCCGCCGGATTCGTCCGCCGCGTCCTCAATGACTTCAACGCGGGTGCACTCGATGCCGCCACTACAGAACCCGCCCAACTATTAACTGGTCGCCGACGAACTCGAGCGCCTCTGCGGCCTGGTTCGCGCCCGCTCCTCGGTAGAGGCATACGTCAAGGCCCTCTATTTTAGCCCACTTTACCCTCTAACTCCCTGTCCAGTTTTGAACCGTCGCCGCCACATGTTCCGAGTTCTCTTGCGATCCTCCCCAAACTTCGCTCAGGATGTCACTTTCGGCAGCACCCAAAATGCGTATCTATCGGGCTAAACTGTTACCGCTTTCCGGCATGATTTCGTCACCCATTTTTCCATGACCTCATCGCTTCTCTTTCTCCTGCTTGGTTTCGTTCTGCTCTACTTCGGCGGGGAAGGTCTGGTGCGCGGCAGTGTGGCGCTCGCATTGCGGCTGAGGCTGACACCACTGATCATCGGACTGACAGTTGTCGCTTTTGGAACAAGCTCGCCGGAACTGGTAGTCAGCATCAAGGCAGCTCTCAACGACCAGGGGGCCCTCGCTATCGGTAATGTGATCGGCTCAAATATTCTTAACATCGGCCTGATTCTCGGCCTCACCGCCATGATCTATCCGATGAAAGTGCAACTCCAGGTTCTTCGCATCGACGTCCCGATCATGCTCGGCGTCTCCCTGCTTGTCGTGTGGCTGCTCTCCGATCTGCGGCTCGGACGGGTCGAGGGCGGTCTGCTCTTGGCTGGACTTCTCGCCTACGTCAGCTTCACCGTCATTCTGGCGAAGAAGCTGAAGCCGTCCGCCGAGGTCGAGGCCGAGTATGCCGAGGCGATTCCAGCGCTGCGCGGGAGCGTGTGGCGCGATGTGACTTTAATCCTCTGCGGGCTGGCTCTGCTCGTTGCGGGTTCACACTTCATTGTCGATGGTGCGGTGAGCCTTGCTCGGGGTTTCGGCGTCAATGAAGCGATCATCGGCCTCACAATCGTCGCCATGGGTACAAGCTTACCAGAATTGGTAACATGCGTCGTTGCCGCCTTGAAAAAGGAGCCTGACATTGTGCTGGGCAACATCGTTGGCTCCAATCTCTTCAATCTCCTCGGCATCCTCGGCGCGGCCGCGCTCGCGAAGCCGCTGATCGGCACGGGGATCAGAATGTCGGATTTTCTCGTTATGATCGCCTTCACGATCGCCCTTGTGCCGATCCTATGGAGCTTTCGCAAGTTGCAGCGCTGGGAAGCTGTACTCCTGCTTGTGGGATACGTGAGTTACCTGGCTTGGCGATGGCCGAAATAGAGTTGCCAAACCACGGCAACCATTCCTGAAGTGGTAATCTTCGGGGCCTTCGTCAGCGAAGGTCACTGGCGACAGCGAGCGATGGGTGTTCGTTTGGTGAGGTGATGGAAAAGATAATCTGGGCATGCACTTTACAGCCCAAAATACAGACGACGCTATCCTATGACGGCCGCGTATTCCAAGGCATCCGCGCCAGCAACATCTCCAGGCCACACCAATCCGCAACTTTTTGGCTTCGACGCCACCGAACGCTTGGTCGCGGTCGAGTTTTCCGATCCGGATGGGGCGGAGATTTCTCAACGTCAGAAGGACGGCTCCACCACTATGCGCCGGGAGAATTTTTCTCCCTTCTTCTGGAGTGCGGATGGAGGCGAGAGAGTGTCTGGAAGCCTTTCCCTCAAACCCCTCGTCAAATCTCCCGACTGGCCCGCGCACCTTGAAGCTCGCAGCCGGCAAAAGGGCAGGGTGACCTTCGCTCTTAGCGATCCGGCACAGCAGTTTCTCACCCAGTCGGGACGCACTCTCTTCAAGGGCATGGAAGCCGAGGAATTGAACCGCCTGCAACGCGACATCGAAAACACCACCACCGAGGGCTTCGATTTTTCCAGCGCAGAACGGGATGCCATCACTGCCATCTTTGCCACTGGTATGATTTTTGACGCCTGGCATTGCGGGTCACCTCCCACTATCCGTCCGCGAATATCCCCATCGATACCCTTGAGAAGGGCCTCGCCAAAGTGCTCCCCCAAGGGATCGAAGTCGAATTCGACCGGCACTATTCGGTCAGGTTCAGCTGCAAGGCCCAAAAGTTTGACGGATTTCTCCCTGATCCTGCCGACCAGGGAGACCTTTTTGCAAGTTGATGCTCGCTCAACGCCCCTTCCCAACCTTCGATCCGGCCCACGCTATTTGGCGGCGTCGATGATTCGAATCGTGTCGGCTTCCACCTGATCGGCGATGGTCTTTAATTCTTCCGAGTCCGAGAGCGCGGCCAGAAGAATGGTTGGCCGCACCATGGCGATGAGGGTTTTTCCGTGATCCTCATAAACGGAGATTCGGCACGGCAGCGCCACGTTCATGCCCATATCGGCGCTCAAGACCGCCGCAGCCTGAGCAGGATTGCAGACTTCGAGGATGTGACAGGCATTGGGCAGATTATGCCCCTTGCTGGCGAGTGTTTCCTGCAGGTTGTAGGTATGAAGCACGCCGTAGCTGTGTTCCTTCACGGCCACTTGAAGGTCAGCGACGGTTTGGTCGGGAGACTTGGTGGTTTCAACGATGTATCGTGGATTCATGGTGAAGTTGGGTTTTTGTCTGGTTTTGGTGAGGTCTGGTGATGAAAAAGATAATAGAGAACCGGCACCGCCATGCGGCTGATGAAGAGGCTGGCAATCTCGCCCGCCATCAGGGCAATGGCGAGGCCTTGGAAAATCGGGTCAGCTAAAATGACTGACGCCCCCACGACCACGGCCATGGCGGTGAGCAACATGGGACGAAAACGCACGGCGCCGGCATCGATGACCGCTTCGGAAAGAGCCATGCCCTCCCTCACCCTCAACTCGATAAAATCGACCAGGATGATGGAGTTACGTACCACAATGCCTCCGCCCGCCATAAATCCAATCATGCTGGTGGCGGTGAAGAAAGCCCCCATCAAACCATGAGCGGGCAGAATGCCCACCAGCGAAAACGGAATGGCCGCCATCACGATGGCGGGGGTGATAAAGCTGCGAAACCAACCCACCATGAGGACGTAAATCAAAACCAAACAGGCGGCGAAAGCGGCCCCGAGGTCGCGGAAAACCTCAATCGTGATATGCCACTCCCCGTCCCATTTCACTGACGGCTCGGCATCCGAAAACGGCAGGGAAGCATTGAAAATCTGCAGCGGTTTGCCGCTCCCTCCGAACTCGCGGGTATCGAGTTTTTTCAGGGCGGCATTCATTTTCAAGATGGCATAGACGGGGCTTTCCACCACCCCGGCAACATCCCCGATGACGTAGGAGACCGGCATCAGATTCTTGTGATAGCGGCTCTTCTCCACCGTGACGTGATCAATGGTCACCAGCTCTCGCAACGGCACCAGGGGCGACCCGACCTCTCCTGGCTCCGGCAGGGCATTGGCATCGCCGGAACGCACCCGCAGGGCCAGTAATTCCTCGGCGGAAGTCTTGGAGGAACGGGGGAGTTCGAGCCGAATGGTGACATCTTCCTTTTCCTCCGGCTGATGCAGAAGATCAACAGCCTCCCCATCGACCGCGATCTTCAGGGTCTGCGAAATCGTGGCGGCACTGACCCCATGCAGGGCCGCCTTTTCCTTGTCGATGATGAAGCGGGCCTTTTCCTGGTCGGCCTCGCTGTACCAATCCACATCAACCACTCCCGGAGTCTCCTTAAAAATGGATTTCACTTTCTCAGCAAGCTTGAGGCGATCCTCTTCGGTGGGACCATAGATTTCGGCCACCAGGGTTTGCAGAACCGGGGGACCCGGCGGCACTTCCGCCACCGCGACCCGGGCCTGGTAGCGATCCGCGATGGCCGTGAGACGGGGACGGATCCGCTTGGCGATGTCGTGGCTCTGCGCCTGACGTTCGCCTTTGTCCGTCAGATTGACCTGAATATCGGCCACATTCGCTCCGCGGCGCAGGAAGTAGTGCCGCACTAGACCATTAAAATTGTAGGGCGAGGCGAGGCCGGCATAGACTTGGTAATCCGTGACCTCGGGCTCTCCTGCGACCGCTGCCGCCATCTCCCGCGCCACGGCGGCCGTTTGTTCCAAGGACGTCCCCTCGGGCATATTAAGGATGATTTGGAACTCACTCTTATTGTCAAAGGGCAGCATCTTCACCTTCACCCAACCCAGGCCCACGGTGGCCAGCGAAGCCAGGAGCAGGACCAGGATGCCAATCAGAAAAGTCCAGCGCCACCGCGCCTGCCGGATGAGGGGTCCCATCATCCGGCGGTACAGCCGGGTGAAAAAATCCTCCGGAGGGGCAACGTTCTTCGTCGCGTGCGCGTTCCCTTCCATCAGGCGGGAATATTTTTTTCCCCAGCCTAAAATTCGGATGGCGGCCCAGGGGGTGACGATGAAGGCAATGAGCAGGGACCAAAACATGGCCGTGCTGGCCCCAATGGGAATGGGCCGCATGTAGGGGCCCATCAGACCGCCGACAAAAGCCATCGGCAGCACGGCGGCAATGACCGCAAAGGTTGCCAAAATCGTCGGATTCCCCACCTCGTTGACCGCTTCGACCGCTATGGCAGACCAATCGCGGCCCTTGTTCTTCGGAAGATGAAAATGTCTGACGATATTTTCCACCACCACAATGGCGTCGTCCACCAAAATGCCGATGCTGAAGATCAGGGCGAAAAGGGTGATCCGGTTCAAGGTGAACCCGAGGAGATAGAAAACCAGGAGCGTCAGCGCCAGGGTGGCCGGAATGGCGGTGGCCACGATCACCGACTCGCGCCAGCCCAGGGTGAGCCAGATGAGTAGAGAAACTCCAAGGATGGCGATCCCCATATGAAACAAGAGCTCGTCGGATTTCTCTTTCGCGGTTTTTCCGTAGTTGCGGGTGATGCTGACATCGACATCCGCTGGGATGACGGTGCCTTTCAGTTGATCCACTTTACGGATCACCTCATTGGCGACGGCAATGGCATTGGCCCCGGGTCGCTTCGCGATACTGAGGGTGACGGCGGGTTCCTCGGCGTCTCCTCCTCCGCCGTGGAGGACGTATTGGCGTATCTCCTCGCCACCGTCGGCGATCTCCGCCACTTCGCGCAAATACACCGGTCGCCCATCAAAAACTCCAACGACCACATTTCCCACGTCTTCCGAAGTTCGCAAGAATGCCCCGGTCTCGATCAGAATCTCACGATTGCCGGTCGTAAGCCCCCCGGCCCGGAACTGTCGGTTCGCCTGCTGCAACATCGGAATGAGCCCGGCGGGACTGAGATTGCGCGAAGCCAACTTCACTGGATCGAGAAGCACCCGCACCGCCCGCCGCGTTCCCCCAAACAGGGAAGTCTCGGCCACCAGGGGAACTTGCTTGATCGACTCCTCCACTTGGGCCGCCAGGCGGCGCAAGGTGAGATGGTCGTATCGCTGGCTGTGAAAGGTCAGGGCCAAAATAGGAACATCATCAATGCTCTTCAACTTGATCAACGGCGAGGTGGCCCCGAGAGGAATCCGGTCAAAATTTGAACGCAATTTCTCCGTCAATTTGGTCAGACTATCATCGGGATCCTCACCCACCTTGTAGCGCACGATGACGAGGCTCTCGCTGTCGCGGGAAGTGGAATAGATGTATTCCACACCGGGAATCTCCCAGAGCAACTTTTCCATCGGACGGGTGGCCCTTTCCTCCACCTCCTGGGCATTGGAACCCGGCATGGAGACCAGGACATCAACCATCGGCACCTTGATCTGCGGCTCCTCTTCCCGGGGCAACAGCACGAGGGCCGCGCCACCCAAAAGAATCGCCGCGACAATGACCAGCGGGGTGAGCTTGGAATCAATAAAAGTCGCGGCAACGCGACCGGCGATGCCCAGGGTCACTCGATCTGGAGTGGGGTTGTTATTGTCGCTCACGGCTGGACCGTTACAGGTTGACCGTCACCGAGCATCGAAACATCACTCACGATCACGGACTCGCCCTCCTCGAGGCCGGAAAGAATCTGGACATCTTCCTCCAGAATTTTTCCCGTTTTCACCAACCGAAGTGTCGCCTTCTGATCCCGCACGACATAGACCATCTCCATCTGCCCGCGCTTCCGAAGCGAGGCCCGGGGAACGCGCAAGATCTGCGTCTCTGCCACCGGCACCGCCACCCGCCCGAACTGCCCCGCCCGCAGACCGTCTGCGACCGGCAAATCAAACTTCACCTGAAAGGTGCGGCTGGCTGCATCCGCCACCGGCGCAATTTCACTCACCTCCGCCTCAAACGACTGGTCCACCGAAGCCACCTTCACCGGCATCTTTGCACCCAACTGAACGCGATCAAGAATCGCCTCCGGCAGGTCCGCTTCAAAACGAAGTGACCCATGCGCCTCAATCTCCATCAGGGGTTTTCCCGGCATGGCCAGATCGCCAACGTTAGAGAGTTTGCGAGTGACGACGCCAGCAAAGGGCGCTGTGATCCGGGCATAGCCCAGCATGGTCTCGGCTTCCCGTAAGCCGGCTTGCGCCACTTTCTGACTGGCTTCCACCGCCTCGTATTCCTGACGGCTGCTGACATTTCCAGCCACCAACTTCTTCGAACGAGCCATCTCTTTGTCAGCCTGCTCCAGTCGGGCCGCCGCCTGTTCCCAGCGGGCCCGAATCTCCTGCACGTCGAGTTCTGCGAGCATTTCGCCAGACTGCACCGACTGCCCCGGCACCGCTAAAAATTGCAGGACCCGCCCACTCACCTTGGCTTCGATCACGGCCCGCTGCTTGGATCGCACGGTGCCCACCACCTCCTCCGTGGATTGATAGGGTTCGCGGGTGACGGTTTTTATCTCAACCGGCACCGGAGCCCCGCCATCTGAAGGCAAAGGAGACGACTCCTGCCTCCCGCAGGCGGTCAGCAAAATTACAGTGAGGACGTAAACTTGGGCGCGGCAAATGGATTCGATCTTCACAGGACTTGGAGAATGATAACTCAAGGGAATTACAGAAATATCTCTACATCGCGATATAGCAATAAAAAAATTGACTTTTTATTTGGGCCCGGCATCTTTGCGTACATGAATGCGTCCGACGATCATCGCCACAGCTCTTTGGCGGTTCTGCGCGGGGACGAGCGGAAAGCCGCTTGGTCGGCAAAATGGCTTCAAATTTTGTTTCAACGCTTATGAGTAAGCATCTTCTCATTCTCGGCGGCGGGACGGCTGGCACCATGATGGCCAACCATCTGCAGAAGCGTCTCCCCAAAGTGGATTGGCGCATATCGGTGGTCGATCGCTCCGATAAGCATCTCTATCAGCCCGGCTTCCTCTTCCTGCCCTTCGGCATTTACGAAGAAAAAACCATCATCCGTCAGACGGTCGATTTTTTGCCGAAAAACGTGGAGTTCGTGCAGGCGGAAGTGGATAAGATCGAACCTGAAACCCACTCCGTAGCACTTCAGGATGGTCGTAAGTTGGCCTACGATTTGCTGATCGTGGCGACGGGTTGTCACACCGCCCCTGAGGAGACCCCCGGAATGCTGGGGCCAAAATGGCGGGACAACATTCACGATTTTTACACCTTGGATGGGGCCCGGGCCCTGCGGGAAAAACTGGCCGCCTGGCCGGGGGGCCGATTGGTGATTCACATCAACGAGATGCCCATCAAATGCCCGGTGGCACCGTTGGAATTCAGTTTTCTGTCGGACACGTTTTTTCGCAAAAAAGGAATGCGCGACAAAGTGAACCTCACCTATGTGACCCCACTTTCCGGGGCCTTCACTAAACCGAAAGCCTCAAAGAAACTCTCACATCTGCTTGGCGACAAGGGCATCGAACTGGTCACCGACTTCACGGCGGAAAAGATCGACCAGGAACGCAATCTGCTCGTCTGCTATGACGGTCGGGAAGTGCCCTATGACCTCCTCGTCACCACCCCCACAAATATGGGCGACGCGGCCATTCAGCGTTCGGCCCTGGGCGACGATCTGAACTTCATGCCCACCCACAAGCATACCCTGCAATCTCTGCAGCACCCCGATGTTTTTGTGATTGGTGATGCCACGAATCTGCTGGCATCGAAGGCCGGCTCGGTGGCGCATTTTGAAAGCGAAACCCTGGCCGACAACATCATGCGTTACCTCAAAGGCGAACCCTTAAAGGAAGAATTCGACGGCCACTCCAACTGCTTCATTGAATCCGGCAATGGGAAAGCCCTGCTTATTGATTTTAGCTACGAACATGAACCTCATGAAGGTCCTTTTCCCTTTTCATTCGGGCCCATGCGACTGCTGGAAGAAAGCCGGATCAATCATTGGGGCAAGCACGCCTTTCGCTGGGTCTATTGGAATATCCTGCTTAAGGCCTGGCCGCTGCCCGGAATCAGTCGGAACAAGAAGGCCCCCATCAACCCATAACAGATCATGAATAAAGACATCGCCGGAACCACCGTGGACGTAAACGAAGAGGGCTACCTCACAGACATGTCCCAATGGAATGACTCCATCGCAGCCGCCATCGCAACCGAGGAAGGCATCCCCTCCCTCACGGACAAGCACAGGGAAGTCCTTCAATACCTGCGCCAAAAGCAGAGCGCTGGCGAGGCGCTGACCATTCGCAGCCTGGGCAAAAGCGGCGTCGTCACGACAAAGGAACTCTATGATCTCTTCCCGGGAGGGCCCTTGAAGAAATCCTCCAAGATTGCCGGAATTCCTAAGCCGGTGGGATGCATTTAATCATTCAACCCCAACCACATTATGACCACCCCTGAAGAAGATCAGCCCGCTAAGAAAGTCAGCATCATCGTCAGCCGGGGATCGTTGGACGGCATTTATCCCGCCCTTATCATGGCAAATGGGGCCCGCATGGAAGGCATTGAAGCGTCACTCTTCTTCACATTTTTTGGTCTCAATGGATTGGCAAAAAAAACCATGGATCATCTGAAGGTCGCCACCGTGGGCAACAGTGCCCTGAATATGGCGATGCCGATGCTGGGACTGCCCATGACGATTCCCTTCCCCACCGTCGTTGGAGCCATTCCCGGAGTTAGTGCATTTGCCACCGGTCTTATGAACAAGGAGATGGAACATCTCGACATTCCTCCGGTGCGCGAGTTTCTGGAACTCATCTCCGACTCCGGCGGCAAAATCTATGGCTGCAAGCTGGCCATGGACATGTTCAAGCTGAAGAAAGAAGATCTCTGGGAGCGGGTCGACGGCATCCTGACCATGGGGGACTTCTATACTCAGGCCGCCGGGGCGGGCTCGCATATTTTGTTCACCTAGATTGGTTTCAAAGGATTCCTAGCGACTCAGCCGCATCTTCAGTAGGGCATCTTCGTGAAACACCGTGGTGTCTGAGTCAGTCGCCCAGCAATTAAGGCCATAGAATTTTATCATACGCACCTCTCCCATGGATATCGATCTGAAAAAAATGAAGAACCCTTCCAGGAAAATGGCCCCCATGACGAACGCGCAGGTGGAGGAAGCCGCGCGCCATTTTACCATTCTCTCCGAACCCTCGCGGCTCGTTCTTCTCCGCAGCCTCATGGATGGTCCCCTGACCGTGACTGAGTTGGTCGCAAACAGCGGCATGAAACAAGGAAACGTCTCCAAGCATCTTGGCGTCCTCTTGCGGGCTCGCTTTGTTGTCAAAGAAAAATTGGGAACCTTCGCCCAATACTCGATCTCCGACCCCTATATTTTCCCACTTTGTGAACTGATGTGTGATCGCATGCAGCGCGACGCCCAAACCAGGCTACAAACCCTGTCGGATACTTGATCGTCGGAATGTACGCGTTGCCTTACTGGCCTATCCCCAGCTTGCGAAAAATCATTTCTGCCGGGCAGAACCCGGTCAGGGCGGATTGAATGAGATTCACTCCGACAAAGGCGGCTAGGATCAGCCCCCAGGGACTGATCCAATAGGTAAGGGCGAGACTGATAAGAATCATGGTTCCGGCTAGGATGCGGACGGCGCTTTCGATTTTCAAAATATTTTGGTGGCTGTGGCTGTGGGTTGTTGAGGAAAAAATCTTATATAGACCTTGGGGTCACTTTACTTAGTATTCTTCTATGGCAATATAGTTATAGACAAAAGCAAGAAAAAACAGGCGGTTTTTCTGTCGGCTCAGCACTTTTACATACAAAATAAAGCACGCCAATCGCCCCAAAGTGGTCGCGGCAACACGCAATGACTGCGGGGGGTGGTTGGATATCCCCTAGGTTTAATCACTTCGGGGTCCGCCGCCGACTCAGCCGCTGGTGGAGGGCAAATCCGGCGATAGCGAAGGGAGGGAGGGCCAGGAAGGGCCAATAGGCCAGGGCCGGTGCCCGGGGGGGCAGGACCTCCAGATCGGAAGAGATCATCGCTTCCCGTCCCCCGGATTTCATCCGGACCACTAATTCTGACGCCCCCGAGGAGCGAATCGGAACGAAGGCGGAATAGAGAAATTGGTTTTGGGAGTGGCCACGCCGGGCCGGGATCGCCTCCCGTCCATCCGTCATCGTGCAACAGGGCGGCAACCAATCCGGCGATGCGGAACTTTTTGATGACCAGGAGACCGTCACAGCGGCATCCAGAACCGCCTTCCCGCTTTCTGGATCCTGCACCAAGACACTCACGTCCATCGGTCCGGCCCGCAATGGCACCGGCGAGGCAAACACTGTCACATCGAAGCCATTGACCACCTGACGGGCAATGACCACGCCGCCATCCGCCAGGCAAAATCCAGTGGAAATCAGAACGCCGGCCAGAATTGAGAAGCCCTTCATTGATCTTTCACCTTACACATGAGCTTGCAGTAACTCAACATTGCTTGGAACAACGCCTCATGCGCTCCCCGACCACTCTGCGAAAGAAGGCCACTGTCGATCTTCGACTGCCCTTCCGTGAGAAGCGCGGACAGGTCTGGTTTCATAAGGCGGCGGTTTTCTTCATCCGGTTGGTGATTTGTTTCTCCACGCCGACGACGACGTAGCCGAACGCGGCGATGGCGAGGATGCGCCACCAGGCGTCCCAGCCGATGGGCGCGGAATGGAAGAGCGCGTGCATCGAGGGCGCATAGGTGAAGGCGAGTTGCAGGGCGATCATAGCGAGCGAGCCAAAGATGACCCACGGGTTGGTGAAGATGCCAATCGCAAACATCGAGCGGGTGAAGCTGCGGCAGTTGAAAAGATAGAACAGCTCAACCATGACGAAAACATTCACCGCGGTGGTGCGTGCCTCGGCCACGCTCGCGCCGCGCTGCTGTTCCCACGCAAAGAGAGCGAAGGAGCCGCCGAGTAGGATCAGCGCGACGAGCAGGATGCGAAATTGCAGCCAGCCGGTGAGGATCGGCCTCTTCGGATCGCGCGGCGGGCGGCTCATGATTTCTTGATCCTTCGGCTCGAAGACGAGCATCAGCCCGAGCAGGACGGCTGTCGTCATGTTGATCCAGAGGATTTGCACCGGCAGGATCGGCAGGGTGGTGCCAGCGAAGACGGCGGCGAGGATTACGAGGCCCTCGCCGAAATTTGTCGGCAGCGTCCAAACGATGAATTTGGTGAGGTTGTCGAAGACGCCGCGGCCCTCCTCCACGGCGGCTTCGATGGAGGCGAAGTTGTCGTCGGTTAGGATTATGTCGGCGGCCTCCTTCGAGACGTCGGTGCCGGTGATGCCCATCGCCGTGCCGATGTCGGCCTGCTTGAGCGCGGGCGCGTCGTTCACGCCGTCGCCGGTCATGGCCACGACGTGGCCGCGCGATTGCAGGGCCTTGACCAGCCGCAGCTTTTGCTCGGGCGCGACGCGGGCGAAGACGGAGGCGCGCTCGGCGGCGTCGGCGAGTTCCTCATCGCTGAGCTTTTCCAAATCGCGGCCGGTGAGCGCGATGATTTCTTGGTCGCCGTCCAGGCCGATCTGCGCGGCAATGGCCTTGGCGGTGAGGATGTGGTCGCCGGTGATCATCTTCACGCGGATGCCGGCGGTCCGGCACTTCGCCACGGCGGCGATGGCCTCGGTGCGCGGCGGGTCGAGCTTGCCTTGGAGGCCGAGGAAGGTGAGTTCGGCGGCGACGTGCTCGTGTTCGAGATCGCGCTGCGCGGAGGGCATTTCGCGCCGGGCAAAGGCGAGCACGCGTAGGCCGCGCGCGGCCATGGCCTCGGCATTGCGAAGCACGAATGCCTTGTCCAGCGGAGTGCGTTCGCCCGATTCGGAGAGGGCGTGCGCACAGCGGTCGAGCAGCGCTTCCATTGCGCCTTTGATGTAGATCATCTTCGGCTCGTGGTCCGCACCGTGGAGCGTGGCCATGTATTGGTATTCGCTCTCGAAAGGGATGCTCTCGATGCGTGGCAGGCGCTCGCTCATTTCCTCCTCGGAAAGCCCCGCCTTCTGGGCGGCGACGATGAGCGCCGCCTCGGTCGGATCACCCTGCACGACGGTGCGGCCCTCGTCGTTGCGGACGAGCCGCGAATCGTTGCACAGCAATCCCACGCCGAGCGTCTCGATGAGCGCCACGTTTTCGCCGATGATCACAGGCGCTTGCTCGAAATGGATCTTCCCCTCCGCTTCGTAGCCGCTACCGGTGACGTGGTAGAGCCGCCCGCCGGCGTGGATTTCTTGCACCGTCATTTGGTTCTGCGTGAGCGTGCCCGTCTTGTCCGAGCAGATGACGGTGGTGCTACCGAGCGTCTCGACGGCGGGCAGCTTGCGGATGATCGCTCGCCGCTTCGCCATGCGGGAAACGCCGATGGCGAGGGTGATGGTGAGCGCGGCGGGCAGCCCTTCAGGGATGGCGCCGACGGCCAGGGCGACCGCGGCCATGAACATATCCACCCATGATTCGCCGCGCAGGATGCCGACGAGGAATGTGACCGCGGCCAGCCCGAGGATGACATAGAGCAGCATTCGGCTGAACTGCGCGATCTTGCGCGTGAGCGGCGTCTGCAAATTCTCCGCCGTGTGGATGAGCCCGGCGATGCGGCCCATCTCGGTCCGGTCGCCGGTGGCGAAGACCACGCCCTCGCCCTGGCCGTAGGTGACGAGCGTGCCGGTGAAGGCGAGGTTCGTGCGTTCGGCAAGGATCGATCCGATGGGCAGCGGTGCGGTCTGCTTTTCGACCGGGACGGATTCGCCGGTCAGCGCCGCTTCTTCGATTTGCAGATTGCGCTGGTGCAGCAGGCGCAGGTCGGCGGGCACGCGGTCCCCGGATTGCAGCAGCACCACGTCGCCCGGCACGAGCTGCGCGGAGGGGATGCGTCGCTTCTCGCCGCCGCGCCGCACGGTGGCCTCGGTGAGGACCATCTTCGCCAGCGCCTCGATGGCTTTCTCGGCCTTTGCTTCCTGGAGGTAGCCGATGATGGCATTGACGAAGACGACACCGAAAATGACCGCCGCATCCACCCATTCACCCAGCGCCACCGTGATGCCGGTGGCCGCGAGCAGGATGTAGATGAGTGGCTGATGGAACTGCAAAAGGAAGCGCATCCAATTGCTGAGGCGCTTCCGCGCGGTCATTTGGTTCAGGCCAAATTGCCGCAGCCGCGCCTCGACTTCGGCCAGAGTGAGCCCCGTAGCCGGATCGCAGTCCAGGAGCCTGGCAGCTTGCTCCGCCGGGCGTTCGTGCCAGTCGGTTTCCGTGAGCTCTTTCATGCGGAGTTACTCCGCGGGCGGACGCACCACCAGCACCGGGCGGCTGCTTTGCGCCATCACCGCTTGCGCGACGGAACCCATCACCATCGCGGAAAGTCCCGAGCGGCCATGCGAGCCGATGCAAATCACATCCGCGCCGAACCGCTCCGCAGCCTGGCAGATGGCCCGCGCCGGGTCGGTGTCCTCGACGACCGCGATTTCGCTGGCTCCGTCGCGATTTGCCGCCTCGCTTGGGATCAACGCCAGCAGCCTCGCGGACGTTTTGCGCAATCGCGTCTGGTGCGGCTTGATGGCCTTTTCTATCTTCGGGTTCAAGTTCAGCGCCAGCGGATTAGGCATCGGCTCCGAGATGTGCAGCAGAAAGACCGTGCCGCCTGCGGGGAGCAGCGAGTAGGCATGAGGCACGGCGCAGTCGCCGAATTTCGAGAAATCGGTCGCCACGAGCACGCGCTGGATCACCGGGATGTGCCTGCTCTTCGGCGCGAACGCCGCAGGCACGCAGGCGACACTCATCGGCGCGTGGCGCAGGATGCCGCGCGAAAATGAGGGGTGCCCCACTCGACCGAGCCCGCGGCGCTGGTGTGTGCCGACGACGATCATGTCAGTGTGAGCCTCCACCGCCAGCTCGATGAGCCGCGCATCCGGTCGATCCCTCGCAGGCTCGACGACGATGCGGACATTCTCCTTGCCGAGCAGCGCGTGGACCCGTTTCCGTAAATCCCGTTCGAGCACCCGCTGCACGGTCGTCGGGTTTTTCAGGGCGGTCGTGACGATGCCCAGCCGCTCACACTCCTCCTGCGGGCGATCCACCTGCGCGACCACGATGTCACACGGCCCGAGGGCGCGCAGATCGCGGACCCACTGGAGCGCGGCTTCGGACACGGAGGCCAAGTCCGCTGCCACGAAAATCTTCAACGGGCGCTCGCCGCGCTCCCAGGCTTCAAACGGTGCAGCCGAACGCACCACCAGCGTGGGCACCGGATCGACTTGCGCGAGTTGCTCGGAGACACTGCCCAGCGTCCAGCGGTCGAACGCCGTTTTGCTGACGGAGGAAACCACGGTCAGTGAGGCCGCGCGCTCCCTCCCGAATTCCTTGATTGCCAGCTCCGCGGCCTGCCCCGTCAGCACCTTGATCTCGACCGTGGCGCCGGTTTTTTTCAAGCGATTCGCCTCTGTCCGGAGCTGCTTGGTCACCGGCCGCAAAAACGCCTTCAGATTCTTCTGGTCGTCACCTCGCCCGTTAAACTCATCGGCCGCATGCACGAGCAGCAGGGGTTTGCCGGAGAGCGCGGCCAGCACGGCGGCGGCGGTTGCGGCGTGTGCGGCGTTCTCGGAAAAATCGGTGCCGCAGATGATGGGGGTCGGTTCGTTTGGTTTCATAGGGTTCTTCTGGTTTCAGCAAGTGGTGGCTTGTTCGGTGGCGAGGATGGCCAGCGTGGTTTTCAACACCGTGTCGGGATTGAGGGAAATACTGTCGATGCCCTGCTCGACGAGGAATTGCGCGAATTCCGGGTAGTCGCTGGGGGCTTGGCCACAGATGCCAATTTTGCGGCCTTTCGCGCGGCAGGTGGCGATGACTTGGGCGATCATCGCCTGCTTATTGCTCAATGGCACGATGTCCGGCTGTTCGTTTCCGCCGTCCGCCAGGCAAGAGCTCCGGGCAACCCAGCGTCCTGCCACAATATACAACGCCTTCATCTTTCCCCCGGATTCTATCCGACCCGCCCATCGTTCTCCAGTCTCAATATGTCCTTCGTTTTCCCCCCTGTCTCTCCCCGTTGTCACCGGCGAATATTGATCATAAAATTGCCTCGCGATGCCTGACGTTATGACGTTATAGGGTTTGTTTCTTTGGCGTGCCTGTGGCTGACAAACCCAAAAGATCAACCGTATATCTTGAGCCGGAACTTCACACAGGACTCAAGGTTCAAGCGGCTGAAATATCCAGCAATATTTCTGAGATCATTTACCTAGAAACAGAAATGAACCACTGAGGACACAGAGATCACAGAGGGAAAATGGATAAGAATGAGTCACTTACGAAAAT
>CALBXK010000016.1 GCA_937890535.1 uncultured Spartobacteria bacterium
GCTGGCTATCGAAGACCGCCTGCACCCGTGCGGCGACGGCTGCGCGCACCCGCGCATGTTGGCGGGTGAGATCGAGCATGGGCACGCTCACGGCGTGCTATTTTACGACTCCAAACTCAGCGCGGCGGTTCAGAGACCAGGCGGAATCTCCGCTCCCTGGATCGGCGGGCATTTCTTCGCCGAAGCTGACGGTTTGGATTCGGCCTCCACTCACGCCCATGGAGATAAGCGCTTCGCGAACGGCCTGGGCCCGTTTCTCGCCGAGGCCGCGATTGTATTCCTCCGTGCCACGATCATCGGTAAATCCGGCAATGATGACGGTATTATCGCCGGAACCCATAACGGTCGCGACCTGCTCGACTTTCATGAGTTCCGAGTCCGAAACTGTCATGCTGTCGTACCCGAAGTAAACCGGTGAGAGCTGCCCGCGGGTCACATTGCTGCCGAAGAAGTTTGCCCCGTCAATGCGGTCGGGCAAGGGCGTGCCGGAGACATAATCTCCATCCATGCCGGCGAACTCGTCCGAGGTTTTCTTTTTGCAGGACGTGGCGGTCACTGCAACCAGCGCAACCAGGCTCAGGGTCAAAAATAATTTCATGATATTCATCAGTGTATCGGGATTATAAAAAACAATCAATCCGCGACTGAGGCAAGTTCGCGAGGGAATTCATTTGGAGGAAATTCTTTTTATCAATGCGACCAGGTTGGTTCCGTCACTTTGCCAAGACCGGTGACGACTGGCACCTGGCGGCCATTTTGAGTATCGAGAAGAACGAGGCTCGATCCGGCGCTAAAGATGAGATGGCGGGAACTTGCGCCCCAGACTGGATCCTCCCCGGTGGCCAAAATCGATGTCGCCCCGCCTTCGAGCGGTTTCATTGCGATGGAGAAGCCGCCCGAGCGGGCGGTGAAGGCGAGTTTGCGCCCATCCGGCGACCAACTGGGTTCGGTGCAGTAATCATAACCCGTGGGAATCAACTGCCCACTGCCGCCCCCGGCCCCGATCCGGAATAACTGAGGACCACCCCGCTCGTCGGAAGAATAGACAATCTGCGAACCATCTGGCGACCAGGTGGGAGACGACTCGACCCCTCGGGTTCGTGTCAGCCGGCGGGCGCCCCGGCCGTTGGCTCCCACGACGTAAAGCTCAGGATTCCCGTCCTTACTCGATGAGCAGGCGATGCGGGCACCGTCCGGAGAGAAAGCCGCCCCGGAGTTCGTGCCGGGGAATTTTACGATGCGATTGCGGGCGCCAGTGGCCAGATCGATGAGATAAATATCCGCGTATCCACTTTGATACCCTGTGTAAGCCAATTTTTGACCGTCCGCCGAGAGGGCCGGGGCGACGCTGATGGCCCCATCGCGGGTGAGTTGCTTCACATTCGCCCCGTCATAATCCGCCGTATAGATTTCCTTCCGTCCGGAGCGATTGGACACGAAGGCGATCTTTGAGTTCGCGATACCTTTCTGGCCGGTGAGGGTTGTGACGATGTCATCCGCAAACTGGTGGGCGGCGCTCCGGGTGCCTCCGGAGTAGGTTTTCTGCAAGACCACGGCACCCTGCGAATCGGTCACCTGACCGGAGAGCGAACCGCCTGATGCGGATCCGCCGACCACATAGGAAGCGCGTTCTGCCGGAGAAATTTTGAACCAACCCGAAAGATCGAGATCGTTTTGCAACACCTTGGTGGCGCTGGATCCCTCGCCGCCGCCGAAGTTTTTTAAGGCGATGCTGGTGGTGTCCCCTTTGCGGATGGTGATCGTGGCTGCTTCTTCAGCACGGAGTCCGGCGGTGAGAATAATGAGAATAATCGCAAAACGAGTCATTAGCATGACGAGTGATTGGCAAAACCCGGCCCGCTTGGCAATCCAGGATTTTACGACTTGAAACGCCGATCCGCTCGATACGTCCCCAGTGTCTTCATGGATTCGGCCAGAACTCCCGCTCTGACCAGAGCACGCGCCACCGGCGGGTCGTCCGGCCCTCCCTCGATCTCGAGAAAAAACACATAGGTCTGAGGCTGACCGGGAACCGGGCGCGACACAATGCGCGCCAGACTGACTTTCTGGCGGGCAAACGGACCCAGGAACCGGTGCAGGCTTCCACACACATTCGGAAGAGTGGCGACCAGGCCGGTCTTTTTTCTAGCCGATTCGGGCGGGAGCGACGGATCACTGCTGCCGATGGTGAAGAAATGGGTCACATTCACCGCCTGCCGAACGGCGGGCGCTTCCAGCACCTTCAGGCCATAAATTTCCGCAGCCCCTGGAGAGGCGAGGGCGGCCGCGCTCTGGCTAGCCGCCGCCTTCTGGGCCGCGACGGCGGTGCTGCTGACCTCCCGCAGACGGGCCTTCGGATACCGGGTCTTCAGCCATTCCGCATGATGTTTGATCTGCACAAAATGCGAATACACGGCAGTGATCCCCGTCTGTTGGTGGCCCAGGAGCGCGATCCGCACGTCCAGAGCCAGTTCTTCGTGAATAAAAATACGGCCCGCATTGCGGATCAACAAATCGACGGAATCGTAAACGGTGCCACCGCTGGAATTTTCAATCGGGACGAGGCCGAGGGTCCCTGGTTCCTCCCGCACATGATCGAAAATGGCCTCAAACGTCGGACAGGACCGCAACCTGGCCCGGGCTCCAAATTTTTTTCGAGCGAGAATGTGGGAAAATGTCCCCTCGGGACCCAGATAGAAGACCGTCAGCATGGTGCCTTTGTAAGTGACGAGCGACAGATGCAGAAGGCAAGAGTTTTCCGACCTATGGCTCCGAGGAGATTCTTTCGGCTGTTTTTTCTTGCCTCCCTTCCCGCTTCGCTCATCACTTTCCCCATGCCAACCTATATCTACGAAACGATCCCCGCCAAGCCGGGAGCCAAGCGGCAGCGTTTTGAAATCCGGCAAAGCATCAAAGATCCAGCTCTCACCAAACATCCCGAGAGCGGCGCCCCTGTCCGCCGGATCATCGCTGGCGGGATCGGGGTTCTCACCTCATCTTCCGGCCGGGGTGGACACTCCCACACTCCGTCCTGCGGATGCGGTGCTGGAGGATGCGGATAATTCTCTCGTGAAAATCCTCATCCATCGCCTCGCTGCGCTCCTAATCGTTTCGTGCCTCGCGGGCTGTTTCCTCAAGGACAAGCCTCCGAACGAAGAGGCCGCTGCGGCCAGCGTGCCGACCACCAAGGCAACGCCACCACCTGTCCCTACCCCCAAACCTGCCGCCAAAGCTAAACCCAATCTCTCCGTTCTCGCCTATATCTGGCCACCGAATTGGTTCGGAATGCTATTTCCGAAAAAGCCCGCCCCCCCGCAAGCGCTGCCTCCCCAGGTCATCGGCGTTGTCAAAATGGTCAACGCCGCCGATGGCTTCGTATTAATCGACGCCGTCAGTTTTGCGGGCACCGAGCCCGGGACCCAGCTCATCTGCATCGCGAATCAGAAAGAGACGGCCATCCTCCGCATGAGCACCCTCAAAACGCCTCCCTTTCTCATCGCTGACATCGCCAGCGGACATCCTTCTCCCGGCGACAAGGTGTTCAAACCCTGAGTTTTTGCAATTCGACATCAAGGGAAGGTGGAATCACCCCGTCGTCACGGAAAGTGGGATTTCGCCGTTGACAGAGCCAATTAAGTTTCACTTACTTTCAACCTCGTTAACGATATTCCCGTGATCGCCGCTCCTTCTTCCCACACCAGCATCGATGTGGAGCGTCTTGCCGACATCGCATTGTCCCTGCAGCGTTGTTTCATGCTGCGACTCTCGAAAGAATTAACACCCGGTCAGGTTTCCTTTCCCCAGTTTTTTCTTCTCGGACATATTGATGGCCGAGAGAAACCCCTCTCCATGAGCGAGATTGCGGACAAGATGAACCATTCCACCGCCGCCGCGACCGGGTTGGTGGATCGATTGGAGAACCTCGGCTATGTCCAACGCGCCCACGCCGCCACCGACCGCCGGAAGGTCCTGGTGAAGATCACCCGAAAAGGTCGGGCCTTGGTGGAGAGGATCCGGCAGGACATCATCACTAATCTTACGGAGATTACGGAACTTCTCTCGCCCAGCGACCAAAAAGCCTGGCTCAGCATTTACGAACGAATTCATTCCTTTTGCCAAAACAAGAATCAACCATGATCCTCCTTACCGCCCGCCGCTCGGCACTCGCCTTGGCAGCCACCCTTGGACTGTCCTCCGCCATTGCCCAATCTCCGAGCCCCTCGGTCTCTCCGGCCCCGACGCCATCCGCATCGCCCACACCCTGGGTCCTGCCGTCCCCTGCCCCTTACGTCGCCCCCATCGCGGCCCCGGTGGCGCTGCCGAGCACCACGCCCTGGTCCCTCCCCTCCCCAAGCCCGCTCAGTTCGCCCGTTCCGGCCTCCAGCCCGACCGCGCTTCCTGCATCCAGCCCCAGCGCCACACCGCTCCCCGATGGCACCATGCCGCTAACCCCTCCCCCCATGCCCGTCCCCGTTCTGCCGGATGCCTCGACACTCTCCGACCAATTGAATCTTCCGGTGGCTCCCGATCAGAACAGCGAACCTCTCAGACCAGGCGCGGAAACCGATGCGCTCCAAGACAGTGAAAGCCTTGCCGTGCAGCAAAAAATGGTGATGGCGACCTTCGAGAAGTCGCTCACCATCCTCATTGGCAAACAACGCAATCCCCAAGTGCCCGACATGGCGCTCAACGACGCTGTCCGCATCGCCCTGAAGCAAAACCCACAGATCCTCAACGCCGTTCAGCAGATCCGCCTCACCCGCGGACAACTTATCACCGTCACCTCCCAGGCCCTGCCTAAACTGGGCATCGCCAGCGGCTACACACAGACCCAGCAGGCGCTCACGACCAACGGACAAACCCAAGGCGGGACCATCGAAATTCCCAACCCTGGAGGCGGCAAACCCACCGTCCTCACCCTCGGCGGCGGAAATCGGGATGTGCAGAACCAGACGTGGAACATTCAGTTTCAGGGTTCCCAATTGATTTATGACGGTGGAGCCACCATCGCCGGAATCCGGGGCGGCACCGCATCGTATGACGCCGCCTTTTTTGCCCTCCGCTCCACTGTGGACAACATCGTTTCCCAGATCATCACCCAGTTTTATCAAATCGTACTGAACCGCGCCCTCATTGTGGCCCAGCA
>CALBXK010000017.1 GCA_937890535.1 uncultured Spartobacteria bacterium
GAGTTCTATGAAGAAAATTCATTCGATGGCCTAAAATATCGGGAAAAATATTTCGACGGGGCCGGGACCGTTCTATCCCGATGCAGCCATTGCCGAATGGGGCCAACCAGGCTAGCATGTTTTCCACCTTGGGAGGCTGCCTCCCGGAAGAAATATTCCCTCGCGTACCTTGCGGAGGATCCGGCGGAATGTTTTTCTTTGTCCGTCCAGAAAGTCTTGCTACCGCACGACTCGACCGGAACCCGAGCCCTTCATGAGGGCCTCGACTTCGGCCCGGGAGGTGTAATTGATGTCTCCCGCCACGGAATGGCAGAGGCAGGAGGAGGCCACGGCGAAGGCAATGGCAGTTTCCGGGGACTGTAGCTCGGGAGTGTTGAGCGCAAAGATGAGTCCAGCACCGAAGGAATCGCCTCCGCCGACACGGTCCACGATATTCTTTATTTCATAAGGCTGGTAGGCTCCATTGCGCAAGGGCGCAAAGGCGACTTGATCCGAGGCCACATCCAGCAACATCGCACCCCAGTTATTGTGGGAGGCGGAAAGGCTTTCCCGAAGGGTGATGGCCACCTTGGAGACATTGGGAAACTGGCCGGCAATTTTGCGAGCCACGTCCGGGTATTGATCAATGGCGAGTTGGCCGGAATCGACATCTGTCTCAGCGGCATGGATGCCCAGAACGTCGGCGGCATCTTCCTCGTTGGCGATCACCACGTCCACAAAGGGAAGAATATCTCGGATGGTTTTCTCGGCGAGGGTTCCGGCTTTGGTGCCGGGTTTCCAATTCCACAACTTTTTCCGAAAATTGAGATCACAGGAAACGGTCATTCCCTTTGTCTTCGCCGCCTCAACGGCATGGCGGACGGCGGCGGCCGAAATCTCCGACAGGGCTGGGGTGATCCCGGTGGTGTGCAGCCACCCCGCACCTCCAAAGATTTTCTCCCAATCGTAGGCCGAGGCCGGAGTCAGACTGACTGAGGAATGGGCCCGATCGTAAATAACGTTGCTTGGTCGCTGGTTGGCTCCGTTCTCAAAAAAATAGAGGCCGAGCCGACCATCGGGAGTGCGCAGGATGAAGGACGTATCCACTCCCAGCCCGTTGAAAATCCCGATGCAGGAATCGGCGATCGCGTGTTGGGGCAGGGCGGTGACGAAGCGGGCGTCCGCCCCAAGTTGCGCCAGTGAGGCGGCGACGTTGGCTTCAGCGCCGCCAAAAGTGAGATTGAGCGGACCGGGGGTGGCCTGACGGAAACGTAAGGCACCCTCCGGGGCAAAACGTCCCATGACTTCTCCAAAGGTGATGATGGTTTTCATTTTTTCCGAGTGGTTTTGATTATTTGCCGAGCTTCGACGGCTAGTGCCGTGATCCGGTCCCAGGCTCCCTCTTTGATGAGATTGCGTGGGGCCAGCCAGGATCCTCCCAGCGCGGCGATGTTGGGGTCGGCCAGATAGGAGGCCATGTTGAGCGCATTGAGTCCTCCCAGGGGAACGAACTTCAGACCCAGGTGGGCATAAGGTGCCGCCATGGCCTTGAGGAAGGATAATCCTCCGGAGGGTTCGGCCGGAAAAAATTTCAAAAGTTTACAGTCGAATTCGAGGGCCGCCTCGATGTCACTGGGAGTCACGATCCCCGGAGCAAAGGACAGTCCAGCCTCCCTTGCCGCCATGAGGATCCGGGGGTTCAACCCCGGAGCCACCCCAAAGGCCGCGTCGGCCTCCACGACTCGGGCGACCTGATCGGTTGTGAGAATCGTCCCCACTCCAGCCACCATCTCCGGTACGTCTCGCCGGATCGTTCTCAAGGCATCCAGAGCCGCAGGCGTGCGCAAGGTGAGTTCCATCACGTCGATGCCACCCTTCAGAAGCGCCTGAGCCAAAGGCACCGCGTCCTCGACGCGGTCGACGACCAGGACGGCCACGATGCCGGTGGTTTCGATTTTTTGAGCAAGCAAGGGATCAAAGGCGGTAGTCATTTTAAGAGAGGATGTTTCTGAAGGGCCTGGTCAAAAGTGTGAATTTTCTGTCCCGCCAACCTGGCGAAGGCAGCAAGATAAGTGTCGGTCACCGTCTTGGGGGAGAGGTATTTTTGGGTCGCGAAATGACTGGCGAGCAGATCTTCAATCCCGATGGGTTCCTCTTGAAAAGAAACCCGTTCATCCGAGCGCAGCATCTGGTAATGCGACCAGGCATTTGCCGCCGAAACCGCCTCGCCTGGGAAGGCGGCTGCGTTCTGGCACAGACGCAAAAACTCCAGCATCGTCACACGGCAAAATGCGGCCTCCAAAGTTTCCAGTCCGCCGAACCAGGATACGGCCCGGCGGTGATGGACATGACTTTCGAAGGTCAGGGCCAGCCAAATATTCACGTCAGGAAGCATCGGCTTTTTCTGCATCCGAATCCAATGCCTCGATTTTTTCCGCGGTCAGTTTATTGGAGCCCGGACGGGAGCTCGGCACCAAAGGAAACGCGATGCGCCTTTTGGCAGATGGAAGCGGGGCGGAGAGCTTTTCCTCCAGAGCTTCGACAAACAAGCCCTTCAATGAAGTGGCCTTTTGGGCCGCCTGAGTCTTGGCCCGGACAAAAAGCGCGTCAGGAATATCAATGGTCGTTCTCATATGAGCATATTTATGCGCATACTGATTTTTGTCAAAGGGAAAGGCGGTCAGGCTTTCAGGTCTGGAAGATCCAGCCAACGGCGTTCGGCGCTGCTTTGCAGACCGATCTCGGCGAGTTGCACTCCTTTGGCCCCTTCGAGCAGCGTCCAGCGGAAGGGCTCGTCGAGAACCACGTGCCTCAAAAAGAGTTCCCATTGGATCTTAAAGGCGTTTTCGTAGGTCTCTTGCTCCGGCACCTTGGCCCAACCGTCGAAGAAATTGATTGGGTGTTGAATGTCAGGATTCCAGACCGGCCTTGGCGTATTGCCGGCATGTTGGATCCAGACATCGCGGAGACCGACCACCGCACTGCCCTTGGTGCCGTCCACCTGCATGGTCAGGAGGTCGTCGCGACGGACGCGGACATTCCATGACGAATTGAAATGGGCGATGACGCCGTTTTCGAGTTCGAACGTAGCGTAGGCCGAATCGTCCGCAGTGCATGGATAGGGCTGGCCTATTTCGTCCACCCGCTCGGGAATATGGGTGGCTGCGAGGCAGGACACTTTTTTGATCTCCCCGAAAAGGTTGTCGATGACATAGCGCCAGTGGCAGAGCATATCCACCACCATGCCTCCGCCATCTTCCTTGCGGTAGTTCCAGCTCGGACGCTGGGCGGGAATGGTGTGCCCTTCAAACACCCAATAGCCGAATTCGCCACGGACACTGAGAATTTCGCCAAAAAATCCACTCTCTTTGAGACGGATGAATTTCACCATCCCTGGCAACCAAAGCTTATCCTGTACGACCCCGTTCTTCACCCCGGCCTCGCGGCAGATTTCATAGAGCTTGTAAGCGTTTTCCGTGGTGATGGCCGTGGGTTTTTCGCAATAAACATGCTTGCCTGCTTCGGCCGCCTGCTTGACAGCCTCGAAGCGACGCAAGGTCGTCTGAGCGTCAAAGTAAATCGCGTAAGCCGGATCGTTCATGACACTGTCCAAATCCGTGGTCCATTTTTCCACCGAGGTACAGGCGCACAGTTCCTTGAGTTTAATTTCATTGCGACCGACCAGGACCGGGTCCGGCATAATGACTTCGGTCGGGCTCACCTTCACGCCGCCCTGCTTGACAATGGCATCGATGGAGCGCAGCAGATGCTGGTTGGTGCCCATGCGCCCGGTGACGCCGTTCATGATGATTCCGATTTTGTGTGTTTTCATAAAAAATAAAAAAAAATTCCTCACGCAAAGGGAGGGAAGGATGGAAAGGACAGAAAAAAGCCGAGGATTAGAGATTATTGCTGATGCGTTCGATGCCGTCTTTCAAATGGAGGGTGCCGAAGTTGAGAAGAAGACCGAGCTTTTTGCCGCTCAATCGCAAATAGGAAAAGAGTTGTTTGCCTTCTCACCCTTCCCATCCTTTGCGTGAGGCAATTCTTCACCTGGGTTTTCAGTGCATTGGGGTTGGGCCCCGTCTGGCAGCGAGGGAATGGCCCCGACTCCGGCTGGCGGGAGGGTGCCGTCAAGCTCCTGGCGCCAGTGAGCGACGTCGCCTGCCGGGCCATAGCAATAGAGCATGCGCAATGGGGTGTCTCCGATGTTGGTTAGTTGATGAAAAACACCGGAGGGAATGAAAACCATTTGGCCTCCCGTGACCGTTTCACGTTCCTCGCCGAGACACATTTCTCCAGTACCCTCGACCACAAAATACACTTCCTCCTGTTCCTGATTGTGCCAGGGAACTTGGCCTCCGTTCGGGTCCAAAGTCACGTTCCCCATGGCGAAATTTTTCGTCTGGATGGGGGCCACTCCACCAGCGAGATTTTGGGTTCTGCGCCGCGCCGGATAGCGACGGCCTTCGATTTTTGTGAGGTCAGAGATGATCATGATTCTTTGATTTCTGGAGGGCACCGGTCTCTCGGTGCCCTAGCTGGAGCGTGCCGGTCTCTCGGCACCTTGGGGGTTTTGGGGTGCAACGGCCTGCACTCCTCCAAAAAATGTGTAGTAGGGTTTGTTTTCAATCAGGCGCTGTAGATAGAGCGCGAGTTCACGGGCATGATAGTCGCCCCACATCGAGGACTCGCCCCGCGGAATCTTGCTCCCTTGGGGGATGTGATCCCAGCCGTTTGGACGATGATAAATCGAGTGGAGGATGAGCCCTTCATGATTGGGATCGGTGGAGAGATAAGGTTCGGCCAGAACGGTGTCGGCGACGGTCAATCCGGCCTGCCAGTATTTTTCCCCCCGTGCGTCATCCTTCCCTTCGAGATAGTGGCCGAGGCGAAGGAGACCCTGGGCGGCGATGGCGGCCGCGGAGCTGTCCACCGGCTCAAAATCATTTTCGATCTGGGCCGGCTTGTTTCGGTAATCGCCGAGTTTGTGCAAATTGGGCGCCCCGGTGTCCCAATAGGGAATCCCGTCGGTGGGGGTCTCGGCAATAAAGTGATCGCACGCTGCCAGGGCCGGCTTTAGCAGCAATTCCTCCACCGCGGAGCGTCCCCCGAAGGGCTCGAACTCGCTGTCGGCGAGCGTGTCGATCCATTCCAATTGCTCCGGATAGCCGGCCATGATCCAGGATTGTCCACGCGTCCAAGTCGTGAAGGGTGAATATCCCTGCTGCGAATTCGGGCAGCGGAAATTTCCATCATTGAGGTTGAATACACTCTCATGCGCGGTGCGTCCCCGCTCATCATAGGCATCGCGACCTTCTCCGTAATAGACGGCATACTTGGATGTCGCCCGGGCGTGATCCAAGAGGCGACCCAACAGCGAAATTCGCAGATCTTGTTCCCCCATCAAAACATGGCCCAAGGCATGGGAGACCGACAGCGCGCGCAGGGAACGAATGGTGTCGGCGAACAGCGAATGCGGCCCGTTAAAGGAATAGATATACCCTCCGCCCCCGGCGATCGGTGTCCACCGAGCGGCCTGGACGGCTCCAGAGCATTTAAGGGCCAATTCGTAGAACGCCTTTTCCCCGTCGTCGTCGGGAATTCGTCCCTCGACCATGAGGCGAAGCAGATTTCCGTAGGTGGAGACATTGTTGAATCCATGATCATGCACCCCGATATGGGTGATATGATGCGCCATCCGGTCGCGGGTACGGTCACGTCCCATGGTGAGAAATTTTTCATCGCCGGTCGCATCGTATTGGAGGATGGCGGATCCATAGACGAATCCCTGGGTCCATTCCGTCCAACCTCGGGCGGTGTATTTTCCTTCAATTGTGAATACCGGGGTTGCGGCACCAGGCGTTTCCGCCGCATCGATGGAAAGGATCTTTGATGCGGACGCCTCCCAGAGTTTTGAGATTTGCGGAGCAAAATGCTCCGGTTTGAGGTCGGGACAAAGGGTGATCATAAGAAAAATTACAGCCGTCGGAGGTGGAAGCCGCCATCGACATTGATGACGTCGCCAGTGGAAAATGGAAAATGTCCGGCCAGGATCGATTCGACCGCCCGACCCAGATCCGCCGGGGTCCCCCAACGTTTTTGAGGGACCAGGCCATCGGCCAGCATTTGATTGTACTTTTCCTTCACCCCGGAAGTCATGTCGGTCGCCATGATGCCAGGTCGGAGATCCATCACCTGAATGCCTTCATCGGCGAGACGGGTGGCCCAGAGTTGGCTGGCCATGGCCAACCCGGCCTTCGAAATACAATACTCGCCTCGATTAATGGAAGCGGTGTTCGAAGAGAGTGAGGTGACAAAGATCAACTTGTAGCCGGTGGACAGGCGCGACGCCTTCGGGCGGGCCAGCCAATGACGAACGGCCAGTTGGGAAAGAAAGTATGGCCCCTTGAGATTCACTGCCACAACCTCATCGAAGATTTCCTCAGTCGCTTCCGTCAGATCCGCCCGCACCCGGGGGGCGATGCCGGCATTGTTCACCAGCGCATCCAGTTGGCCAAAAGCCTCCAGAGTCTGATCAATGATGCCTTGTCGATCCGCTGCCACCCCCACATTGCCTCCCACCATGGCAAACTCCTGGGAGTTGTTCGTCGCCAACTTTTGGCAGGCTGCGAGGGTTTCCCGGGCGGCACCTTCATTGCTGGCAAAGTGAATGGCCACATTGTATCCGGCCACCGCCAGGCATTCGGCGACGCCGCGGCCAAGACCACGGCTGGATCCAGTAACAAGAACGACGGGAGGGGACGACATGTCAGATACCATGGCACACAATTCAGAAAGCCGTTATGACACAAGGATCCATTTTTAGCACAAAAACGACTTTATTTTTGTCTTTGTTCCTGCGAGTCTCAAAGGGCCATGAAACATTACCGGCCTCTGCTTCTGCAGGAACTCGACGTGCGCCTGCCAGGATTGCACATTCGACGGCTCCGCCTGAACCGTCACCTTCCCGAGGTGGACGCCGTCAGCCCGCATTCTCACTCCTTTGCCCAAATTCATTGTTACTTGAGCGGTCATGGCACGATGGTGACGGGAAACGCGCCCTGCGAAATCGGGCCCGGGTCGGTGGTCTTTCTCCCGCCTCGCCGAGTGCATGGCTTTCGGGAGACCGTGGGACGGCGCCCGCTTTGTCTTGTTTTGGATTTGGACTGGCGGGGCGGGGTCAAACAGGGTCTCTCCCAAGCCCGGCTCAGTCAGGGAGAGAGGACCACCCTTCGCCGCGAGTTGGCCGGAATCACCCGGCTGCCAGATCCGGGGCATTCCGGATGCCGGATGGTGGTAGCCGCCGCCGTGCTTCGCATTCTCGACACCCTTTTTCGAGGCTTGTCCGTCCTTCCCCCGCAAAATCAGGCGGTGCCTGCCCTCGTTCGACATTTTGAGCGGGAACTCCAAAGCGCCGGGGAGCCGCTCGTTCCCATCGCCACCATGGCCGCACGCATGGGCTATCAAACCGACTACCTGAATAGGATCTTCAAAACCGCCACCGGCCTGACTCTGCGCGAGCATCGCGACGCCTTGCTGGTGGGCCGGGCCCGCCGCCTTTTACGCACGCATCGGCGGGTGGGCGACGTCTGCGCCCAACTCGGATTCGCCGATCAAAACTATTTTTCCCGATGGTTCAAGAAATACACCGGCGTCCAACCGCGGGCCTACGCCGCTTCCCCAACTGAGCGCCGGGCAGCGTTGGCGGTATGACGCCCCTGACCTTCGATTCTCTCGGGATGGATCTGAATTGGTTTTTCGCAGGGCTGGGAGACACCGCCACGCTCACCCCGACGGGAGCACCCTTGGCGGGAGCGTTCTCGGGGGCGTCGGCCTTGGGGCTCAGTTCCGGTGCTCCGGCACCTCCGGGATCGCCTCTTTTACCGCCGCTGCCCGTGCCACCGATTGCCGGCGCGGGGTTTAGCTTTGGTGGGATTGGCTACTACGATACCACGACATTTTTCGGGGGTGTCGGGCTTGGCGGTCTGCCACCCCTCGGTGCGGTGGACGTATTCGGCGTCACTTTTACCGCCACCGGTGCCCCGGGGTCCAAAGTGACCCTCATGCCCAGCGGAATTTTCGCACCGGGTTTCCATGCCGGTTTGCCCGCACCACCAGCGGTTCCGCTCACGAGCGGTGGCGACGTGCTTTACGACTCCGCCACGGGTTTCACGACGCCACCCACCGGCTTTATCGGCGGCACAATACTGATCGTGCCGGAGCCAGGGACCTTGGTCCTGCTGGGCGCGGCGGTAGGCCTCGTCTTCCTCTTTCGCCGTCAGCGGGCGACCGCTTGAGCCTATCAGACCTGATTGGCGGCTTCGCGTTTCAGGACTTCGCGACGGAGGTTCTTGCGATGCAATCTTGTCCACCACAGCACAATCGGTGAAGCAATGAAGATCGAAGAATAGGTGCCGACAAAGACGCCCACCAGAATCGCGAAGGAAAAGTCCCGCAGGACGGCTCCCCCAAAGAAATAGAGGGATCCGACAGCAAGCATCGTCGTGCCAGCGGTCAAAATGGTTCGGCCCAGGGTTTGATTGATTGCGGTATTCATCAAAGTTTCCGTCGATCCGGAATCCCCCCGCTTGAGAGCTTCCCGAATCCGATCGAAGACCACGATGGTGTCATTCACCGAATAACCAGCAATGGTGAGAATCGCTCCCACCATTACCAGAGACAATTCGCCGCCGCCCTGGAAAAATCCGACAAGAGAAAACAATCCGAGGGTGATAATGACGTCGTGCAAGAGCGCGGTCACGGTCGCCAGCGCAAAGGAAAACTCAAACCGGATGGTGACATAGATGAAGATGGCAAGGATGCCAAGAGCGAGCGCCCATAAGGCTTTTTTAGAAAATTCCAGCCCGATCTGCGGCCCCACCACCTCCTGAGAAATTGCGATCACCCCGCGATCAGGAAAGGCGGTCTTCAGTTCGATCAGAATTTGATCCGAGGTCCCTTGGCTGCTGCGTACCGCAAGTACGTCCTTCATGCCTTCGCTCTGAAACTGCAAAACCGCATCGCCCAATCCAACGCCCTCCAATACGACCCGCGCTTCGTCGAGAAGTAGTGGCTGTTGGGTGTCCACAATCAGGAGATCGCCACCCCGAAAATCAATGCCAAGGTTGTCCTCTCCTCGCCAGGTGAGCACACCGATCGAACCCACCACCAGAATAATCGAAATCGTGGCGGCCAGTCGCCGTTTGTCGAGAAAGTTGAAAATTTTGGCGGGGCTCAAATCCATCATATGGATTGCTTTCAGACCAAATTTCTCCGTCAGCCAGCGGAAGAGTGTGCGGGTGACCAAGAGGGCGGAAAACATCGAGGCGAGGATGCCGAGGGTTAGAGTGATGGCAAACCCGCGAACCGAACCTGTCGCCTGCCAGAAAAGGATCACTGAAGTGAGGAGGGTGGTGACATTGGCGTCAAAGATGGCGCTGAAGGCCTTGTTGTAAGCCGCCTCCAGAGCAGTGGAGAGGGACTTGCCGGCAGCGGTTTCCTCGCGGAGCCGTTCATAAATCAGAACGTTGGCATCCACGGCCATGCCGATAGTGAGAATAATTCCCGCGATACCCGGGAGGGTCAGGACGAAGTTGAACATCGCCATGGCGCCGAAGAGCACGATGATGTTCACCGACAGCCCGACAAAAGCGACAACTCCGGCCACCCTATAGTACACCAGCACAAAAAGAAACACCAAGCTCAGCCCGCCGATTCCCGCCAGGACGCCGCTGCGGATGGAGTCCGATCCCAAAGTGGACGATACGCTGCGGGTCTCCTCAATTACGACCGGCACCCGCAAGGGGTTTTCCAAGGCGCTGGCCAAATCGCGAGCCTCCTTTTCGGTGAAGTGGCCGGTGATGCTGGCGCTTCCGCCATAGATGGGCTCATTGACCTGAGGCGCGCTTTGCACGTCCCCGTCCAGCAAGATCGCCAGACGACCCCGGGTCGGGGCCAGCGCCTGTGTCAAATCGCCGAAAAGTTTGGACCCCTCCGCATCGAACGAGAGCGAAACTCCCCAGCCTGCGTTATCAAAGTAGGCGTAGGCACGGTTGACGTGGTCACCGCCAAGATCGGGACGACGTTTGACCAGAAGCTGGAACTCCTCCTCCTTGCCTTCGACGGTATCCATGTAAGTCTTGAGGACATAGCCGGGAGGCATGATCTCCTCTCCGGCCTCAATCCGAGCGATGCGTTCCTCGCCGCCGGGTGCGACCGAAGAAAACTCCAACTTGGCCACCTGCTGCAATGCCGCCCGGGTGAAGGCGATCTGTTCGGTATCCAAACCCGGAATCTGAACCATAATCCGCTCGTCCCCCTGGGGCGCGATGACCGGTTCGCCCACGCCGTGAGAATCCACTCGCTTGCGAATCACCTCCACCGCCTGATCGAGAAGATCCGTGGTGATCCGATCATCACCCTGCGGCACGAGCTTGATCAAAAACGAGGTTCCGCCCTGCAAATCGAGACCAAGGCGGATTTTCTTCTTCGGCGGTATGAGGGACTCAAGGCAAAATGCCACCAACAACACCGAAAGAACCAATCCCAGCCAGCGTTTTCGGGCGGCCAACTCGGTGGCAAAATACCAACCGAAGAGAATCAGGAGCAAAAGCCCAGCGGAAAACGTGAGTGCGGGAGTCATGGAGAATGAGTTTTCAGTATTCTTTATTCAGGGTTCAGTCTGGGCAACGTTCGAGGGCCAATACCCTCGGTTCGAGAACAAGCAGCGACTGAGCTTAAAAAGCTTTCTAGGATTTGACGACTTCGTCGCCTTCGGAAGATTTCTCCACGGCGGTGACCGAGGCCCGGTCGAATTCCAGTTTCACGTTTTCGGCCACCTTCACGATGACCGTCTTGTCCTTCACGTTGGCAATAATCCCGTGAATGCCGGAACTGGTGACGACTTTGTCGCCGGTCTTAAGCGCTGCCACCAGCTTCTGGTGTTCCTTCGCTCGCTTCTGCTGGGGACGAATGAGCAGGAAGTAAAAAATGATGAAGACGAAAACCAGCGGCAAAATCGACATGTAGGCGGGCGGACTGGCCGGCGCCGGACTGGCCGCCTGGGCAAGGATGAGAAGAGAAGTGAAATTCATAGAACCGAGGAGGATACGGGGCCAGCCCGCTCAAGGCAAATGCGAATTTTCACTCAAAAAACGACTCAGATGTCCTTTGGTCGCGCCACCATGATCCCTGCGTTCGACTTGTACCTCTTCACGTAGGTGCTGAGCCGGGAATCCACGAGCACCTTTCGCTCGTTGCGGGAGGCATGGAGGAAGCGCAGAACGCCCGCTTTGTCCCGGTAGGCGACTCCAACATGAGAGGTGTAACCCCGGGGCCAGGTCGTCACGATGGAAATAATGTCTCCATTGCGAAGGTGCTTTTCAGCGGCCGCGACCTTGGAATTGGGAACATACCAGATTCCTTTTTTCGAGAGTTGAGCCTCGATCCGGGCCATCTCTGGAATCAGCGAGCGATTGGCACGGAGTTGCTTGCTGCTCTTCCATGAGGCGGACATTTCTTTCATGTCCCGGTGGAGTTTCCTGGCCCCAGGCAACTTCGGCGTGATATCCGCGACCAGCCCGCGGCGCTCGTTGTCCTGCAGCCATTGTTCCAGATAGTGCAAGCGCGAGGTGAAAATGCCATTGCACCGCCCGCCCCGATAGCGGTCCAGTTCGATCATGCGAAGCATGTCCTTGGTCGTCGGGTGCGCGGAAACCTTGAGGGCACGGGCTGTGCCCAGCGCAATCTCAAAAAACGTCCAACAATCCATGCCTCGCATGTTCACAGAGGGGGCCTCGATCCGCTCGTGCAACTCGAGGGTGTAATTCTCATACGGCGTACCCGTCAGGGCCAGGCCGGCGCGAACCGTGCGTTCGCCCAGAGGCAGAGAACGCCAGTTTTCCGCCATCCCCTTTTTGATCAGGGCCTGGTATTTTTCCTTGCCGACAAAAACGACTTGGTCGGGCAATGAAGCGGCCGGGAGGGATATGGCAAAAAATACCGCCAACCCGAGAAGAACAAAGACCTTGCGCATAACCCCCATCTTACAGGGGAAATTATTGTCTGCAACTGTGACAATCGGCATCGACTTATGTTGGCAAATTGCTATTCTTGCTCTCCATGGAGACTCCACCCCCTGCCGATCCTGATCCAACCCCACCAACCCCACCAACCCCACCAACTCCACCGAATCTGCCTCCCGCCGGTCCCGATCCCACGGCACAGCCTCTACCCCCGGCCGATAGCATTCCTCCCACTCCGCCACCCACTGATCCCGATCCCCTCCCGCCGACACCGCCCGCCAATCCGGACGAACAGCAATGGAAGGTGATTCTCCATTTGAGTGCGCTCATCGGTTTCATTTGTCCCGCAGGGAATATCATTGCTCCCTTGGTGGTCTGGTTGGTCAAGAAAACCGAGCTTCCCGGCCTTGAGTCCGAGGGCCGCAAAGTTCTCAACTTCCAGATATCCTACACCATCTACGGCATCGCTTCCGTGATCGTGGCTACTGTGGCCTCGTGCCTGATTGTGCCGATTGTCCTACCCATCGCGGTGGGCATCGTCTGGCTCGTTTTTACCATCATCGGAGGGGTCAAAGCCAGCAATGGCGAGGACTATACCTTTCCAGCGGTGATCAAGATTCTCTGAAAGGCCCGCCTTTCAGGGGATGAAAATTCTGATCGTCGAGGATGACCCGGGCATCGTTGATGTCCTTGACCACACCCTTCGCCAGGAAGGCCATGCCTTGACCCATGCTGGCTGCGGACTTCCCGATTTCGACGGATTCGAGGTCTGTCGGCCTCTTTCTTCCGGGCCTTCGCCGTAAGAGACGGTATAATTCCTAATTTTCTTAAGCTACCAAAGGGGCTTTCTGGCGATATTTGCCGGGGGTACAAGCATTGGCCGCCGCGAAGGCCCGGTGAAACGCCACCACGTCGGCATAACCGACTCGTTCCGCGATCTCCTTGATCGGGAGGCGGGTCTCAAGCAAGAGGCGCCGGGCCTTGGTCACCTTGAGATTTTGCAGATACTGCCGGGGCGTTTCCCCAAAGGCTTTGAGAAACCGAGCCCGATAGTGACTCCCACACAATCCCGCCCCCCGGGCAAGATCCGCCACCCGACGCGGCATCGCATCCCTCGATTTATTCGGCAGGAGGCGGTTCTGTTCCACCACCTCCTCAGCTCCCAGCGGCCGCCACATTGCCAAGCGTGCCAGCAAGGCCACGGCCAAGGCATTCACGTAGGGATCTCTCAGGGACCCCGATGCGGCCGCCAGCGTAATTTCATTCAAAAGATTCGCTGCAAACGTGCTCCGGAGAGCTTGGCGAAAAAGCGCCGGATGTCCCCGGGGAGCCCGAACACTTTCCTCGACCGCACGATAGCCACGATAGTGCAGAACCCAGATGGCGGCATCCGTCGTGCGGCCCTCTCCCGAAAATTGCGTCCCCGGCGGAATGAGAAGCGCGTCCCCGGCCCCCATCGTGATTTCGCCCCTGCCCACCTCCATCGTGATCGCGCCGCGCTGCGCAACCAGCAAATCATGATGAGGCCAGCTATTGGGACCGATTCTTGCCCCGTTCGGATAAGCGCCACGGCCATGAAACAAGACGTGCATTGGCGATAGAATAAAAGGAACGGCGATTTTATCAAGAGAGAAGACTTTATTTATTGATTCAATGATCTGACTGTGGCGAAACTATCAACTTCTTCCTATGACATCCCTCCTCATCATCGGTACGGGCAGTATTGGCGAACGGCATTTGCGTTGTTTCCAATCCACCGGCCGCTGCCGGGTTTCGGCCTGCGAACCCAACGACGAGCTTCGCAAGACGATCTCCGAGCGATATGGCTGTGAGACCTATTCCTCGTTGGAGGATGCATTTATCGCTGGTCCTTGGGACGCCGCCGTCATCTGCACCCCGGCCCACACCCACATTCCCATGGCCCGCACCTGCGTGGCCGCCGGGATTTCCGTGCTCATCGAAAAGCCTCTCGCCGTTTCTCTCGAGGGAGTGGAGGACCTGGCCGCCGAAGCGACTGCCCGCCAGGTCGCGGTGCGGGTTGCCTATGTCCACCGCTCGATTCCCACCATCATGGCAACCCGGGAGATCGCCCAGTCCGGACGCCTCGGAGCCGTTCGCCACGTCACCGCGATCTCGGGCCAGAATTTTCCCACCTTTCGACCCGCCTACGCCTCCACCTACTACGCCCACCGAGCCACGGGAGGAGGCACCATTCAAGACGCCCTCACCCACATCGTGCACGCTGTGGAATGGATCGTCGCTCCCATTGAGTCCGTGTTCTGCGATGCCAGCCATCAGGCGCTCGCCACCCGCGAGGTGGAAGACACTGTCAACCTGATTGCCCGTCTCGAGGGAGGAATCCCCGCCTCCTTCGTCCAAAACCAGTTTCAGGCTCCCAATGAGACCACCATCACGCTGCACGGAGTGCAGGGCAGTCTGCGAGCTGAAGTCCATCGTCAGCGCGTCGGCCTCTTCCTCGTCGGGGAATCCGATTGGACTTGGACAAGCCTTCCCGCTGAGGACCGCGATGCCATGTTTGTCCGCCAGGCAGAAGCTTTCCTTAATGCCTGCGCAGGGCAGCCCGATTCCCTTTCCACCCTCGCGGAAGCCAGTCAAACTCTGAAGGTCAACCTCGCCGCCCTCAAGTCCTCCGACAGGCAAACTCCCCAACCCATTTAGTCCGTCACTCTCCCTTCTTCATTCTTAACTCCTAATTTTCTTCCCATGCTCCATCGATTCGATCTTAAAAATAAAGTCATCCTTCTCACTGGCGGGGCCGGCATCTATGGCCGCGGTCTCACCGCTGACCTCGCCGCCGCCAACGCCACCCTCATCATCGCCTCCCGCAATCAGGAAGCGAGTGAAGTCGTCGCCGCCGAGGAGCGGCAGGCGGGCCGTTCCGTAGTCGCGGAGACGCTCGACCAGAGCAATGAAGAGTCCATCCTGGCTCTCCGCGATCGTATCAAAGAGCGCTTCGGGCACCTCGACGGACTCGTCAACAATGCCGTCGCCCGCCCCATGTCCAGCCCCGAGGAGTCGACCGCGGAGTGGGAAGAATCGCTCCGCGTCAACGCCACCGGCATCTACCTGATGCATCGCCATTTTGGAAAACTCCTCGGCGAGAACCCAACCTCCAGTATCGTCAATATTGGCTCAATCTACGGGATGGTCGGCCCCACCCTCAGTCTCTACGAAGGCATCGACATGAGCGCTGGAGCCCCCGACTATTATTTCAATAAAGGCGGCATGGTGAATCTGACCCGCTATTACGCTGCCCATTTTGGTGCTAATAATGTCCGAGTCAACTGCCTCTCCCCGGGGGGATTTTTCAATAACCAGCCGGACGAATTCGTCCAACGCTACAATTCTCAAACCTTCCTCAAGCGCATGGGCAATGCGTCCGATCTCGGCGGCTCGGTCGTCTTCCTCCTCAGCGACGCCTCCCAATATGTCACCGGCGTCAATCTCCCCGTCGATGGCGGCTTCACCGCTCATTAGCCAAGCGATCGGATCCATGCTCCAAGACGCCCTCCGGTTGCGGGCTTTCGGTCTCATGTCACGAAATCGGGCCGTTAAACCTCAATCAACTTCAGGCGATGACAGTCTCGGTTCCAAAGCATGATTTTCCGGTCGGAGGTGACAAGGGGAAGGGCCAACACTAGGGCCGTCGCCACGATGATCCGGTCCGCCGGATCTCCATGGAATCCCTCAAGGCAACAGCTTTCCACGGCGATATCCGGCGTCAGAGGTTCGATTTTCACTCCGGAGGACATGCCGAACGTGATCAGGATTCAGGACGGCTACAAGGTCCAGCCGCTGTCTGCTTTCCTCAAGCAACCTGCACCTGCAGCAGCGCCGAAGATCGACTTCCTTCCTGCCACCACGGCCGGTATCAAAGAAAATTTCTTCCAGTATCTCGACGCTGCCCTCGAATTCATCCCGCCGTCTGACGAGAGCAAGGAAATTCGCGCCAAGCTCGCCAGCATCGGTGTCGGTCCCGGCAAGACTTTCGATTTCAAGGATCTTTCCCTGGAGCACAAGGCCGCCGTCCTGCTCGCGATGAAGGAAGGTGAGGGCAAGGTCAGCAAGTGGCTGGCCACCGGCACCAAGAAGGTCAACAATTGGAATATTGGTTCATTCTTCGGTGACCGCGCTTTCTTCAACGGTGACTGGCTGATGCGCGCAGCCGCCGCCAAGGGTGGGATCTACGGCAACGATGCCGTGGAAGCCGCCTATCCGCTCACCCGCGTGGATGAAAATGGCGAAACGCTCGATGGCAGTAAACACACCTATACGCTCACGTTCCCGGCGGGTGAGTTTCCGCCAGTGAATGCTTTCTGGTCGGTCACCATATATGACGGCAAGACTCAGTTTCTGATCGAGAACCCAATCAACCGCTACCTCATCAACTCGCCGATGTTGCCGAGCATGAAGAAGAACGAGGACGGCTCGCTCACTATCTACATCCAAAAAGATAATCCCGGCGCTGATAAGGAAAGCAATTGGCTCCCGGCCCCCAACGGCACAATCTATCTCGCCATGCGCCTCTACTGGCCGAAGACCGAGGCACCCTCTGTCCTGCCTCCTGGGGAAGGTACTTGGCAGCCACCCGGTATTGTGAAAGTCAACTAGCCGTGCTGATGCCCAACGGCGATGTCTTGGGTCGCGAGGGAATTGAGTTTTGGGGTTCCTCAGAGGCTTTGCAACGTGATCGGAGAGGCGTTGGTAGAGGACTTTGAGGATGGGGTTGTGGCGGAGGCGACGAGTGCGGCCTTCGAGAGTGCGGAGCGTATTTGGGAGTGGCTGCCGCGGATGGGCCTTGGCTACTCTTGGCTATTTTTCATTCCTGTTTATGTGCTTTGGTTTGCTCTCAGTTTTCTTGAAACCCGAAAAACAAATATATAGCCAAGCGATCGACTCAACCCTCCACCGCAGTCACTTTTGGTGCTGGGCTTCGCCGCACCCGGCGTGCCATCGGTTCCGGGCAGGTCATCGCGGACGGTAGGCAGCAAAATGATAAGAGTTGTTGGTAATTTTTGGATCACCTTTGGAAGCGTCTCAACCTTCCGTTTCGACGAACACCTTCGCGGTTCCGCCTCCTATCCGCACATGCGGGGACTGCAGTGCACCATGTCGTATGCGACTGGAAGGGTGAGCGTGGAGAGCGACCAATCTAACAACCTCGGACAGCCGCAAGGATGTCCAGGTCGATTCTCCGATCAGCTCTTCCACGCTCAATGGGTCAGGGAAAGACTCTTGCGCGTTTCACGTTTGAGTTCATCCACCGCGGCCGCATCGAGGCGAACCAAATCCGGCATAAATTTCAGCGCGATATCTCGCTCCAGCTTTTCATCCCAGACCAGCCAGACGATCCCCATCCCGCCACGGCCAAGGATCCCCTTTAGCACATAGCGGTCAAAGACCTTCTGGCCTTCCACGAAGCCGCGGATGGTCCGGCCAAAATCTAGGTCGTCGGAGGGGTTCATTGAGGCCAGCTGAATTCGGTGTTTAGTATCTTCAAGCGTTCCTTTGCGTCCTCGTGCCCCTGCGCGGCGGCGAGGCCATACCATTTTTTAGCCTCGCTTTCGCTCCTCTGAACGCCCAGCCCATTCTCATACATATACCCGAGGTTGGCCTGCGCTTGCGCAAGCTTCTGGTCAACGGCGAGGCGATACCATTTGACGGCCTCAGTGGCGTCCTGTCTCACGCCCCGGCCGTTCTCATATAAGTTCCCGAGATTATTTTGCCCGATCGCCGACCCTTGATCGGCGGCCAGACGGTACCATTTAATTGCCTTAGCGTAGTCCACTTCGACGCCTTTTCCGGACTCATACATATACCCGAGACGGGCTTGCGCTCTCGCCGACCCTTGATCGGCGGCGAGGCGGTACCATTTACTTGCCTCAACGTAGTCCCTCCCAACCCCACCACCGTTGTGATACATCCTCCCGAGGCTGTATTGCGCGGTCGCTTGCCCCTGATCGGCGGCGAGACGATACCATTTGCCAGCCTCGCTCAGGTCTTTCTCGACGGCAATACCACGGCTATACAAAAATCCAACATAGAGTTGAGCAATCGGATCTCCTCCCTTGGCGAGATCGGTGGTGGCTTGTAAATGGTCGCGAGCCAACTTTGCCGCCCGATCTTTGTTACCTTCGGTCTGCGACGAAGAATTGAGGATCGTGGCCAACTCAATGGCTGCCAGAGGATGGCCTTGTGCGGTCGCTTTCTCAAGCCAGGGCTCGGCGGCCGGCTCGTCCCTGCGAACGCTTCGGGAACTGTCACCATAAACGAGCCGATACCCTAGGACGAATTGCGCTTCGGCATTACCCTGCCCGGCAAGGCGCTCAATCTCCGTTTGATCCATTTCTCGAAAAACGTGACTGGCTTCCATTTCTTCCGTCGCCTGTCGCGCCAGCCTGGCTTCTCGCGCCTCTTCGTTTCTGCGCTGCTCAGCGAGTTTAGGCTCTTCCTCCAGTTCCTTGAGTTTATTCTCCGCGTGCCCGTCCCCCTGTTCGGCGGCAAGGCGATACCACTTGATGGCTTCGCTCTTGTCTTTTGCGACTCCGTATCCGTTCTCATAGATGAACCCGAGGTTACTTTGGGCCTCCGCATATCCTTGATCAGCGGAAAGTCGATACCACTTGAGGGACTCACTCTCATCTTCTTCGACGCCAAACCCATCACTATACGCGTCCCCGAGCGCGTTCTGAGAATCCGCATCCCCCTGGTCGGCGGCGAGGCGGTACCACTTGACAGACTCACCCATGTCCTCTTCGACGCCTTTTCCGACAAAATACATGTACCCAAGATTGTTTTGCGACGCCGCATTTCCCTGCTCGGCGGCGAGGCGATACCATTTGATGGCCATCACGTCGTCTTCGGCGACCCCTTCGCCCCTCTCATAGCTAAGCCCCAAACTAAACTGGGCCTCTGCGTTCCCTTGATCAGCCGCCTTCCGGAACCATTCCGCCGCCATCGCGTCGTCTTGAGCTACGCCTTCGCCCGCGGCATACAAGACCCCCAAATTATACTGGGCCTCCGCCTCTCCGGAATCCGCCCGATCCTGCAAAAGGGCCAGTGCCGAGTTATCCCCGGACACCATGCTAGAGAAAAGAGAACTGCTTGTCTCGGGGGTCGGGCTGGCCGGAGCTTTCGCGATGGATGGTTTCTGGAGCTTGCTGAGCCCGAATAGAGCGACCACAACCACAACAAGAAGCGCAAATCCGATCAGTAACGGTTTTTTCACCGAACGCGATTCCTTGGGCGGAACCTTCCCGGGCAGAGGAGGAGGCTGCTCCGGTTCCACGGCCGGAGATGGAGTCTCCGGTGTTGGCGGTGGAGCTTCTTCCGCGGCGAGCGCCGGGACCTCCCCCCGTCCCATTAGCATGTCGAGCATCTGCTGGGCACCTTGAGGGCGCTCGGCGGGATCTTTTGCGAGGCAGGCGGCGACGGTGGCTTCCCAAACCGCCGGGATGGGTTGACCGGAAATCTCCAGAGCCGCCCGGCGGTCTGTCATGGATGGCGGCACCTTTTCTTTGATCTGGGTGTAAATGCTCCCGCTGGTGAAGGGGGGCCGGCTGGTCAGCAATTCGTAAAGGGTGGCGCCCAGGCTGTAGACATCATCCGATGCCGAGGGATCCCCTCCGTCCAATTGCTGCGGACTCATATAAACCAAGGTTCCGCTGGAACTCCCGGCCGCCATGCTCATCCGGCTGGCGGAGTCGCAAATGGAGCGGGCAATGCCAAAGTCCGTCACCTTGATCTTTCCCGCGGATGTCACCATGAGGTTGGCGGGCTTTAGGTCACGGTGCACAACCCGGACTTCCTCGTGAGCGTAGGCCAGCGCGGTGCAAACCTGGGAGATCCATTCCCGAAGCTCCTCCACCTCAAAAACCCGCTCGGGTTTCTCGACCCGCAGCGCCGAAAGTGTCGCTCCCTCGATATATTCCATCGAGATGGCGGCACTCTGGGCATCGTCCACATAATCATGGATCCGGACGATGTTCGGATGGGTCAGGGAAAGACTCTTGCGTGTTTCACGTTTGAGATCATCCACCGCGGCCGCATCGAGCCGCACCAAATCCGGCATAAATTTCAGCGCGATATCCCGCTCCAGCTTTTCATCCCAGGCCAGCCAGACGATCCCCATCCCGCCACGGCCAAGGATCCCCTTTAGCACATAGCGGTCAAAGACCTTCTGGCCTTCCACAAAGCCACGGATGGTCTGGCCAAAGTCAAGATCGTCGTCGGGGGGAGTCATTGATGGTATTTGCTTAGCAGCAGGCAAGGATCATGCCAAGGTGGAATGGGCTTTTAATGTCGACCGGCCTCAACGTGGTCGGGTACAAGCAGGTCCCTGGACTTTTGCTTCGTTCCCTCAATTTGCTCGCCATGCTTCGCGTACCCTTCGGGCTGCCTTCGGCAGGCCGTCTGAGCCCAAGGTTTGACAAAACCCTTCCCAAAGCATAAAAACATACTTAATGAGAACCACCTTGGATTTGCCAGACGACGTGGGGCTGGTCTTGCGAGAAGAGTCCGCTCGTCGGGGGGGGCGCGGCAAGGCTCCCCTGTCCCAATTGGTGGCGGAGGCCGTTCGTGCCAAATATGGTCCGCAACCGGGGGGAAGTCCCCGAAAGATTGAGCAAAGCGACGGCTTACCAATCGTGAGCAGGGCCTATGCCGGAGAAGTCTTGGCCCAAGCCTCCATTGATCGAGCCTTGGCCGAGATGCCATGAAGTTTCTGCTCGATGCCAATATTCTCTTCGGCGCACTGATGGAGGCCCACCCGTTTCACAGTCCCTTTCGTCGATGGCTGAGCGCCCATCAAAAAGCCGGTCTGGGCACTTGCGCGGAGGTGCGCTTGGCCTATCTGCGCCTGTCGATGAATCCGGATGTGATGAACCAAGCTCCCCTCGGCGCAAGTGAGGCCTGGGAGAGCTTGGAAAGCTTCCTTAGCGGGGTCGCTCCGATGTTGATCGAGTCCACGCCTCCTCGGGAAAAGTTTGTGATCCGAGCGGAGCGTCATCGGGACGTGCAGGACTTCTATCTTGTCCAACTCGCAAGCGACGCGGGATGTCGCTTGGCCACTCACGACGCCCGCCTCTGTCGCCAATGGCCCGACCACACGGAGCGGATCGGATAGCCTCAGCGCAGAGCCTCCTGCAGGGTGGACATATTACCACCCATGGCTCCCCCACCAGAATAGAAACATATCGAAAACCGAGGGAATCAAAGTAAATTACCACTCACAGGAGTTTTAGTTATGTCGAGCGTCATTAACCAAGAAGTAGCTTTCCCAGCAAGTCCCCAGCCCGTGTATGAGGCGTTAATGGACAGCAAACAATTTAGCGATATGACAAGCGCTCCGGCCGATATCGGATGTGGAGCAGGTGCCGCATTTTCTTGTTTCGGCGGCATGATCACTGGACGCCACCTGGAGTTGTTGCCGAATCAGCGTATCGTCCAAGCATGGCGTGTAGGCAATTGGGATGCCGGCGTATATTCAATTGTTGGATTTGAACTCAAAGCGCAAGTCGCCGAAACATTTCTAATTTTTAGACACACAGGTTTTCCGGTGGAACATTTTGAGCATCTCGCAAGCGGATGGCAGAAAATGTACTGGGATAATCTACAGAAATATTTGGCGTAAGTTCGATCGGGTCCCAGTGATCGAGTGAATCAGCCAGGGGCTTCACGCCACCCGGCGTTCGGATTTGCCTCACTTTAACGTTAGGCATCTTTGAGCAACGTTCGAGAAGATTAAAATGAAAAAAGCATACCTTATTACCGCAGTGATTGGGGCAATTGTGCCCGTCCTGTTCTTCATGCAATTCATCCGACTGAATGGTCTGGATATTTCGGCGTTTGGGTTGGCGGTATTTGTGAATGGGGCCGCCGGCGGGTTTAGCGCTGATTTGTTCATCTCGTCATTCGTATTCTGGGCATTTATGTTTCAGCAAGAGAGGAGCAACAGCGGTCCCAATCCGTGGCTATTCATCATTCTCAACCTTGGTATTGGTTTGTCTTGTGCCTTACCAGCCTATCTGTATGCAAAAGAAAAATCCCGTCGATATTCGTAACGTCTGTCGACGAGTGGAGCAATGATCCCCTTGAGTCGAAATGTTTCCGTTTAAAAAACGCCATCAATCATGCGATGCTCTGTCAGAGTGGACCAAGGTTATTCAAGCTGTTTCCGAAGATCCGGCGCTTGCGCGACGCCTTACTGATCTGTGTGCGCTGGACAACCCGCTAAGAATTGAGACTTGCAGGAAGATTGCCTTGAATATGAAGAGCGACAGGGAAGACGAAGAACTCATCTCATTTATTGCCATGCTGACTGATGAGGTTTTTTCGACGACTGTGGGTAATATTCTGAATGAAAAATGCTAACTGAGCGAACTAGCCGGTATTTTAATCGTGATCGACGGTCTGCCTTGGAATCACGTTGCCGAGGTTCTTTCCTTCCAGAACACTTTCTAATCGGATATTCCCTAAGCCGTGATGATACAGAATAAGAATTCTCTCGGCTTTCATGCCGTAATTCTGGCTGCCGGGCAGTCCTCGCGGATGAATCGTCAGAAAGCTGCTCTGCCATGGATCGGGGGAAAAGCGTTGCTCCCCTGGATGGTGGATGCCTTGACCGACGGGGGCTGGGAGACGACTGCTGTGGTGAGCCCGGAGACTTTTGTCCACTGGGAGGCCACGCTGCCTGCGGGTTGTGCGGTGCTTAATCCGGAACCTGCGCGGGGCAAGATTAGCTCGCTGGTTTGTGGTGTGGAAAAACTTCCGCAGGAGGCGAAGTGGATTCTCATCAGCGCGGTGGACCAACCCCGCCTTCCCATGCTGTACCACCGTCTGCGCCGTGAAGCCGATGCAGAGTCCGCAAAAATCATTGTCCCTGCCAATGAAAGCAGCCGCGGACACCCGGTCGTTCTCGGGGGAGAGTTGCGCGACGAGCTTCTTGCCATTGATGAGGGCTCGCTGGGCCTGCGTGCTCTGCTTGACGCTCACCGCCTGGAAACTTATCGCCTGCCGGATTCTGATCCGGCAGAATGCCAATGGGATTTAAACACGCCTGCCGTCTATGAGGAGGCGCTTGCGTTCTTCCGGAAAAATTGCCTCTCAACCCTCAACGACCAGCCCTCGACCGTCGCTTCGGCATGAGCCAATCCACAAAGATTTTCCAAGCCATGCGCCGCCTCGATGAGGCGGGTGATGCCTTTGTCTGTGTCACTCTCGCCGGGGCCAAGGGCAGCGTACCGCAGGAGATTGGCGCGAAGATGCTCGTTACGGAAAATGAAAACGGTCGCGCCTGCGGAACGATTGGCGGCGGACGCGTTGAGGAGGCCGCCATCAGACACGCCTGCGAGTTGCTGGGACGCGGTGCGGAGGTTCCCTGCGAGATGGTCGAATGGAATCTGCAAAAAGACATCGGCATGACCTGCGGCGGCGTGGTGACATTTTTATTCGAGGTCTTTCAACCCGCCTCGTGGACGATTGCCATTTTCGGCGCTGGGCATGTGTCGCAAGCTCTTGTGCGCATTCTTACCAGCTTGAGTTGCCGTATTGCCGTATTCGACACCCGGCCGGAGATGCTGGCCGCGCTGCCCGAGGCCCCCAATGTTCGCCGCCGTTTGATCGAACCTCTGGAGAACGCCGTGGACGAGCTTCCCGAGGGTTCGTTCGTTGCAGTCATGACTCAGGGTCATCGCACCGACAAACCGGTGCTGGAACAAATTCTCAAAACCCGCGCTTTCCCCTACCTCGGGGTGATTGGCAGCGCCTCCAAGGCTGCCGTGCTGCGCAGGGAACTGCGCGAATCCGATATCGCGGAACCCGATTTTCGCTGCCCCATCGGTCTTCCCCTCGGCAAAGATACCCCGGAGGAAATTGCCATTAGCATTGCTGCGGAAATGCTTCAGGTGCGAGGTTCCGAAAAAAATAGCCTAGAAACAGAAATGAACCACAGGTCACAGAGAACACCGAGGGAAAATGGATAAGAAAGAGTAACTTTCGAAGATCGTGAAGGTTCTTCGCTGTTTTCAGTGGGTGAAAGACATAAAGTAGATTCGCGCAGAGGCGCAGGGACGCAGAGAAGATGGCAGGAAGAGCGGTGTCACTTCGATGCCGCAACGGACTGGGAGCAACGGCAATGGCAGACATGGCCGGCGGAAAGCAGCCCGCAGGGAGCGAATTTTTGGAGGAATGAGACCCTTCCGCAGCACCGACCGGACTTTTAACCCCAGGAAAGCAGACGAAGTCGGTGAATTTCATGCCAAAATGTGTTTCACCGGCCAAATCCACCGCTTGCAGCAGCGCTCCCCAGAGGGAGCGCTGCATCGCATATCGGGTCAGGGCTTCAGCAGGCCTGATTTATGAAGATCTCCAAACGAGGCCGGACCGGTGCCGGAAGCGGGATCAGTTTTCATGGGCCATTGGGTGCTGTTAAACGGAACCAGCGGAGGAAGCAGGGGTTTCTCACCGCGGGCCGCCATTTCCTTTTCAATGGCCGCGCGACCGCCAGAGCCGAGGAGCTCATAATCCATCAGCCGGTCGTTGGCAAAGAATACCTCGCCGAGCACCCGATCTCCCACGATGCGAGCAAAGGCTGTCATCATGAGATCCGGCGTGGTCTGGAAATCCGTCGTCTCGAAGAGCAACAGCCGATCATTGAACGCTTCTTTCCCAAAAAACTGGGCCATGACGCTGAAGAGAATGTTGTTCTGTCGGGCCACATAGATCGAATTCGAGATTCCGTAGGTTTTGCTCCAATCGTCACCAAGCATCTTCTTCCATTCCGTCAGAACCTGAAACCAATGCCCGACCTGCGCGGAGGACGCGACACCGATGAGTTTTTCCAGATCGGGTTCCACTCCGCGGGCGTAGGCCAGGAGTTCGGCATAGGTGAAGGTTTCATTTTTGATGCAGGCGTCCATGAAGGTCAGGATTTGGCTCAACGTATCCTGCAGGAGGGCCTGTTCCTCGGGAGTGACGTCCAAGTTGACGATGCCTTCCTTGGCCATTTGTACTTCCAGCCGGTAGCTGCGCATGAGCCGAAGCCAAGACAGGTCAGCCTTTGGATCGGCGATGTAAGGGGCGACGCAGGCATAGGTCGCCATGGCGGTGTGTCCGACGGATTTGGCCGCTTGATAGATCGGTGGCACTGAGGGGGCTTCGAGCGGCTCCTGGCCAGGCCGGTAGAGGATGAAGCGTCCGCCTTTGCCGCTGAAGAGGCCCATGATGAGGGGGACGCGGGCGCGGATGTTTTTTTGGTAAACCGCCAGCGCGTTGTTGTAGATATTGAACATCGATTTGTTCAATTGATAGACAGCCTGCGTGGCGAGTTGGTCCTTGGTGGGAGGCGGTTGCGAATTCTCGACGATCGGTAAGAAAAAGGCGGGAACTTTGTCGTCGGCGATGGATGGTGAACCGCAGGCCAGCAAGGCAAGTACTGCGGCGGGAAGGAGGGCGTTGGGTTTCATGGATTTGTTGGATTTTTAGTTATTTTGGGGGCTGATTGACTTCTACGGGGTGCGGAAAAACTACCAAGGAAGAAGCTTCCAAAACAGAAGAATTGTTATCGCGTAAAATAGCGCCAGGAGCGCAATGCCTCTGACATTTACGGCGGCGGATGCTGTCTTGGGAAAAAGCCACCACCCGAGGCCCCGCACGGACCAGGGCATGGTGAAGAAACTGGTGAGCGCCACGCTGATGAGATTGCCGACGAAAGTCGCCACCGAAGAGTTCAGCCCAAGGTCTGCAAGAATCGGATTGAGGTATTTCAACTCCAGCATCACGATCGGAAAAAGCCCCAACAATACGAGCATGGCGGTTTTCCAGTTCGGCGGCCCCTCTCCGGTCATGGGGTCGATTGGCACCCAACCGGGGAAGGCGGTGGCCAGACGCATCATTTCCTCACTTTCGATGAATTCGCTGGTCTCCGAAAGTAAGACCCGGCGCTCCGGTGCGTTCATCCAGGCCTCAAGGTGCTCGGCGGAATCGTATCGCAGAATCGAAGTCCAATGACTGCCCTTCCCGCCCTTCGGCGGCTGAAGATACATCCCACGATAGCCAGGATACTTTGCCTGGGCTAGTTGAATGCGGGTCGTCCATTCGCGATACTGGTCGCCCATGCCGGGTTTGACCCGTGAAAAGATCACTTCGGTCACGTCTGCGCCCGGAGCCACTCCGGAACCGTCCGTGCTGACAGTTTCTCCAAAATTGCCTCCGTCGAGCAGCGGCAGAACCTCCCCCATGATCGCTCCCCGTTCCGAGGATTGCCGCCAGGTTTCCAGATCCTTCTCCGATTCGAAATTCACGATGATCGTCCAGGGCACATCGGCCTTTCCTACGGGTGGCGGGACCATGTCGGTGCTGATGAAACCGGCGAATGTCGAAATGGCGGCGGAGTACCGGACCTGCCAGGAGGCAAAGGCCTCTTCGGACCCCGGATGAAGCTTGGCGGTGGAAATTAGAACGGCGGGAGAGCTCATCGAGACAGGGAATTCAATTGGGAAAAAATGCGGTCGGCGCTGAATGGCAGGCTCTGGAAACGAAGTCCGGTCGCGTCGGCGAGTGCGTTGCCCATCGCTGCCGCGATGGGAATAATTGGCGATTCGCCGATCGGCTTTGCGCCGAGCGGACCGTGGGCGTCGTGGGTGTCGGCGAAAAAGATTTCCGAGCGCGGAATATCGGCAAAGGCGGGAATGCGATAGTTGCGGAGGGATGGATTGGTCACTGTCCCTGTCGCGTCGAGTACCATGCGCTCGAAGAGGCAGGATCCGATGCCCTGGGCAATTCCGCCCTCAACCTGGCCCCTCGCCTGCATGGGATTGAGGATGGTGCCTGCGTCCTGGGCCTGCACGCTCTGCAGGATGCGGATTTCCCCGGTGATACGGTGAACGGCGACCCGGAAGCCATGGACGATGAAGGCGGTGGGACGCGGCGATCCATAGGCCTTGCGGGCGACATGGAGTTTGCCTCGTGAGGGGGCAGTCCGGTGCAACTCCTCCAGCGTCACCACGCGGCCCGCACAGTCGATATAGTCCGCCTTGAGGTGGCAATCAGCCACGGGAACGGAGGTCAAGGCACTGGCCATTTCCAAGAGATTTTCTCGAAGGCCAGCCGCGGCATTTTTTACGCCAGAGCCGCGACGCTCGTGCCCGTACTCCCGAAGGTTCCCGTATCATAGGGCGTCTTGTCCGTGTCGGCAAAGTCCATCGTTATCGAGGCCGCCCGGGTCTGCAATACGGACGCAGCAACCTGGCGCTGGGCATTGGTGATGCCATTGCCGAACTCCGCCGAGCCCACCGCCAGATGGTAAGTGCCATTCGGGAGCAGCCCGAGATGAGCCTCGGATCGGTGTTCGGTCGGCGGAATGCAATCTTGGGCGTGGGTTGCGATGCCGCGGCCCTCCAGCCACTCGTCGCCTTCCGGCTTCTTTTCTCCCCGACCGCTAGCCAGAGCTTCTTCGACAAAATCCAGGCATTGGTCAAATCCGTAACTTCCGATGACGCCATCGCTGGGAAACGGCCAGATACTGACCACGGAATCATCAGGCCGAATCATGTTCCGGCGGCGCATGGTGAATGGGTCAATTCCGAGTTGTGCTGCGATTTCATCCAATCCGGCCTCGATGGCGAAGGAGGACTGGGATGCCCCATAGCCGCGAAACGCTCCGGACGGTGCGGTGTTCGTATAGACGGCAAATCCCTCGCCCTTTTTATTGGGGCAGCGGTAGGTCGACATCGAGGACCCGAGCGACGAGGCCAAGACTTCGCCTCCGTGATTGCCATACGCCCCCGTGTCGGAAATCGTCCGGATTTGCATGGCGGTCAGGGTGCCATCCTTGTTGGCCCCAAGTTTGATCGTCACCTTCATGGGGTGCCGGGAGACCGAGGCAGAAAATTCCTCCGTGCGGGTGAATTCCCATTTGACGGGCCGTCCGGTCTTGATCGTCGCGAGGAGACAGAGGTCTTCGGTCAGCACCTCCTGCTTGGCTCCAAATCCTCCGCCGACCCGCTCCGAAAAAACTCGAATATCCTTCGGGAACATGCCGAAGAGATAGGCCAGTTTGTTCTTGGTCAGATGCGGTGTCTGGGTGCTCGTCCGGACATGGAACCGGCCGTCTTCGCCGCGCCAGGAAATGGTTCCATGGGTCTCAAGATGTGCATGTTGAACCTTGCAGGTAAAATATGTGCCTTCGTAGACGGTTTCCGCCTCCGCAAACCCCTTTTCGACATCTCCCACTTCGTTGGCCACCCGGACGAAAACATTATGCATCAAGTCCTCGATCCGGGATTCCGCACGAAGTCCGGAATGAATCACCGGAGCGCCTTCCTTCATGGCCTCCTCGGGGTCAAACACCGCCGGAAGCAGTTCGTAGTCGATCTCCACCAAACGGCAGGCCTCCTCCGCAGCCCCCTCTGACTCGGCAACCACCGCAACGACCCTCTGGCCCACAAAACGAACCACGTTGTCCAGCATGTAGGTATCGTCCGGGTCGACATGAAAATCGTCATGGGTCGCCGTGGTGTAAAGAAGCCGTGGCACGTCCTCCCAAGTGTAAACCCCGTGGACGCCGGGAACTGCCAAAGCCTTGTCCTTGCGAATCGCTTTTACTTTCGCGTGGGCGTGCGGTGAGCGAACGACCTTGAGATGCAACATTCCCTCCATTGCGACATCCATGGTGTAGCGAGCCTGGCCGGTGACAATGGATTCCGCCAGGGGGCTCTGCAAACTCGCTCCACAAGCCGATCCGGCAATATCCTCCTCCGCCGAAACAACCCCGTGCAGGGCATCGTCAATGACGTGATATCCCGTGCAACGGCAGAGGTTGCCTTTGAGCCGGAAGGCCAGATCTTTTTTGTCCTCCTCGCTCAGACTGGCCGACGTCATGACCATGCCGGCCGCGCAAAAACCGCATTGAAAGGCCTGGGCTCCGAGAAACGCCTTTTGCATCGGGTGCAGTTCCCCTCCGCAGGCCAGCCCCTCGATGGTGGTCACCTCGCGACCCTCGGCGCGAAAGGCAGGCACCAGGCAACTATGCACGGGCTTGCCGTCGAGCCAGACGGTACACGCGCCGCAGTCTCCGCCGTCGCAACCCTTTTTAACGCCAAACCAGCCGAGGTCCCTGGCAAATGTGCGCAGACACTGGCCGGGCCGGGGCTCAGCATCAAAAGATTTTCCGTTGATCTTGTAGCTCATAGGGAGGGATCAGGCTGAGAGTTCCTGGCGGATTTGTTCGGAGAAATAAGAGGTGAGGTGCCGGCGGTGCTCCGGCGATCCGTGGGTGTCGGCGAGATATTCTTCGAGCGGAATGCCATCGATCACGCCGCGCACTTCGTCGGCGGAGGGCACGGCTGGAAAGCAAAATTGCCTGGGCCGCAGGGTCGAGGCGGTGACTGTGAGCCGAAATTCCCCGTGTTCCGGACAAAGCGTGCCGATGATCAGGGTTTCGGATCGTCCGAGGTGTGTGAGCGAAAATCGCCGGAAAGCGTGGCGTTTTTTGAGAGCGTGCGCTGGCAGAAAAATCGAACGCAGCAGTTCA
>CALBXK010000018.1 GCA_937890535.1 uncultured Spartobacteria bacterium
GCCAAAGAGTGGAGCCAGTTCCGCAACTTCTTCTGCCCGGCGATGAAGCATCTGATGTCTACCAACGTCCAGGTGAGTGGGTGGCCGCTGGCTTTGCGGGAGAGGCGACGGATACCGCCGGTCACAGCGGGACGGTTCACGGCGCGATGGCGACGGGCTGGAGGGTGGCCCGGGAAGTTCTGGCGGTGCTGGGGTCCTGATCTCCCGTCAGGCGCGACCGGGTTCCTTGTTGGCTGGGGCGATGAGGGCGAGTATTTTTTTCGGCTGGAGAATGCGAAATAAAGCAGCATCAGGCCAAAGAAGAGGGCGGTTCCGACGCGATCCATTTTTGTTCGCTCACCCCGCTGAGAAAATTTTCGTAGCGGGCGAGGGTGAAAAGATAGTCCGAAAGCCGGTTCAAATAAACCAGCGCTTCGCCATTGATGGATTCCTGTTCGGCCAGGAGGACGACCCATCTTTCCCCGCGGCGGCAGACGGACCGGGCGACGTGAATTTGCGCGGCAGCCGGGGTTCCGCCCGGAAGGATGAAATGCCGCAATGCCGGCAGGACATCCGTCAGGTGGTCGATAGCCGTCTCCAGCCAGGCGGTGTCCGGCGGCGCGATGCGTGGAGCGGTCGTGCTTTCGAGTGCGGTGGCGAGGTCGCTGCCCAGGGTGAAGAGTTGGTGTTGAACCCGGTCGAGGCCGGAATTCACTGCCGGCTGGGGTCCGGCGGCCCGGGCTGCGCCGAGGAGGGAGTTCAATTCGTCAATGGTGCCGTAAGCCTGCACGCGGGAATGCGTCTTGGGAACCCGCCCCCCGGAAAACAGGCTGGTCGATCCGTCATCGCCGGTGCGGGTGTAAATTTTCATGCGAATCCGGTCACGTGGAACTTGGTCCAAGGCCTGCGGCCTGCTTCACTCGTCGCAGCATGGCGTATCAACTTCAGCTTGGAAAGAAGACTTATGCGTTTTCCGATCTCAAGACGCTGCTGGCCCGGGCCACGCCGCTCCGCTCGGGAGACCAACTGGCCGGGGTGGCGGCGCACACGGCCGAGGAGCGGGTGGCGGCCCAGATGCGGCTGGCGGAGGTGCCGCTTGCCACGTTTCTCGAAGAGCAGGTGATTCCTTATGAAGAGGATGAGGTGACCCGCCTGATACAAGATCGTCATGACGCCCCAGCGTTTGCTCCCGTCAGCGGGCTCACCGTGGGGGAATTTCGCGAGTGGCTTCTCGACTATGAGACGAGGGCGGAACACCTCAAGGCACTGGCTCCCGGCCTCACGCCGGAAATGGTCGCGGCGGTCAGTAAAATCATGAGCAACCAGGATTTGATCCTGGTGGCGGGGAAGGTCCGGGTCGTGACAAAGTTTCGCAATACCATCGGCCTGCCCGGACGATTGAGTGTGCGCCTTCAACCCAATCATCCGACCGACGATCCCAAGGGAATCGCCGCCTCGATTCTCGACGGCCTGCTCTACGGGTGCGGAGATGCGGTCATCGGAATCAATCCGGCCACGGACAATCCCGCGGCCTGTGCCGAACTGATGCGGCTGATGGATCGGATCATCTCCGAATACGAAATTCCCACGCAGAGTTGTGTGCTCACCCACGTGACCACGACGATGCAATGCATGGAACGGGGCGAGCCGGTCGATCTGGTTTTTCAATCCCTGGCCGGCACGCAGGCGGCAAATACCAGCTTCGGCATTCATCTGGAGATGCTGCGGGAGGCGAGGGAGATGGCTCTGGGGCTCAGACGTTCGACCCTTGGAGACAATGTCATGTATTTTGAAACGGGCCAGGGTTCCTGCCTTTCCGCCAACGCCCACCACGGTTGCGACCAGCAAACGCTGGAGGCGCGGGCCTATGCCGTCGCGCGGGAGTTTTCCCCTCTGCTGGTGAACACGGTGGTTGGCTTCATCGGCCCCGAGTATCTTTACGACGGCAAACAAATCATCCGGGCGGGACTGGAGGACCATTTTTGTGGAAAATTGCTCGGTCTGCCCATGGGCTGCGACGTTTGCTACACCAATCACGCGGAGGCCGATCAGGATGACATGGACGTTCTTCTCACTCTGCTGGGGGTGGCGGGGTGCAACTTCATCATGGGTGTTCCCGGTGCGGACGACATCATGCTCAATTATCAATCCACCTCGTTTCACGACAGCCACTTCGTGCGCCAGAGTCTGGGTTTGAAACCAGCCCCGGAATTCGAGGAATGGCTTTGGCGGATGAGAATTTTCTCGCGGGAAAACCGCCTTTTGCCTGTCGGTGACGGGCATGCCCTGCTGGCGGCTGGCGGGACGGCTTTGGCCCATGGAAACGCCTGACTCCTGGACACGGCTGCGGGATTTTACCGCTGCGCGCATTGCGTTGGGCCGTGCGGGTGGCAGCCAGCCCACCGGTCCGTTGCTGGATTTCCGGCTGGCTCATGCGCGGGCCCGGGATGCCGTGCTTGCGGTGTTCGAACCGCAGGAACTGGCCGGCACGTTGCGCGAGATGGGTTGCGATCCGGTGGTGCTCGATAGTTGTGCGCCGGATCGCGCCACGTATCTGCAGCGGCCGGATTTCGGGCGCAGGCTTTCGAATGATGCCCGCGAAACTCTCTCCGCCCTGGCCCGCCAACCCGGACCGGATCTTGTCATCATGGTGTCGGACGGGTTGTCCAGTTTGGCCGCGATGGAGCAGAGCACCCCTTTGCTGCAGGCGCTTTTGCCCAGGTTGGAGGCTGATGGCTGGCGGTTGGCACCGCTTTTTATCGTGCGCCACGCCCGGGTGGCTATTCAGGACGAAGTGGGTGGTATTCTTTCGGCCGGGCTCAGTTTGATCTTGTTGGGAGAAAGGCCCGGTCTCGGTTCGCCGGACAGTCTGGGAGCCTATTTCACGCACCGGCCGATGCCGGGGAAGACGGATGCCGCCCGCAACTGCGTCTCCAATATCCGTGCTCAGGGCCTGCCCCCGGAAATGGCGGCGCGCAAACTGCACGCCTTGTTGACGGCTTCCCGCCGGCAGGGTTTGAGCGGGGTGGGGCTCAAGGATGACGTGTCTTTTCTTCCGGATTCTGCTTCGCCGCCGCCTCTGGCCGGTTGAATGGTTACTCCCTGATGGCGTTAAGGTTTCGGGTCGGCGTGTTCACGGCTTTTTCGAGGAGTTTGAGATAGTGCCGCCGGGGAATCGAGCGGGCTCCGAAGCGTTCCAGGTGAGGCGTGGTCCATTGCGTGTCGAGAAGAAGGAACCCTCTGGCGCGCAGGATCTCAACCAACCGAAGCTGATAGGAAATCGCTTTCGGCCCTCCGGGGCGTTGGCCCGGAGTTTGAAG
>CALBXK010000019.1 GCA_937890535.1 uncultured Spartobacteria bacterium
TGGGAATCATAACACTTTGCCCTAAAACAGTCTTATTTGAATGCTCTCTTTTAGCATAATATATTCTAAACCCCTGTATCTTATCTTCTATACTTTTAGGTATTTTAATATCTTCTAATTCAAATCCTAAAACATCTACATCATGTGAAATTTTTGCATCTGAATACCAAGTAGGGTCTGCTTGCGCTGCAGAGGCAACCACAACAAATTGTACATAAGTATAACATGGAGCACAGGATGTGTAACACCCCGCAGCTTCAGAAGGCCTAGCCTGTCTGGCTTTCCCCGGAGTCCCTTGACTAGTACCCTCTATCCAAATAGATTCCCCAGGTAATAAATCAATAGTACAAGACCCAGCAGTATAGTCTGTATTTAAAAAATTACATCCCCCATAGCTATTAATAACATTAGAACCGCAAGATCCCGGTGTGGCAGTTGAGTCTGTATTTATTCGAGCATTGGAAGGTTCAGCACAACTCCCATTAGTCCCACTAGCATTACATGTTCTATGAAACCATAGTCTATAAGAAACAGTAACTGTCATAGATTGATCTGCTGTAAATTTATTAGTACCATTCCACAACGCTGAAATTCCTGGTTGGGATTCAGAGGAGAAATCAGACATGCGTGCTTTTTTAAACGGGGTTCCTGGGAATGTAGGTTCACTACCTTGGGTAGTATGTGCGTACGAAAAATTACCATTCCAAGCAGTTGTTGAATTACTTACTCCAGAACTTCCCTCTGTAGTACAGTTAGATCCTACAATTGTTTTTCTATTAGGATTAGAGTTAGAAGGAAAATGATGATGTTTTACAGGAGTTCCTTTAATATTACCAACCATTCCATTCTCATTCCACGTTTCAAACTCTTCAGTATTAGGATACAACTCTGTTGCATTTTCCCAATAGTTCATATTAGTAGGAGTACTAGAACTATAGTCATAAAAATGAAATCTTTTTGCATACTTAGAGCTCATTTTTGCAAGATCATTTTCTATGTATACCCCAGACGGAGTATTTTTCTCTGTACTTATAGAGGGTCTACCCGGTATATGATACGCATATGACATACTACCATCCTTTAATATGAATGCTATGTAAAACGCATATACTTCATCTCTCATGTACCCTTTATACTTAAAAATGTTAGGATCATACCTATAAGATTTTGTATCATCTACTGTATTTCCATTATCTACAGGAAATGAACCAAACCCAGTTTCAAAATTATCTACGGTTGCCCAATACTCATCAAAATTTTCTATTCTTTTTGTTACTGAGTTTAGTTTAATATTATTAGCATATTTTTGAAATCCAACATCTTGTGATCCATTTAAATTTCCTAAGTATAACACCCCATCTAATTGTTGAATAGTTTTAGCTGTATCATATGAAACAGTGTTAATAATAACATCTTCAACAGATGCAGAGGTCGATCCTTCTGTACCGCTAAATACAACTTCTCTAGGTCGGGGAGGGCGCACTCCCGGAGATCGAGGGAAGGAGAGCGGTGTTCCATTCGAGAAATACTGAGGAGATCGGCGATGAGGAGGTTGAGACGTTCCCCATTTCGCTGCATGACCTGGAGGAAATTTTCCGCCACGGGGCGGTCGTCCAAGGCCCCGTCCAGGAGGGTCTCCACCGTGCCGGTAATCACAGCCAGGGGGGTGCGAAATTCATGGGAGACATTGGCGACAAATTCCTGTCGAATGGTTTCGAGATTTCGAACTTCGGTCACATCGTGGAATACGACCACCGCTCCTGGAATTCGTCCTCCGGGCCGAGGCTGCAGTGGCGCGGCATGGACTGCCAAATGCTTGGTGGTGAAGTCGCCTTCAGTTCCTGGGATTTTTCGGGTCAGTTCGATATGGTGCGGGTGCCCGTCGGCGAGGGTTTTGGCGATGATATTCTGGAGTTCGTGTTGACCAAAAACCTCCATCACCGTGCGTTGGATGGGGGACTGCACGATGGCGAACATGCGGTGCAGGGGCTCATTGATGAGGCGGATCCGCAGGGCGTGATCGGTGATCAGAACTCCCTCGACCATGCTGGAGAGAATGGCGCGAAGATTAAAGTTCTCGTCGGTGATTTGACGGTTTTGTTGGCGGAGTTGCTCGGCGATCTCGCGGATGTGGATCGTGGGGTCATGAAAGAGGCCGCGTTGGGAATTCAGGAGCACGGGGCGAAAGTCTCCGTTGGCCAGGCGGTGCAGAGTTTCCCGGAGCTGACCGGCTGGCCGGACGATTCGAGCGTGTACGATTAGGGCCGCCGCTACGACGAGTCCCAGGGCCAGAATAATTGACCAGACGGTCAAGAGTCCGACAGGGTGTTGAAGCGATATCCTTCTCCGCGGATCGTTTCCAAACGGGAGGCGTGTGTCCCCAGTTTTTCCCGCAGGCGGCGCATGTGGGTGTCCACCGTGCGGGTGTCGATGGCGTTTTGGTAGCCCCAGACATCCTGGAGGAGGGTGTCCCGGGAGAGAATGCGACCGCGGCGTTCAATCATGAGGGTGAGGAGCTTAAACTCGATGGTGGTGAGTTCCAGTCGACGATCCTCCAGCCGGATCTCAAAGGTGGACTTGTTGATATGAAAGGGGGCGACGCCGATATCCTCTGTATCCGGGTTGGTCCGCACGCGGCGCATAAGGGCTTTGAGCCGGAGCACCAATTCCCTGGGACTGAAGGGCTTGGTCATATAGTCGTCGGCCCCGATCTCCAGGCCCTCAATCCGTTCGGCCGACTCTCCCCGGGCGGTGAGCATGAGAATCGGAATCGGTTCGGTCTCGGGGCTTTTTTTCAAAGCCTTGCAGATGGAGCGCCCGTCCAGACCCGGAAGCATGAGGTCGAGTACGATGGCATCCGGGCGGCTTTCCCGGGCCATGGAGAGACCTGCCTGACCGTCCGTGGCGATCAGCACCGAGAAGCCCGCCTTGTTCAGGTTGTAACGGATCAAATCGACGACATCAGTTTCATCCTCGACGATCAGCACGGTATCTTTCATGGAGGCTTCGCTCTTAACGAGAGAAGGATGTCGTGGCAAGTCGGATCGGAGTTATCGGAGGTAGAATGGCGGAATGGCCTCTCTGAGCGGAAAATTCGGGAGGGCCGCAAAAAGGATTCGGACCACTCGCGAGAATGTTCAGAACAAATGAAACTGAACCGCGGTGGCCCGAATATGCTGCCTTAACCACATAGTTAGACGGCGATGGCCCCAAGACGTTCAAAAAAATATTTAAAATATTTTGCTGGGTCGCATTTCGGGACCCTGGTCTTGGCTTGGGAGAGGTTGGCGCAACTGTTGCATACGGCGAACGGCAGGGCGCTCGCGGAGTCTGAGCGCGAACTATTCCGGCGCCACTTCGAGGGGAACAAGAGGCGGCTCCGGAGGGAACCGGGGTGGAATCATTGGTTGAGCGAGGGGGTCTTCTCCTGCCTGCCAATACACTTCCGAGATTCGTGTCCAGGTGCTGCCTTGATCTGGAAGGAGGGTGCGATCTTCGAGTTTGGCCCGCACTTCGCGGCGCAACGCCTTGCTGGATGCGTCCTCGGGCGAATCCAGTTGGAGTCCGCGGGCCACGACATGGGTTTGGTCGATCACTTGGTAATGAAGAAATACAAACGTCCCTTCTGGGATCTCCTTGGTGGAGGTCAGGCTCTTCATGGAGAGAAATTTCGAGGAACCCACCCGAGAGATCCAGGCCTCATACTTGACGGTTTTGGAGCTTCCCATCTCCCGTCCCCAAATCGTGAGGCGGTCTGCAGTGAGGGGCATCACTCCGATGCGATAGGTTTTCCCAGCCTCGTCTTCATACTCCCAGACTCCCAGAAGCCAGGTGTTGATGTCTTTGCTGGGCCTGTCCGTCAACGGATTCTGGTAGAGCTGGCAACTGTTGGTCAGGGATAAAATGGCCAAAAGAGCCAATGCTAAAAAACTCGTCCTCATCATTCGGGCGGCGACTATATCCAGGTCCCCGCAGGAATGACACTGTTTTTCGGAACCACCACAATCCCGTCACGCACGTAGTAGCCTTGTCCGTCGGTGTCCGGAGCCTTGCCTTTGGGAGAGATGACGACTTTGTCTCCGATGCGGGCATTTTTGTCGATGATGGCATTCTCGATATGGCAATCCTGCCCGACGCCGATGACAGGCTGGGTCGGGGTGGGTTTCGCCAGGTCGTCCTCGTAGTGGTCCGCACCCATGAGGATGACGTTTTTCAGGATGGAACCGGGCCGGATGATCGAGCGGATTCCGACGATGCATCGTTCGATGGTGGCGGCCTCAATGATGCAGCCATCCGAGATCATGGTGTCGTTGATTGTTGTCCCGCGGATGACGCTGGCGGACAGAAATCTCGGATGGGTGAAAACCGGGGCGCCGGGGACATTGAAGCTGAAGGCTGGGTTGCGGCTGGCGAGTTGCAGATTCGCATCAAAGAACGCTTTGATGGTGCCGATGTCCTCCCAGTAGCCTTGGAAAATGTAGGCGTGGACCTTGTAGGTACTGATCGCGGAGGGGATGATATTTTTTCCAAAATCGACAAGGTCATTATCGAGGCATTCCTTCAACACATTACGGTTGAAGACGTAGATGCCCATGGAGGCCTGATAGAGGTCGGCATCGGCGGGTTGGCCAATGGAATGGAGGAGATCTGGAGGAATGCGCAGGCTGTCAAGAAGCTCGGGGGTGTCAGGCTTCTCAACGAACTGATGGATTCGGCGCTCCGGATCCGAGTGCATGATGCCAAAGTCGGTGGCAGCTTCGCGGCTCACCGGGATCGTGCCGATGGTCAGGTCGGCACCGGTTTCGAGGTGCTGGCGAATGACGAGCCGGTAATCCATGCGATAGAGCTGATCGCCGCTGAGGATGATGAAATAATCGACCGGCAGTTCGAGAAAGTAGCGCATGTTCTGGCGCACGGCGTCGGCCGTGCCCTGATACCACTTCGAGCCCTCGGGAGTTTGTTGGGCAGCAAGAATCTCGACGAAGCTGGGAGTAAAATTGTCGAATTTGTAGCTGGCATTGATATGGCGGTGCAACGACATGCTGTTGAACTGCGTCAGCACATAAATCCCACGGATTCCGGAGTTCAGACAGTTGCTGATGGGAATATCGACGAGCCGGTATTTTCCACCAAGCGGCACGGCCGGTTTGGCGCGTTCCTTGGTGAGGGGGAAAAGTCGCGAGCCAGCGCCTCCCCCCATAATAATGGCCAGGGTGCGGTTGACAGGCTGAATCATTGGCGTGGCACTCATCGACTTAAAAGGAGCGGAACTTGCAACTTGCCCGCACGCGATCGAATTGTCACGATTCAAATCTAATGTGTGGAATTGTTGGTTATATTGGCCGGGCGGAAGCGACTCCGATCCTTCTGGATGGGCTGCGTCGCTTGGAATATCGGGGCTACGATTCAGCGGGGATGGCCCTCCTGGAAGGTGGCACCATCAAGGTGCGAAAATCCATCGGGCGGATCCAGAATCTGGCGCAGGTGATCGCGGATGAGCCCGTGGCGGGGAGCCTCGGCATTAGTCACACCCGGTGGGCAACCCACGGGGAGGTGACGAATGAGAATGCCCACCCGCATTTTGATAAGAGTGGTCGTCTGGCGCTGGTCCATAATGGGGTGATCGAAAACCATCAGACGCTGCGAATGCGTTTGGAGGAAGGGGGTCATGTCTTCACCTCCCAGACAGACACCGAGGTGCTGGCCCATCTCATCGGGGAGGCCTTTGATCGTCGCGGCGAACTCAGCCAGGCCGGTCTGGTTGAAGCTTTGCGCGAGGCATTGCGGCAGGTCATCGGCACCTATGGGATCGCGGCGCTGCATGCGGATGTGCCTGGTGTTTTGGTGGGGGCGCGGAGGGGCAGTCCGCTCGTTCTGGGCGTTGGCCGGGGAGAACATTTCCTCGCTAGTGACGTGAGCGCAGTGGTCAACCACACCCGTGAGGCCGTCTATCTAAAGGACTATGAGATCGTCGCCCTCCGTGAGGAGGGATTTGAGATTTCGACCCTGGCGGGGTCAGATGCGAGTTTTGAAGTCAGCAAAGTGGAGTTCACCGCCGGCGATGTGGACAAGGGAACCTATCCACATTACATGCTCAAGGAGATCCACGAGCAACCGGCCACGGTGCAGGATGCCCTGCGAGGTCGCCTGTCCCGGGAGGAGGCGACTGTACATCTGGGCGGGCTCAATATGAGCAATGCCGAGTTGCGTGACGTGGAACGCATCGTGCTCAGTGGCTGCGGGACTGCTTTCCATTCCGCCATGATCGGCGAATACCTGATCGAATCGTTGGCTCACCTGCCTGTGGAATGTGAATTTGCCAGCGAGTTGCGCTATCGCAACCTGCCAATGACCCGTGACACGCTCGTTTTTGTCATCAGTCAGAGTGGGGAAACCGCCGATACCCTGGCGGCGCTGCGGGAGAGCCAGCGCAAGGGCCACCGCACCCTGGGAATTTGCAACAACGTGGCCAGTACCATCGCGCGGGAAAGTGATGGCGGGGTGTACATGCATGCGGGTCCGGAGATTGGAGTGGCGGCTACGAAATCCTTCACTTCGCAACTCACCATTATGACGCTGCTGGCGCTTCTCTTCGGGAGGATTCGGCACCTCTCTTATGGCGAAGGCATGGGGATTATTTCCGAGTTGGAAAAACTCCCCGACCTGGTGGCGAAGGTTCTCGAACTCGAAAAGCACGTCGCCACCGTGGCCCGAAAGTACGCCCGGGCGGAGAATTTTCTCTTTATGGGACGGCAGGCCAACTATCCGGTCGCGCTGGAAGCGGCCCTCAAGCTCAAGGAGATCAGTTATGTCTCCGCTTCCGGTCATCCCAGTGCCGAGCTCAAGCATGGCGTCATAGCCCTGGTGAGTGAGGAAACACCCTCCATCTTCATTGCCCCGCAGGATGCGGTATTTGCCAAGAATCTTAGCAACATCGAAGAAGTGAAGGCCCGCAAGGGACCTGTAATTGCGGTGGGCACCGAGGGGGACACCGAATTGGAACGGGTGGCCGACGATGTGATCTTGATTCCCAAAGCCCCCGACTACCTCACGCCCATCCTGGCGTCGATTCCGTTGCAACTTTTTGCCTACACCATCGCCGTCGAACGCGGCTGCGATGTGGACAAGCCGCGCAATCTCGCCAAGAGCGTGACGGTGGAATGAGGTGAAAGGCGAATTGGCTTTAACCTAAAAACGGGGATAGACAGGATTACCACCCTTCGCAACCTCCTATTCTTCATCATGTTAATCCTGTCAATCCTGCCCCATTTTCCTTTCTCGATTTAACGATCCAAGCGAGCAGATCTACTAAACGCGCTTTCCGCCTGGCATTTTGACAGCAAGTATAAATGCTGTCATGATGTTATTATTATGAGAACGACCGTGACGTTGGATTCCGATGTGGAAAACTTCATCAAGGAGGAGGTGCATCGGACTCGAAAGAGTTTTAAATCGGTTTTGAACGAGGCGTTGCGCTCGGCACTGTGTCCACGCGGGACGAAATTACCAGAGCTATTGCCGCCGCGCCCGCTGGGCCTGACGACAGGCATGGATCCGTTTGGCTTGAGTGGGATTGCCGATGAAATGGAAGCGGAAACCTTTTTGGCGATCGAGGGACGTCCGGGAAAGAGGTCGTGATTCTTCCAGACGTCAATTTGCTATTGTTTGCGGTGAACTCCGAAAGCCCGGATCACAAGCAGGCCGTCAGTTGGTGGAAGGCTTTGGTCACAGGCAGTGAACCGGTCGGGCTCTTGCCTGTGGTGGTGTTTGCTTTTGTTCGACTGGCAACCAACCGGAAAGTTTTCCCCCGCCCATTGTCGGTCACAGAGGCTTTTGACTACATCGAAAATTGGCTGGAATTTCCGATGGTTTCTTGGATGGAACCCGGCATGGGCGATCTCTCCGTGGCCAAGAGCCTCTTGTTGGAAGCGGGGACTGGCGCGAAGCTGGTGACTGATGCCCAAATCGCAGCGGTGGCAGTTCGCCTGAAAGCCACCGTGCATAGTGCCGATGCGGATTTTGGCCGCTTTCCTTTTGTTAAATGGGTGAACCCGCTGCGGAAACGCGGGAGGCGATGACTTTGGCTGTCTTGGAGGGAGGG
>CALBXK010000020.1 GCA_937890535.1 uncultured Spartobacteria bacterium
TCGAACCAACCCTCAAACCCGCTCCCGATCCGTCGCACCCGGTAGTCATCGACAAAGGCCCGGGCCTCCCGCAAGAGCCCAGCCCGCACCTCAGACTCCAGCCATGCGTCGAGATGCTGTCGGCTGTCAAAACGCACAATCACCACCACCTCGGGGCGATCGGTGTTTTCGAGGGTGTCATAGGTTTCGGTGCCCAGGAACCCCGGCCACGAACGCACCGCCTCCTGCATCTGACCCTGCCATTGACGAAATGATTCCTCAGACCCAGCACGCACCGTATAGGAAAGGATGGTCGAGGCGGTACCGGGCGAGCGCCTTCGATGAGTGAAAAAGAATTCGAAGGAGGGTTCCAGCAGAACCTCTTCCATTTGCGCGAGCAATTCCGCACGGGGGTTGGACTGCAACCAGTGCCGCAGGTTCTCCCCCCGGTCAAAGCGGTACAATACGACGTAGGCATCCTGCACCCCGTGGATTGGCGGAAAAATCTCCGAGCCTAAAAATCCAGTGGTGCCTCGCGACAAGGCCAGGAGCTTCTTCATCAGAGCTTCAGCATCGGTCTCGCGCGCCGGATCAACCCGCCGCCAAACAATACCAGTGACTCCGGAGGCATCGAAGGTGTCCATATCCCAGTCACTCAATGCGGATGCCCGGGCAATGAAAAGCGGGAAATACCCTTCCCTCCCCGCTTGCACGATCCGGGAAAGCTCTGTTATCTCTTATCTCCCATGGCTGCTGACCGTTCCTCGACTTCGAACCGATGGTTTCCCACCGTACTCTGGGGAAACTCCGTGGCGCTCTCCTGGATGTGGGGGTTAGGTCTCTTCTTTTCCGTCCAATTCACCACCCAGTTCGGTCTCTTTGGTCTCCTCACCTTTGCCATTCCCAATGGCATCGGCCTTCTCACTTTTGGCCTCGTCACCCACCACATCGCCCGACGCGAATCAGGTTCGGAATCGCTCTCCCGCTTCTTCAACACTTGGTCGCGTCCCTTCCGGCTCGTCTTCTTTTTGTATCAGCTTCTGGCCATCACCCTGACCATTTTTGCCTTCATCCGCTATGGGTGGGCCCCGTTGGGATTCGAACCTTGGGTTCTCTATCTCCCTCTGACGCTCTTGATCGTGCTGGCAGCCGGAATTTTATTCGGCGAGGAATTTGACATTAAGCGCATCAAATGGAGCCACGGCGCTTTGGGCCTCCTCCTGGCCGCCAGCATTGCGGTGATCCTGGTCAGCATGGCTCGCACCGGCACCGGCACCTTTACGTTTCCCAAGCTCCCCACCAACGATTGGTTGTATTGGGGCAATGTCGTTCCCATCATTATCGGATTCCTCGTTGGTCCCTGGCTCGATCTGCAACAGTGGCAGCGAGCCATTCAGATGCATCGGGAGCGTGTCTCCATCGCTGCGGCCTACTGGATTGGATCGGTGGAATTTTTTGCCCTGCTCATTTTCCACGGCACCCTGGCCCTTTGGGTCATGAATCATGGAGCCGGCCAATGGCTGCGTGAGGGGTTGGCCGGATACTACTACGGACACGAGATTGTTCTCCGCTTTTTCTACGAGCGCGCCGATATCGCACCCTGGGTGTTCGCCGCCTACTGCACCTTCCTCTGCATCTGTGTCCTCACCACCTTGGACAGCGGCTACATCGCCCTGCGCTGGTTCTTCCAGGACAATATTGCCCGTTCAAAAAACGCCCTCCTCACCCTCGTTCCGAAGCGCCTGCTCACCTCCCCGATTCCCTCCTTTATCCTTGCCGGGGTGATCGCCCTGCTTGGAGCTGTGGCCGGGCTCGAACTCGAATATTTCATGATCTTCTACGCGACATTCTTTGTCGGGTATTCCGCGCTGGGCATCGCACGTTGTTATCTGGTCAGCCCGGCCAATGCGATTCCGCAGGTCAAAATGTTCTGCATCGGCAGCCTGGCGGTCGTGATATGTGCCTACGGATATTTTCTCCGCTATCCGTTATTCATGATGCTGGGATCGCTCCTTCCCCTGGCCTCCATCGCATGGTTGCTCCTCAAACCCAGCGCCGGTGAGGACTTCGTCAATGACACCGATGAATTAACGGCCTCGGTCTCTGATCGTGCCCCGTCGGCGGGAGCCTTCGTCCCCCCCAGCTCGGATCATGAACCTGTGGCGGTCGGAACCGACGGACCCGCCACGCACCATCTCGGAGGTCACTTCGAGGACAAGTGGTTTATCCACACCTTCGTGGCCACCTACGCCGACACCAATTCGGTCGGCAACGTCTATTTTGGGATGTATGCAATGTGGGTCGGCAAGACCCGCGAGCTATTTTTCAACAACGTAATGCCGAAGTTTAATCTTCAGAGCACCCCTTATTACATCCTCACCCGTTCCTTCGAGCACAAGTTTGTCCGCGAGACCAAAGAGTTCGAGACCGTCAGTGTCCACATCCGAATCAAGTCCTACAACCGCAAGTTTGTGACTCTGGAGCATGAGATCTATGACTCGACCAAGAAGCTTCTCGGCCAGGGCAAACAGACACTGCTCTTTGTTTCCTCGGGCGACTACAAGTTGATCGATGCACCGTCCGAAGTCGTCGCAGCCTTCGTCGGATATACGTAAACCATGCGGGGCTTTTGTATCGTTCTCATTGGCGGATTGCTCCTTTCCGGTTGCAGGCGCCCGGTGCCGGAACCATCCACCCCGGACGTGCGCACCGCCGCTCCCACGCCGTCCGCCACAGTTCCGCCCGTCCCCACGCCGACACCGGTTCCCGTATTGCCCCGGAAGCCCATCGTGATGGGAAAGCTTTTCAATGGGATCACTTTCCGGACAAAATTTGCCACACCTCAAGGTGACGAGCCCGCCTCGCGGGAGCGGGTCAACGAGGACAGTTACGAAGCAGAGGTTGTCGTCACCGCCACCCTCCCGCGGCCAATCGTCTCCCTTGAGGATCTGGCCCGGAATGACCCCAAGCTTCCCGAGGTTCTGAATCAAATGCCCAGCCTGCTCAAGGCCGCTGCCGTCTCCCCATTTTTCCAAACCCTCTATAAAAACAAGATCGAAGCGATCCGCAACCGCCTCTTTTCCCTCGACGCCGTACTCTCCCGTCACAACTTCTATGACTGCGAGACAATCCTGGAACTCAAAGATCCCGAAACCGGTCGCAAGGCGCTCCTCGTTATTGGTGACATGGACGTCAATGTCGATGGGTCGGACGGGGATCGCAATATTCAGGTTGATGATTCGGGACGCTATTTCCAACCCCAAACCAGCTACCGCTGGCCCCGGGCGACCGACCGCACGAATCCTCTCCTCCCGAAAGCGCAAAGCCGCCTTGCGACTCTAAATTCCGAATATGCCGTTCCGGGACTCTCCAGCCAGCGGAATCGTGAACTCAAGGAGGCCATCAATCATACGACCCGCACCATCAACGATCTCAAGTCGTTCAGCTATCTCGTCTCCGCGGCCGATCCCACCATCGTTCTCCCGGGATTCATGCTCCGCAGTTCCTCCAAGCCCTTCGCGCCCGCCATTGGAGACTACGCCGCCGTGATCTACGACGGAGTTGTTTATCCCTCACTGGTTGGCGACGCCGGACCTTCGTTCAAGGTCGGCGAGGCTTCGCTCCGCCTCTGCCAACAAATCAACCCGAGATCCACCGCCAATTCCCGACCGGTGAGTTCCATCAAAGTCGCTTATCTAATCTTCCCCGGCACGGCGGAAACACCCGGCCCCCCCGATCTGGTCCAATGGCAGGCGCGTTGTCAAAAGTACCTCGACGAGATCGGCGGCATCGCCCCAGACCTTTATGCATGGGAGGATATTGTCCCCCCCTGGCCAACCCCAACCCCGCTGCCCACGCCCTCCCCGCTGCCTGCCGAGAGTCCCGATCTGACGCTGCCTGACGCCCCAACCGACGAAGCTTCCGCCGACTCCTCGACTCCCTCCCCAACTCCCTCCGCGACCGTCATACCTCTCAGCGCCACTCCAACCGTCGTCACCCCGACAGGCTCCCTGTGAGTGTTTCCCAGGAAACCCTCCGGGAAAAGCTGTGTGCTCTCGGAGATTACATTCGCGAGCAGGTTCTGGAAAATCGCAGAGGAATGTCCCTCGAGGCGCTCTCCGCCGTAGCCCACCACTCTTCGGCAGATACCATCTATGCCATCGACAAGCTCAGTGATTCCGCGATCACCGAGTGGTTTGCCCGCGAATGGCCGACCGATGAACCGGTGGAAATCATCATGGAGGGGCTCGATGACGAATATTGTTTTCCGATCGGCCTCCGTCCCGACCAGACCCGGTGGAAATGCCTCATTGACCCCATTGATGGCACCCGGGGCCTCATGTACGACAAACGAAGCGCATGGGCGCTGGCCGGGATCGCGCCGCAAAAAGGACCGGACACAATGCTTTCCGATCTCTTCGTTGCCGCCATGACAGAACTTCCCACTACGAAACAATGGCGGGCGGATCAAATCAGCGCCGTCCGCGGGACCGGCCTGGAGATGGAGTCCACCAATGTCCTCGACGGCACCCGTCATCCCCTCGAACTCCACCCGACCTCCGCCACGAATTTCCGGCATGGTTTCTCCTGGCTTGCGCGATATTTTCCTGAAGGACGAACGCTCACGGCCCAGATCGAAGAGCAACTCTGGGAGGAACTCGTCGGCCTGGGAAAAGATGCGTCGCCCACGGTCTTCGACGACCAATATATCAGCACCGGAGGCGCATTTTACGAATTGATCGCCGGTCATGACCGCCTCATTGGCGACATCCGCCCCCTCATCCATGCCCGTCTGGATCTGGAGTCGTCACTGGTCTGCCACCCCTACGATGTCGTCACAGCGCTGTTGATCGAGGAGGCCGGCATCATTTACGAACATCCTCTCGGGGGCTTTCCCGACGCCCCGCTGGACACGACCAGCGGTATCACATGGATCGCCTACGCCAATCCGGTCCTCGCCGCCAGCGCCCGACCGGTCCTCCAAAAAATCCTCCGGGAATTTCTGGTCTAGTCCATCGCCATCGCCATCGCCTTCCGCCTCCCATGAAACGTGAAAAAATTCTCGCCGCCCTCGGAGTGCTTCTCCTCCGTGTCCTGTTCGCCACCATTCGGGTGCGGGTCGACGACCGCGTCGGCGTCGGTCACAACGCCTACCGAAAACCCATCATCATGTGCTTTTGGCACAATCGCATCCTGGGTATCACGCTCTGCTTTTTGCGCAAATACCCTCATGGACAACGCCCCGGTGTCACCGTCCTCACCAGCCCCAGCCACGACGGAGAGATTCTCGCAGGAGTCGTCAATGGCCTCGGCATGTCCGCCGTGCGCGGTTCTTCGTCCCGCCGCGGCTCGGTCGCCCTGCGGGAGCTGGTGCGCTGCATCGAATCCTCCGGTGACGTCGCCATCACCCCCGATGGTCCCCGGGGTCCCCGTTACTCCTTTGGTCCTGGGGCCGTCCTGCTCGCCCAGGCGACCGGCGCAGCCCTCGTTCCGATGCACGCCAAATTTTCCCACTGCATAAGAATGAAGACTTGGGACAATTTTATCATCCCATTGCCCTTTTCCTCCATCTCCGTCATCATGGACGCCACGATTCCGGTGCCGCACGACCTCACCAAAGAGGAGTTCGAGGCCACCCGCGCACGAATACAAACCTTGCTAACGAATGAAGCTGATTGACGGAAAATCCATCGCAGAAAACGTCCACAACGAAACCAAAGGTCGGATCGCGGCCTTGTCAGAGCGCGGATTTCGTCCGGGCCTGGCCGTCATCCTGGTTGGGGACGACCCGGCCTCCCGGGCCTATGTACGCTCCAAAGACAAGCGCGCCGCCGAGCTTGGCCTGCACTCGGTCAAACACGAACTGCCTGCCACCGCATCTCAGGACGAACTCGTCGCCCTCGTTCAATCCCTCAACGCTGACCCCTTGGTTCACGGAATTCTGGTCCAATCGCCTCCCCCTCCCCACATCGACGAAGCGGCCGTCGTCCAAGCCATCGATCCACGAAAGGACGTCGATGGCTTCCATCCCGTCAATGTCGCCAAACTGGCGCTCGATGACCCCACCGGTTTTGTGCCCTGCACGCCGCTGGGCTGCCTTCGTCTCCTCGCAGAATCCGGCATTCCCACGGCCGGGGCCAATGCCGTGATCGTGGGCCGCAGCATGATTGTCGGCAAACCGATGGCCCTCCTCCTCATGAGACGCGGCCAGGGCGGGGACGCCACCGTCACCATCGCCCACTCCCGCTCAAAGGATCTTACCGCCATCACCCGTCGGGCGGATATCGTCATTGCCGCCATCGGTCGCCCTCATTTTTTGGGAGTGGACCACATCAGTGAGGGCGCCGTCGTCATCGACGTGGGGATCAATCGGGTGGACGCACCCGGCACCCCACGAGGCCATCGGCTGGTGGGAGATGTGGATTTCGACGCTGTCGCGGAACGATGCGCCGCCATTACTCCCGTCCCCGGAGGAGTCGGTCCCATGACGATTGCGATGCTAATGTCCAATACAGTCACGGCCTGCGAACGACTCGCAAACACATGATTCGCCTCCGACTTTTCACCTCTTGGCGAAGAATATGATTTTCAGCAGGATGCCAGAGCCGACCCGTGGGCCCCTTGGTCTCCTGGTGCCTCTGCGTTGCCTTTTCCTCGCGCTTCTAATGACGATGGCGCACTCCGGTTGCAGAAAATCGCCGGCCCCCGATCCGTCCAAGCTTCCCTCGGACCCCCAACCCTCCCCGCCTCCGGCTCACCTCAATCTCTTCGGCAGGGTCGGCTCGATCCCACCCTCCATCATCGCACAATTCACCGAGGAAACAGGAATTCCTGTCGAGGTGGAAACTTTCGCATCCAACGAACAAATGCTCGCAAACCTTCTGTCTGGAGGAGGACAGCATGATCTCATCGAGCCGGGGGAATCGGTCATTGAAGATCTCATTCGAGAGAACCTCCTCCTCCCTCTCAATCATGAAGAAATTCCCAATTTGAAGAATCTCTCACCGAAGTTTCGAAACTTCCCCTTTGATCCCGGCAACGTTTTTTCCGTTCCCTTCATGGCAGAAACCGTGGGCATCGTGATAAATACCGAACGGGTCAAGGGACGCGTCGAAAGCTTCAAGGACGCGTTCAACGGGGATCACCAAGGCCGGATCGTTGTGCTCGACGATCCCCGCGAAATTGTCAGTTGGGCCTTCGCCACTCTCGACCTGCCGGTCGATGAGGTCTCCGAGGCTAACTTGGAGGAGGCGCGGCCCCTCCTCGCCAAGTGGCTCCGCCAGGTGAAAGCCTACGATTTTCACAGTCCGGAGTCCCTCCTGCTCAGCGGCGAGGCCGATGTTGGCATCCTCCGCAGTCCGGCCGCCGCAGTTCTTCTCGAATCCGACAAACGATTTCAATGGGCCCTTCCCCTCGAAGGAGCCCACCTCATCGTGGACAATCTCTGCATTCTCCGCTCTTCCTCACAGGTCCAGGCCGCCCAGGCCCTGATCAATTTTCTCCTTCGCCCCGACATCAGTGCGGCAATCTCCAGGCTCCATCCGAGACTCAACCCCAACGCCGCCGCCCGACTTCTCCTCACTCCTGAACAACTCGCCAATCCCGCCAGTTTTCCCACCGAAGAGGAATTCACCAGATTGAAGATTTTCCGAGGGATCGGGAATCAGACGCTCCACATCGAAGAGCTGGTCAATTCCCTCAAGGCCCAATAGCCAACCTGCATTCTCTATATTTATGAGAAAAACCAAGATCATTTGTACCCTCGGTCCCGCCACAGAATCTCCCGAAGTGCTCCGGGCCCTGATCGAAGCCGGCACGAATATCTTCCGCCTCAATATGAGCCACGCCACCCATGACTGGGTCCGCACCGTGGTCAAGACGGTCCGTACGGTCTCGACGGAGCTCAACATCCTCACCGGGATCATGATGGACACCCAGGGTCCGGCCATCCGCACCGGGGACCTCGACGCCAAACTTGATCTTAAGGTTGGCGACATTCTCGAGTTCAGCGTCCGGGGCGAGAAGAGCGAGGATATCTTTTCGGTCGATGTGAACTACCCCGGGTTGATCCATGATATCTCGGTCGGAGATACCGTTCTGGTGGACAATGGAGTCATCCACCTCAAGGTGCTCTCCAAGGCCGATCCCCACATCCGTTGCGAGGTTCTGACTCCGGGCACCCTCGGCTCCCGGCGTCACATCAACCTTCCCGGCGTCAAGGTCAACCTCCCTCCCCTCACGAAAAAAGATCTCGCCGACATCGAAATTGGCGTCGAGGTCGGGGTGGACTTCGTGGCGTTGAGCTTTTGTCGTGAGGCCGCCGACATCATGGAACTGCGGCGTGTTCTCAACGCCTCCGGTTCGAGCGCCCGCACGATTGCAAAAATCGAAGACCAACATGCAGTCAGCGTCATCGACAAAATCATTACGGCCGCCGATTGCATCATGATCGCCCGCGGCGATCTCGGCGTCGAGTGCCCGATGGAGGAACTTCCCATCATCCAACGACTCATCGTCAAGAAATGCATTCGGATCGGACGCCCTGTCATCGTGGCCACCCACATGTTGGAATCCATGATTGAAAACCCTCTGCCCACCCGGGCGGAAATCACCGACGTTGCCAATGCCGTCTATGAAGAGGCGGATGCCATTATGCTCAGCGGAGAAACCACGGTGGGAAAATACCCCGTGGAATGCGTCAAAATTTTTGACCGCGTGGCCCAACGAATCGAACGCAGTGGAGGTCTAGGTTTTGCCGATAAGGCCGAGGTGGAAACCCTCCGACACAAGACGGCCAGTGCCGCCATCGCCCTGGCGAACAGCCTTCCTGACTCCCGAATCGTTGTCTTCACCAAACGCGGCTTCCTCGCCAACTATTTTAGCCAGCTCCGCCCGCTGAAAGCCCCCATCTTCGCCATCACGCCCTCGGAAGTGGTGGCCCGCGGGCTCACCCTCAATCGGGGCACCCATCCCTTGGTGATGAAATTTGAAATCAACCCCAAGCACACCATCGCCGCCGCTGAGAAATTGCTCGTCTCCCGTGGGCTGGTCAAGCATGGCGATCCCCTCATCATCCTCACCGATGTCCTCGCCGGCAGCGAACGCTTCGATTCCATCCAGGTGCGTCACGTTCTAGAGGAAAACGGCTCCGCCTCGTGAGAGCTCTCAACAATCAACAATCAACAATCAGCAATCTACCATCCCCTTCGCCGTCACCACATCGCGAGCGATCTGCCCCTTGAGGGCCTCCACGGATTCAAATTTCTTTTCCGGACGCAAAAAGGCCACAAAGCGCACCTCCATGTCCGCGTCATAGCAGTCCCCGGAATAATCAAAGAGATGGACCTCCAGTATCCGACCGGAATGTCCATCCACCGTGGGTCGGGTGCCGATGTTGGCCACCCCGGAATAGCCCACTCCACGCAAGTGGGCCCGAACCGCATAGACACCATCCGGGGGGAATTGCTCATTGTGGGCCGCCAGATTGGCGGTGGGAAACCCGATCTTTCCGCCCAATTGCGCTCCATGCCTCACCGTGCCAAGAATCGTGTAGTCGCGGCCCAGAAGTTCGCTCGCCGCTGCAAAATCTCCGCTCTCAATCGCCCGACGGATTCGTGTGCTGCTGATGGTTTCGCCGCCGGAGCGAACCGGTTCGATCTCCACGGTGGTAAATCCGTGCCGGGTGCCCAGGGAGCGGAGAAGATCGACATTCCCGGCCCGATTGCGTCCAAACGCCCATTGGTGACCGACACACAAGCACCGGAGAGAATTTTCTGGTCGGGCCAACGCCTCGATAAACGCGGAGGGCGACTGGGCGGAAAATTCCGCATCGAATTTCACCACCAAAAGGAACGGACAACCCGACGCGGCAATGAGGTGTTCCTTATGCGCGGCGGACGTGAGGAGATGCGGAGCGCTCTCCGGTCGGAGAATGCGGGCCGGATGCGGATCAAAAGTTAATACAACCGCGGTACCATCCAGCGCTTTCGCCTCCGCCATGGCCCGGCGGATCAAGGCCTCGTGTCCACGATGCACACCATCAAAGACCCCGATGGCCACACAGATCGGGCCCGGGATATCCGCCAGTTCCTTGATGGCACGCAGAACCTGCATCAGGCGCCACGGAGCCGGGAAACGGCCGGCAGGCTGAGGATCCTAGGCAGGAGTTCCTCGCGGGGAGATTCCTTCAATTCGGCAACCGTCACCGCTCCATCGACGCAGAACCGTCCCGATTTCGTACGTCGGAGGGCCCGCAGATGCGCGCCACAGCCGAGTTCGATTCCAATATCATGGGCATGAGTGCGCACATAGAAGCCCTTGCTGCACACCACCCGAAAATCCACATCAGGCAGACGGATCTCCTGCACCTCGTTGGCATAGATACGCACAAAGCGTGGCTCACGCTCAACGACCTTTCCCTGCCGGGCCAGCTTGTAGAGCGGCACCCCATCCTTTTTGATGGCGCTAACCATGGGCGGGGTTTGATAAAAATCACCCTGAAACTTGGCAAAGGCCGCTTCGATTTCATCGGAACTGAGTTCCGGCACCGGCTTGGTTTCAAGAATCTTCCCGTCCGCGTCCTGGCTGTCGGTGCTTTCCCCCAATCGCATCGTGCCCACGTATTCCTTATCCTCGCTCATGAGAAGATCCTGAATCTTTGTCCCCCGACCCACGGTGAGGATCAATAACCCGGTCGCGAGCGGATCCAAGGTTCCGCAATGGCCGATCTTTTTCGTATTGAGGGCGCGGCGGGTGATGGCGACCACATCGTGAGACGTCATCCCCTGGGCCTTGTCCACGAGGAGAACCCCGTCAATTTCGCTATTTGATTGCATGACAGATTGCCTCCAAAAAATTTGTCTCCACCTCAACCAGGCTTCCGGCGATGCGGGCTCCGGCGGCCAGAGGATGTCCCCCGCCTCCAAACTGACCACAGATCTCGCTGACATTCACTCGGGGGTCCTTCGAACGCGCGCTCACCCGCACCTTTCCGTCTTCCAGTTCCTCAAAAAACACCGCCGCCACCACGCCTTCGACGGCACGAAGATGGTCGATCAGGCCCTCGTTGTCCTCTGGAATCACTCCCAGTTCCTTCACCTTTTCCAGACTCAACGAAAAGCTGGCGACCCGATCGTCGCAGGTGAATTTCGCCGCATTGAGGGCATGGCGAAGAAGCTCCAGACGACGGCGCGGATAATCTTCATAAAGGGCGCGTGACAACCCCGCCACGTCCACCCCGGCCCCCACCAGAGCCGACGCCGCCGCAAAGGTTCGCTGATTGGTTCCCTCGTATTGAAAGGAACCGGTATCGGTCGAGATGGCAGCAAAGAGACAGGTCGCCATGTCGGACGTGATCTCGATATCCCGATCGAGAAAAAACTCATACAAAATTTGTCCGGTGGCCGGGGCGCTGGGATCGACGTGATTCAGGTCTCCGTAGCCCTGATTGGTGACGTGGTGATCGATGTTGATCAACAGGGCCGAGGCCCCCACCCCGTTCCAGACGGTGCCCAAACGGTTCTTCACCGCATTGTCCAGAGCCACCACGACATCAAAAGCGCGCGGAGAGGACGCCGGAACCGTGACCATCTGGTGCCACGGCAAATAGTGGAATTTCTCCGGCATGCCATCTTCATTCCAGGTCGTTACCTTCTTGCCCAACGACCGCAGCCAGAGCGCCACCGCAAGCGTGGACCCCAGAGCATCGCCATCGGGACGTTGGTGACTGGCGATGAGAATTTCCTCTGCACCCTCGAGGGCACTGGCGATCTCTGCAAATGTGGAATTATTCATTCGGCTCTTCCTCAATCAGTTCATCCAGAATCCCCAGCACCCGGGTGCCCCGTTCAATGGAGTCGTCGAGATGAAAGTTCAGATGAGGGGTAAATTTCATGGCAAGGCGACCGGAAAGCTCCTTCTGCAACATGACCCGATGGGCCTCCAGGGTCGTGATCACACGGCGGCGTTCACCAGGCGATCCCAGCGCACTGATGAAGACATGGGCTTGTTTCAAGTCGGGGGTGACGTCCACGCCACTCACCGTGACCAGCTGGGCCGGGAAGGTCACTTCCCGCACCATGGCTTGTCCCAGCTCGCGCTTGAGTACTTCGCATACCCTTTCGATTCGGTGTTTCATGACAAATTAGAGTGGGGCAAGGTAACGTATTCCACCAGACGGTCTAGCCCTTTGTAATCTCTCGTTCCTCAATCGCATATCTCAATGAATCCGCCACAGGAATTTCGCACCACCGTGAGGGACCTCGTTGAGTTTGTCCACCGCTCCGGCGATCTCGCCGGAACGGGCGCATTTCGATCTTCCCAACGCGCCGTGGCGGGCACCCGCGGCCATCGCCGGATTCAACAATCCCGGGGGGACGCCTACCTGGCGGAAGTGCCGGTCGAACGCATCTTCGAACGTCCCGGTCTCCGGCTTCTCCTCACTGGCCGGGTGGACGGCATCCTCCCCACCAACGATCCCCCCCTGGTCGAAGAAATTAAGACGGTGACCGCCCACTGGACCGGGGACCCCGATCCAGTTCACTTGGCGCAGTTGCGTACCTACGCCGCCCTCTTGGCCGAGGAAAAGCAATGGCAGACGGTCGCCCACCAACTCACCTACCTCAATCTCGCTACCGACGAGATCACGGTCATCCGGGACACGGAAACCCGCGAGTCCCTGAGCGGTTTTCTCGACGAAACGATCCACAAATGGCTCGCCTGGCTCCAACCCCGCGTGCAGTGGCTCAACACCCGCAATGCCTCCCTGGAGGCACTCAAATTCCCCTTCAGCCGATTCCGCGGTGGACAACGGGAACTGGCTCGCACCGTCTATCGGAGCGTCCGCGACGGGAAAAACGTTTTTCTGGAGGCCCCCACCGGCCTTGGAAAAACGCTCGCCACCCTCTTTCCCGCCGTGAAAGCCCTTCCCCTTCTTGGCGACGGCCAAATTTTTTACGTCACGGCCAAGACCCCGGGCCGCCTCGCCGCCGCGCAGGCTCTGGAGAAACTCCGCCACTCCGGAGCCAGAGTTCGGAGCCTCATGCTCACGGCAAAAAAGAAGCTCTGCTTTACGGATTCTCCCACCGGTTGCGACGTGCGCACCTGCCCATATGCCATCGGATACCACGACCGCATCAAGCCGGCCGTGCGGGATCTCCTCACCCACGACCATCTCGACCGGGAGACCATCGAGCGCATCGCCCAGCTCCATCAGGTCTGTCCCTTTGAACTCTCCCTCGATGCCTCCCTTTGGACCGACATCGTGGTCGGCGATTTTAATTATGTTTTCGATCCCACCGCCCGACTCCAGCGCCATTTCGGCGAGGGTCCGGCCCGCCATGTCGTCCTCATCGACGAAGCCCATAACCTCGTGGACCGGAGTCGCGAGATGCACTCTGCCTCCCTGCTCGTCAGCGATCTGGCCATCGGGCAGAAGGCCCCCCGCGCCAAAGGAGCTGCCAAAGCGCGCCGGGCCTTGGCCGACGCCAGCGGCATTCTAGAAAAGCTTCTTCGGGCCGCCTCCCCCGAGGCCTCCCTCGTTCCGCCCCGCTCCTACCACGACGGAGCCATGGCCCTACCGACTCCCCCGGAGGAACTCGTAATTGCGGCGCGTCAGGCGGCGCGCAGCCTGGAGGAACTTCTCGCCGCCCAAAGCCCGGGACGGGACCTCTCCGGATGGCTCGAACCCTGGTTCGCCATCACCGCATTTCTTCGCGCTTGTGAGGCCGCCGACGAAACCTGCCGCTTTCTTCTTTCGCCGGCTGACGCCACCGCCCGCCTCTATTGCGCGGATCCTGCCCAACGCATTCACGAGGTTCTGGACGGACTCCGTGCCGCAATCTTCTTCTCCGCCACCCTCTCCCCCTTGGAATATTTCCGCGACCTTCTGGGCGGTAATTCCGACGAGGAGATCGCGCGGATTGCCTCCCCCTTCAGCAAGGACCAGATGCACCTCTCTATCAGCGCATTCGACGTCACATTTAAGGGACGCACCGAGTCGCTCTCCGCCGTGGCCCGAACCGTCGCCGATCATGTCCAGGCCCATCCCGGCAACCACCTCATCTTCTCCCCCTCCCTTCAATACCAGGCCGACCTCGAACCCCTCCTCGCTGGTCTACTCACAAACAAGCACCTCTTTTCCCAAGGCTCCCTCATGGAAGAATCCCAGCGCCTCGCCTTCCTGGCCCGTTTCACGTCAGGCGCCGAAGGGATCGGCCTGGCCGTACTGGGAGGGATTTTTGCCGAAGGCGTCGACCTCCCCGGCGACCAACTGATCGGAGTCACCGTCATCGGAGTCGGTCTGCCCCGCCTCTCCTTGGAACGGGACATCTTGTTGCAGTATTTCGCCGCCACCCGGGGCGAAGGTTTCGACTACGCCTATCGCTTTCCCGGGATGCAACGCGTTCTCCAAGCCGTCGGACGATTGATCCGATCGGAAGAAGACCGTGGGGCCGCGCTTCTCATTGACCAACGTTTTAATGAACCCCGCTACCGCAGGCTTTTTCCCGATTGGTGGCAGGGAAAATAACCCGTCACGGGGTCCGCTCGAATCTGACACAGCTTCTCCCGCTCGAAATCATCTTGAATCCTGGGAGCGCTGAGGAAAGATGGAGGTCATGATCTTCACCTCTCTCGCCCACGCCGATCGCTACGCGACCCTTCATCCTGATTTTGCAAAATGTCTCGCCTACTTGAAGACATTCGACCCGGGCACTCCCGCGGGGCGCCATGACATCGAAGGAACCCGCGCTTACGCCCTCATCCAGCATTACGAAACGGCTCCCGCCGCCACAAAACGCCTGGAGGCCCACCGCAATGTCATCGACATTCAATTCCTCGCCAGCGGCAACGAGATCATCCAAACCTCCCCTCCCCGAAGCCAAAAAGCGCTGACCGACTACGATGAAAAGGACGACTACCAGCTCTTTGATGGGAACAGTGGCGTCTCCGATTGCGGTCTTCAGGCCGGCGAACTTGCCATCTTCTTTCCCGAAGATCTGCACAAACCAGGCTGCGCCCTCGCCGATCAACCCAGTTCAGTCATCAAAGTCGTCGTCAAAGTTCCGGTCTGATCACCCTTCCCAAGAGCGGATTCCGGCTCATCCCAAAATCCGTGGACATAGCCTGCTGGAAGCAGCCCGAAGCAACCGCCAGGCTTTCAAAGACTTCAATACCATAATCTCTCGGCATCTCGGCGTCTCTGCGGGAGTTTCTCCGCCTCATCGGTTTTCCATAGGATCTGATTGTCTGACCTTCTCGCGGCATTGACATAGGGCGCCTTCACTTGTAACGGTTCAGCTTTCCAAGTGAGCACATCCCCAGTTGTAGAAGAGCCCGAAACGCCACCCCCCACTCCCGGAGGGGCTCGCGCCGACCTGAGACCGGAACACATCCGCGAGGCCGTCATCCGACTGGCGGGAAATTCCCAGGATGGCATCCAATCCGCCGGGGCATTTTTGGCGCGATTGGCGGGACGCAGTTCCCAGGACGTGATGACCTATATGACGATCCCCTCGACGATTTCGGGCGGGGCCTCGATATTTCAGGTTCGGATCGGTTCGGGCGAAGTTCTTTCAGCGGGAGATGAGGCGGATTTTCTCGTCGCATTTTACCAACACAGTTACGACGAACACATCCACCACCTGCGCGAAGGCGGAGTCTTGCTCTATGATTCGGATCAAGTCGAACCCGACCCCGAAGAAAAACGCTTTGTCCATGTCGGAGTGCCGATCACGGGACTGACGATTGAGGCGCTGGGCGGCACGGCCAAAGACAAGGGGAAAAACATTTTTACCCTCGGCCTCCTGTCCAAAATTTTTAACTTCGATGTTGAAAAGCTGAAAAAACTGATCACCGAACGCTTCGGCGGAAAGTCCGAGGATGTGCTCAACACCGCGTTGATGGCCTTTCAGTCCGGCTTTGCTTATCCGGTCGGCAACGTGCTTTCACGCCTCTATCACTTCGAGCCCGCAGACGCCTCCGCCCAGGCCCAGATCACGATGGATGGCAACCAGGCTCTTGCCTATGGATTGATTGCTGCCGGCGTGCGCTACGGCGCGGGTTATCCAATCACGCCCTGGACCTCCATCATGGAAATCCTCCGCAGCGAATTCCCGAAATACGGCGGACTTTTTGTGCAGGCCGAGGACGAACTCGGAGCGGTTTCGCTGGCGCTCGGAATGTCCTATGCGGGAAACCTCTCGGTGACCGGAAGTGCCGGGCCCGGCATTTCGCTCAAGACCGAAGCGATTGGTTGGGCCTCCATGGCAGAGATTCCGCTCCTCGTGGTCAATGTCCAACGTGGCGGTCCCAGCACCGGGTTGCCCACCAATGTGGAACAAAGCGATCTCTATCAGGCGATCTTCGGTGGACATGGCGACAGCCCGCGCGTCGTGCTCGCGCCCAGGACGGTGGAGGATTGCTTCTACGTGGCCCTGGAGGCGGCCCGCATTGCCCGCAAATACAGCACGCCGGTTTTCATTCTCAGCGACACCTCGCTGGCCACCCGCATCGAGGCCTTCGACGAGCCGGATTTGTCGGGTTTGATGATGAATCCAGCGCCCGATATTTCCCCGCGCGATCAGGAATACAAACCCTATGCGCTCGACCATCTGACCCATCATGCTCCCCCCGGCAGCCGCATGCTCGGGGACAAATATCCGGTGGTCACCGGATTGGAACACGACGAGATGGGACACCCCACCGGCAGTCCCAAACTGCACGCCGCCATGACCGCCAAACGCCGCCGCAAATTGCAGGAACTGGCCAAGGAGATCGCCATTCCCGAGATTCATGGCGACCCGGAAGGGGAAATGCTTCTGGTCGGCTGGGGATCCACCTATGGACCAATTTCCGAAGCGGTCAATGTGGCCCGCGAACGCGGCGAATCGCTTTCCTCCATTCATCTCCGCCACATTCATCCGTTGCCGGAGGGACTGGCGCAAATCTTCAGCCGTTTCAAGCGCGTCCTCGTCATAGAGATGAACGACGAGGGGCCCTATGGCTACGGCCAACTCGCCTCCATCCTTCGCGCCAGATTTTGCGATCCAAAAATCCACAGCCTCACAAAAACCGACGGACTCACCTTCCGGGTCCGGGAAATTCTCGAAGGAGCCCTGAAATGACCACCGCCATTGCCGTCCCCGAAGAACGGGAGAAACTCACCAAGAAAGCCCTCACCGCGGATCATCCCACATGGTGTCCGGGTTGCGGAGATTTTGCCGTCCTCGCGGCCTACTACAAGATGCTGGAAAGACGCCAGCTTCCCCAGGAAAACATCGTCACTCTGGCCGGCATCGGTTGTTCCTCACGCTTCCCCTATTTCGTCAACACCCATGGCGCCCATTTTATTCACGGCCGCGCTGTCCCGCTGGCTTCGGGAGTTAGCCTCTCCCGGCCCGACCTGCATGTTTTTCTCTTCGGCGGCGACGGCGATGGATTTTCCATCGGCGGCAACCACCTCGAACATGGAGCGCGAAAAAACATCAATCTCACCTACGTCATCATGGACAACTTCGTCTATGGCCTGACCAAGAAGCAGACCTCGCCCACCTCACCGATCGGTTTCAAGTCCAAGACCGACCCCACGGGCGCGATCGATCATCCGGTGAATCCGATGAAGAAGCTAATTTCCGCTGGAGCGACCTTCGTCGCACGTTCACACGCCACTCAGGTCAACCACATGATCCAAATGATGGAGCGGGCCATGGATCACCAGGGCTTTTCGGTGGTGGAGATCCTCTCGGAATGCGTCGAATTTTTCCCCGGCGCCTTCGATTCCAGCATCCCCCGCAAGGGCGGGACGTATTCACTCATTGACGAGAAAAAATGGGACGACACGCCGGAAGATGAGGCCCGCCATGATGTGACCGACGAGATCGCCGCCTATCGGCTGGCCAACCTGCCATTTCCCGGACTCTTCGGCGTCTTCTACAACATTGACCGACCAACCAAAAATGCCATGGAGAAAAAATGGATCTCCGACACCCGCGCCAAGACAGGAAATCGCAGCGACCTCGAAATCCTGCAGAAGACCTTTGACCGCATGAAGTAAGACTCGACTGAAGAAAAATGGGTTATGGGAAACGCAGAATGCACCCATTACAAGCCGAACAAATCGCAGCAAGGAAGGTCGCTAGCGCGCCGTTCATGCAGGAACTCGGGGTCCGCTCGGGGGTTGGCAGTCAAATCCTGACAGGTGATGAGAACTGTAGGCAATGGCACGCCGAGTTCGGGGTCGAATATGACAAGGCGAAGGGTCAGGAGAGGCGGAGGGGCCAGACCGTGCATGTATTACGCAACCGCATGTATGCACGAACTGCTTCTTTGATTTATCTCAACAAAACCACCAGCGGGTGAGATGGAAAAAGATCGGTGCCGCAAAACACAGGGAATCGATACGGTCAAAAATGCCGCCGTGTCCCGGAATTAATTCCCCATAGTCCTTCACCCCTCGATCCCTTTTCACCGCCGACATCACCAATCCGCCGAAGAATCCCATCCATACAATCACAGCCGCCATGCCCGCCGCCTGCAGTGGGGTAAATGGCGTGATCCACCACAGCCCGGCCCCCGCAGCACAAGCCGAAAGCCCGCCGCCGAGAAACCCTTCCAGCGTCTTATTCGGACTCACCAGCGGCGCAATTTTCCGTCGGCCACAAATCTTGCCCCATGTGTATTGAAACACGTCAGAGATCTGCACGACGAACACCAGAAAAAATAGAAGCAAGGCGTTCTTCCCCTCGAAACCTGGAATTTTGAGCATCAGGAGGGCGGGCGCATAACTCGCAAAATACACCGCCACCATGAGTCCCCATTGCACTTTCGAAGTTCGCTCCAAAAAATGTTCCGTATCGCCCGACCACGCCGTCCGAATCGGAATAAATAGAAACGCATAGACCGGGATGAGAATCACGAAAAGCCCATACCAATGGACCGCCAGCGTCCAGTACTGCAACGGCGTGATCACAAAAAATGCCCAGAACAAGGCTCGATGATCTCCTCGCCGGGTCGGAGAGAGCGTTATGAATTCCCGCAAGGCCAGAAACGACGTGATGCAAAACATGACCAGGGTGGCTGTCTGGCCGATGTACAGCGCAGCCCCGAAAACGATGCACATCACCCACCACGCGTTCACCCGGGCCACCAGATTCTCCACCACCCGCTGACCGCTCTCACTTTTCACCGTTCTACGAAGAATCACGCCGGCGATACTTGCGACCACAAGAAGACCACCCACGATGGCGAATAGAAGTCTGACCTCGGAATTCATAGGGGTCGCAGAGAGAGCATGGCGTTGCGCGCGCGTTCAAGGAAATTCGTTTTCATCTCGCCCTCCTCAATGCAAACGGGCGTTCCAAAATGCACCGAACAGAGCATCGGCACCGGCAGGACCTCGCCCTTGGGCAGCACGCGATTCAGGTTTTCGATGTAAACCGGCACGCACTCGATCTCAGGCCGTGCCTTGGCAAGATGAAATATCCCTGCCTGGAACGGTCCCAACGCATCACCTGGAAGTCGCGTGCCCTCCGGAAAAATGATGAGCGACTCCCCTTCCGAAAGCGCCTGCAGCATCGACTCCAGCGGATTACTCTGCCGCGTCACCTTTTTTCTCTCAATGAGCACTGCACGAAATACATGCTGTGCCAAGAAACCCCGGAACGCACTGCTCCAGTAATCCTTCGCAGCCACTGGCCGCGTCTTCTCCCGAAGCGACCTCGGAAGCGCGGACCAAAGCAACACAAAGTCCAGGTTGCTGGTGTGATTCGCATAATAAATGCGCTGCTTCGGCTCAGGCAAACAGCCATGCCAACGCGCCGTCCCGCCCGTCAGCAACCGCGTCACAAAGGCGATACAACCACCAATCATGGCAGTTGACGGTAAATGCGGAGCGTCCGCCGCGCCACCGTAATCGACGTCAGCCCCACGATCGCCCAGAGCGCAATCTCCATCACTGGAAACGATTTCCCAACAAACGCAAATGCGGCCGCTATCAGGAGTCCGCCAGTGAGAATCGCCATGCGATGCTGCTTGGCGCACGGCCCCGAATAATCCTGTCCCAACCCTTGCGAAGCCCCGAACGCTCGAAGATAGGCCGTGACCAATGCCAAGGCCGCGCAGCCCCATCCCAACTGAGGATGGCCGCATACAAACCCGGCGCCCACCAGCAGGATCGCATCCTGCAGGCGATCCGGCGCCTCGTTGAAAAGAATCCCAGCCTTAGATTTCAGCTTCCCCTCCACCGCCACAAGACCGTCCATGAGATTACACAGCAACCGCAGCTGAACTCCAGCCGCACCAATCAGCAAGCCCAGTGCAGGGTGAACATAACCCAGCGTCACAGCGAACATCCCTGCGGCACCCAGCAAAGCGAAAAGAATGCCCATCACCGAAATCGCATTCGGTGAAACACGACGTACCACCAAAAAACCGGCCAACGCCTGCGCCCACGCCGTGGCGCGCGACTTAAGCGGTCTGCGTGAGGGATCGATATCGGACGGCATATTTGAAACGTGGGATCCCGGCGAGGAGTCACGCCTGGTTTATTGATATTCGCTCAATCATCTTCTCAGTTCTTTGCCATTCTCCGGGCGCTCCAAGACCCCGATACTCCGATCCCAATAAGGCCCGCGTCCGAGTTTCAATACTCGGATTTTGGATTTTCAGAATTGGGCTTTTCTTGAGAATCCGGGTCAGAGATCGTCCCGCAGGCGGACCAATTCACACCAAGTCGATGGGCGCCCATGGCTACAAACATCTCCGCGCGGGCCCGGTCGCGGATCCCGCCCGAAGGTTTCACTTTGATCCGACCCGCGGCCGTCTCGAGCATGAGTCGAACATCTTCCTCCCTGGCTCCCTCGCCATTGAATCCGGTGGAAGTTTTCACAAAATCCGCCCCCGCTTCGATACAAATTTCCACGAGGCGTTTGATGGTCTCTGCATCAATCTGGGCCGTTTCGAAGATCACTTTCAGCGGAATCCCAGCCGCTTTGGTGACTTCACTGACGCCCGCGATATCGGCCCGCACATCATCCCAGCGACCCGATTTCGCCCAGCCATAGTTGGCCACCATGTCGATTTCGTCGACGCCCAGTTCGACATACCGCCGGGCCTCATCGACCTTCGAAGCCGGCAATACCACGCCGTGCGGGAAACCAAGAACAACACAGACCTTTGTCTCAGTGCCCTGGCAGAGTTCCTTGGCGACGGAGATGTCGCAGGGTCTGACGCAAACGCTGAAGGTATTGATCGCCAGAGAGGCTTTGATGGCAGCGGTCAGTTCTTCCTGAGTGGTTTCGGGCTTCAGGATGGCGGCGTCGAGAGTGCGGCTGATCATGGGAGCCCGAATCATAGCGGGAGTTTTTGCCGAAGGGAACTTTTTCGCATCGCCAGCCTTCAATTTTTCGAACCTCGAGAACCTGGCAAACGGAGTCATACTGCATTTCGGAGCAACAGATCCATGGTCACGGACGGGAGAACCTCAGAACTTCGTGCCATTCGGCGCCGACCTCTCGTTCATTGGCTATTGAAATCAAGTTCGACATCAGGCCAGTGTGCACCGTCACCATGCCCGACCTCCCGGATATCCTCAAGGCCCTCATTGCGCTTATTGTTTTGATCAATCCGCTGGAAGGCATCCCTCTCTTTCTGGGACGCACTTCCGGGATGAGTGATGCGGCCCGGGTGGGAGTCGCCCGCCGGGCTTCGCTGACCGTTCTCGTGCTTTTACTCGCGGCCATGGCAGGCGGAAAGGCCATCCTCTATTTGTTTGGGGTGCAGATTGCCACATTCACGATTGCCGGGGGCGTCATCATCCTTCTAATTGCTCTCAAGATGGTGTTGGAGGCACCCAAGAAGGACCCCGCTCCGACGGACGGCAGCGGCGACATTGCGATTGTGCCTCTGGGCACTCCGCTGCTGGGCGGGCCCGGCCCGATCAGCAGTATCATCGTTTTCTCCAGCAAGGGCATCGGCTCTAACGGCCCCATCTGGATCAGCGATGCCGTACTTCTGGCGATCATCGTAGTGGCGGCTGCCATCACCTATCTCTCCCTGAGGATGGCGGTGAAAGTCGGTAAATTGCTTGGGCCCACCGGCATCAACGTTCTCACCCGGTTGGCTGGGATTCTTGTCACGGCCATCGCCCTGCAAATGATTTTAAGCGGATTGCTCGATACTTTTCCGGCCTGGAAATAAAGCAATCCCTCCCCGTTCAAGCGGGCACCGACGCCCCCGCGATTCTGGCTGTGTCCCGGCCCAAAACCTTCGCTCCCGCCAGCCAGAGTAACCCGCCGAGCAGCATGGCGAGCGAAACCACAAAAAATCCTGCGGTCAAACTCCACCGGTCGGCGATGGCACCAATCAACGGGGGTGATATGGCGTCACCAAGGGCATGGATCACAAAAATATTTACGGCAAAGGCGGTCGATCGCACTGCCGGACTGGTGACATTCGCGATTGCGGTGTTGGACGGGCCGATATTCATGAAGACAAAGAAGATGGCAAAAAAACAAAAGACCCAGGCCATCGGAAAGGGTGCAAAGAGCATCGCCACCGTGCAGGGAAAGGCGAGGAGCATCCCGCCGGACGAGACCAGAAAATAAGCCCCCGGGAAACGCCCCACCAAACGATCGCCCAGCCAGCCTCCCAGCAAAGTCGCCGTCAGGCCGGCCACGGCAGTGATCCCTCCAAAAATTAAATTGATATGGGCCAGATCCGGTTGTCCCCGGGTGCCGTGAAAATAGGCCGGGGCCCAGAAGGAGATCCCGCCGATGGCAAAAGTCATGGCCGTCTGCGCCGCCACATTGAGCACAAAGGAGGGAATGCGCAGCAAGGCCAGATAGTCAGAAAACGAGGCATGCTTGCGCTTGGTCCCAGGCGCGGGTGGTGGCCTGCGGTCTTTGAATAACAAGCACAGTCCGGCCAGAATCAAGCCCGGAATGGCCGCGTAATGGAAGGGAGCCCGCCATCCGTGTGATCCCGCAACCACCCCTCCGAACATATATCCGATGGCGCTGCCCACCGGAATCGCGGCAAAGAACCAGGCCATGACGATGCCGCGTTTCTCAATGGGAAACAGGTCCGCCAGGATCGTCGGAGAGGCCGGTCCATAGGCCGCCTCTCCGGCTCCAACAAAAATTCTCGCCAGCAAGAGAAAGCCAAAGGTCGCAGCCCAGCCGGACCCGAGGGTGGCGAGGCTCCAGACCGCGACGCCAAAGGCAATGATAACCCAACGCGAATATCGATCCGACAGCCAACCAAACAGCGGCGAAAGGATCATGTAACTGAGCAAAAACGCCGTGGCGAGAAACCCGGTTTTAGCCATGGCATCGGGATCATTCGCCGCAAAAAACGTGGCTCGAATTTCCGGTTCCACTGCCGCCAGAATATAGCGGTCAATGTAACAGAGAAGGTTGAGCCCAATAAGCAGCGCAAGAGCCCGCCGGGGAAGAGGGTCCCTCTTCACCATGATTCGCTGAGCCGGAGGGTTTGGAAAACTGCCTCAAGCCGCGGGCCACGAACGGCAAAGAGGAAAATGGTTGGACGACCGGAAGAAAATTTCTCTTTTGCGGCCTTCCCCTCCCTGGCCTGACGTTCTTCCTCCGAGTTTTGCATAGAGAGAGCTCAGTCCGGCCGCTTCCAGAATGTCTTCACCAGATAGGCGAGGCCGATGGCGATAAAAAGAACCGGCCAAATCGGAAAACCCGTGTCGAGGCGAAGCTTCCCCCAGAGCCCAATCACACCGAGCGCGAGAAGAATGGCAATCCCGATGATATTTTCGCCCAGTCTTCCGTCGATCATGGCACTGACCAACATGGCCAGGGCGATCACGAACATGATCCCAGGCCACCAAAAATCAAAAATGGCAATGATGCCGAGTCCGACTAGAAAGATCCCCGTGAATGCATGGTTGCCTTTATTTGAACGTGCCATGTCGGGAAGTCCACACCATCCCGCCCCATCTGCCAAGCCGGAAGACAAGCCAGAAGGACCGACGAATTGACTCAAAGCGTGTGGTCCTGACAGTGTTCCGCTACCATCGCCAGTCTTGAATACCGCGCGCAACATCCCCCTCTTCATCGCCTTTCGGGTGCTCTTCAATGCCCGCTTTTACTATCCGGTCATTGGCATTCTCTTCCTCGATCTGGGGCTGACCCTAGAACAATATTCCTTGCTGAATGTCGCCTGGGCGGTTGCGATCGTGACCCTCGAACTTCCCTCCGGTGCCCTCGCCGATGTCATCGGCCGCCGTCGCATGGTTGTGCTGGCTGCCTTGTTGATGGTGGCGGAGATGCTCCTGTTCGCGCTGGCTCCTACGGGACGACCCGGACTGCTCTTTGCCATGCTTCTCATCAACCGCATCCTGAGCGGAGCGGCTGAAGCCAGCGCCAGTGGAGCGGACGAAGCGCTCGCCTTCGATTCTCTGCCGCCGAACGGTCGTGAATCCACCTGGCCCCGGGTCCTGGAACGACTGATGCGCTGGCAATCCGGGGGATTCTTTGTCGCCATGATCCTGGGAGCCTTGCTCTACGATCCCTCGGCCGTGCAGCAGGCTGTGGCATTCTTTGGTGGAACCTGGAGTCCGGCTCCGGGTGCCTTGGTGCGGTGGCCCGTCTATCTCACCTTGGGAACCTCGCTGGTCTGCCTCGCGATTGCTCTCGGGCTGCGGGAGCCCCCCGGTTCGAAACATCAATCCCCCTCAACCCTCGGTCCGGCCCTTCGCCAAGCCTGGCAGAACATTCGTTCCGGCGGCTTCGCGGTGGTGACGGATCGAAGAATCCTCCTCATTCTCCTCGCCGCCCTTTCCTGCGACAGCTTGGTGCGTTTGTTTCTTACTTTCCAATCCAACTATCTTCGCTTGATCACCGTGCCGGAGTTCCTCTTTGGGATCATCGGATCCGCCCTCGCTCTGCTGGGCTTCCTGGCCGCCCCGGTCGCCCGACGCATGGTCGGCACCCTGCACGCTCCGACTAATTTTCTCATGGTGGCCGGGCTCATTATCATCGGCCTCATGGGAGCGACCTTTGCCCTTCCCCTCGTGGGGGTGTGGGTCATCATTCCGCTCGGACTGGCCATGAACCTGACCGGGTTCTTCGTTTCGCACTACTTGAACCTTTGGACCGCGGCAGACATCCGGGCCACCGTCCTAAGTTTTCGTGGCGTGGCCCTGAACCTCACCTATGGCTCCGCCGGACTGCTATTTGCAGGCCTGACGAACTCCATCCGCAACGCCGGGCCAGAGCAGAGCGAGAGTGCCATCTTCTCCCAATCCCTCATCTGGCTTCCGGTCGCTTTCGGAGCCATGATTCTTCTGGTCGGAATCTTCGCGCTGGCTTCACGGCAGCGGACCAAAACGAGTTAAGAAGCCACGGATCTCATCCTCAGATTTCCAGCGGTTTAACCAAAAAAGGAAAATAAAGGTTCACCACAGAGGACACCGAGCGCACAGAGCTGCAACGGAATGGGAGCGGTGGGAACCGCGGACATAGCCCGCTGGAAGCAGCCCAAAGGGGGCGAATTTCGGGAGGAATGAGGCGCATCCGCCGCTACGGCCAGGCTTTCAAAGGCATTTAAAGAAAAACGGAGCCTCGATAGCGACCCGCCTGACAGGTGACTTTTCACAGCGTATCACGATTTTTGTAAGTTACTCTTTCTTATCCATTTTCCCTCTGTGATCTCTATTTTCCCGAGGTTCAGTGGAGCTTGGCCAGACAAGGTGCGGATTTCCTCGTCCACCTCGATATTGATCGTGGTGTACATGACCATTTTTATGAAGTCTTGAGTCCGAAAGTTCGGGCAATGGATTGTCATCGGCCTTTTCTCATTGCCCGAACGTCCTCGCAAACCCTTTGCC
>CALBXK010000021.1 GCA_937890535.1 uncultured Spartobacteria bacterium
ATTGCTGATTGCTGATTGCTGATTGCTGATTGCTGATTGCTGATTGCTGATTGCTGATTGCTCGCTGGCAAGGAAATACATGCTGATAATTCTTGTTTTTACAAGTCGTTGTTTTCAAGTTTCTTGCGGAGAATTATTGAGTCAACCCTCTCAATAATTCCTTGGTGTTCCGGTCGACAGATCCTTGGGATAGGCTATTCTTCGAATAGCCATGCGTGAGGAAGAATCCAACAAGGCAAAATTTAATCCAGGGGAGGACAACGCCCAGACACAGGACGACGGAGCGGATCCCGAAATATGGCCGCCCGGAATGAAAATCGTCAATCCCCAGCTTGCAAACAGCATTCGCGAGCAGGGCATGCTGCAGCCCCCAAACACGCTCGGCTATATCCATCTTGCCGCAGAACTCGAGCGTCCCCGCTTGCTGCACAAGATCTCCGCGAAGAAGCTGGTCCTGCTCGAAAAACTCAAGGGTGCCTCAAAGACACTCCGGGAAGGTGAGCCGGAGGTCCGGCGTGCTGACGTGTTCAACGCCTTCATGATCCCGCCGGGATCGAAAGAAGGCCGCCGCGTCATTCAGGAGGGACATTTTGATCTCCACGTGGCCGAGTTTGACATCGTGGTCTTGGTGGAGTGCGAGAGCGTGGAGGCCGCCTGTCGCGTCCGCAAGAGCCAGGCCTTCGTCGATCTGCAGGCTCTCCTCGAAGCCGAAGCAAAATTCGTCCGTTGTCTCACCGCCAAAAACCCCAAACGCATCGCCGAGGTGGACAAGACCTGTGACGGCATTTTTCTCTTCAACTATTTCTTTGCCGCCGATGTAGCGAGCAAGGGCACCGCGGGCATCGACATCCTCCTTGGGGTTTGGGAATACACGGCCGGGTGGTGGACGGCGAAAGCCAACCTGACCAACTCCACCCCCCTGCAGCCCATCGCAGGCGAACAATCGGAATACAGCCTCATCAACCATTGTCGCTGGAACCGCCCCCTCGATGTTTTTCCGCACTTGATCTTTCGTCCCTCGCTTAAAGAGTTTGTTTTAAAGAATTTTACGGCCAATGACATTATTGCCATGCCCATCCTCTACCACCTTGCCTGATCTCCTCCCATGAAGCTCTACAAACCCACTCCCGAACAAGCACCCTACGGGCTTCGCGCCCTGAAAATGGTCGCCGAAGCTCCTGGCGAAATCCACCCCTCCGCCCTCAAGCTCATCATGGCCGCCCAGCAGCAACTCGCGGGTACAGCCATTCCCGTTGGCGACCTTCCGCCCATTACGCCCGAAGAGCTGGCCAAACACTTCGTGGAACAGCCTCTCCGCCTCCAGTTGATCCATGGCATGGTGGCGGTGAGTCTGGTCAGTGATTTCCCCCCCCAAAGCCAGGTCGATGTCATCCACTCCTTTGCGGAGGGATTTGGGATCAAATCTGAGTTGCTCGAAACCGTACAAAAAGCGGTCGATGGACACATGCTGGCCTTTCGCATGTGTTATCTGCGGCGCACCCATTTCAAGGATTTCGCCAAGACCGAACTCACCCATCGTGGCGCTATCGGCACGGCCAAGGCGTTGGCAAATTTTGCCGGGCTCGTCGAAGACAAGGTGCTTTCGGCCAAATATGAGGCCCTCAAGGATCTGCCGCCCGGCACCCTCGGTCACGAGCTCCATGCGTACTACGTCAGCAACGGCTTCGGCTGGCCTGGACAGAAACACGGATTTCCCGAAGCTGGTGTCTCCCATGATGTCTCGCATTTGATCAGCGGATACGACACCACCGCCGCCGGGGAAACTCTTGTGGCGGGATTTGTTGGTGGGTATCGCCAGGATCCCAACGCGTTTTTCACCGCTCTCTTTGGCCTCATTATTTTCAGCACCGGCTACCAGCTTCCCCCGGGTCACATCGCGGCCCACGCCGACTCCATCGGTCAGCCCGGCGTGGCCGCCCGCCTCTTCCGCGCCATCGAACGTGGGTCCCTGATGACGAAGGATATTTCTGTCAATTTTCTCGTCTGGCCCTATGTCGAGCGCCCGCTGGATGAACTCCGCCGCGAGTGGAATGTCGAACCGGAGTAGGAGTCCCGACATCGCATCGTTGGCAAAATCGGTCGGCTCGTCCCGCTTGAAAGCCTAGCCATTGCTGGGGATGCGCCTCATTCCTCCCAGAATTCGCCCCCCTTCGGGCTGCTTCCAGCAGGCTCCGTCCGAGCCGAAATATATGGGCTCGGACGGAGCCTCGGCCTCCCATTTTTGGTTTTTCTGCGCTTTTTGCAGTTTTCGGAGATGCGCTTCCCCAAAAATAAAATTCGCCAGCTGGTGGTCCTTGTGTATCGTAGGCAGTTCATGTTCAAGCTGCCTCAAACCAAAATTCATTGGGCGAATACGATATTCCTCACGAGCACGCTCCTTATCTCCGTTGTTGGGGTTCCAATCTATCTTTGGAATTTTGGCTTGGATCTTTTCCAGGTCGCTCTGTTCTTCTTTTTCACTTTTGCGACCGGAATGGGCATCACCCTAGGCTACCACCGCTTGTTTTCGCATCTGACGTTTCATGCCGCCTGGCCGGTTAAGCTCTGGACATTGTTGTTTGGGGCTGCGGCCTTCGAGGGTTCCGCCCTGGCTTGGTCGGCGGACCATCGCCGCCACCACAAATTTGTGGATCACGATGATGACCCCTACGACATCTCCAAAGGGTTGTTTCATGCCCACATTGGTTGGTTGATTTTTCGCCACTCCCCTGACACACCGCTGACCTGGGTGCGCGATTTGCAAAAAGACCGTTTGGCCTGGTGGCAGCACAGCCACTATCTCAAAATTGCTTTCGGGATGGGATTTTTCCTGCCGACCCTGATCGGTTTTGCTTGGGCGGGATGGCAGGGGGCCTTGGGGGCCTTGATTTTGTCTGGTTTCGCCCGCACGGTGGTCGTGCATCACTCGACTTTTTGCATCAATTCGCTCTGCCATTGGATTGGGGAGCGTCCCTATTCCACGAAGTGCACCGCTCGGGACAGCTTTCTCATGGCGGTCTGTACTTTCGGCGAAGGCTACCACAATTATCACCACGAATTTCAATACGATTACCGCAATGGGGTGAAGCCTTGGCAGTATGATCCCACCAAATGGGCTATCTGGGCGCTGAATAAGATCGGCCTCGCTTGGAAGCTTCGCACCGTGCCTGAGGAGGTCATCCTCAAGGCTCAGATCGCCGAGCGCCAGCACTGCCTGACGGAAAAGCTCTCCTCCAGCAGCACGCCGATTTCGGATGCTCTCCACGATATGGTGCAATCCGCGCAGCAGCGGATGCATGACGCCGTGGGTCAGTGGGAGGTGCTCCTTGCCGAGTACCGCGAAGCTGCCGAAAAGCGGGGCCAGATCTCCCGCCGTCAACGTCGCGAATTAAGGAATCGTGTGGCGCAAGCCATGGAACGCGTCCGCGAATCCGTCCGCGAATGGGGTAACACCCACCAGTTGGTCTATCGGGCCATGCAGGCGGCTTAGGTCGCTGCCGGAAAAACTGGGCAAAGTCGGTGCGGCCATCCGTGCTGGTCGTGGCCGGATCTGTGATGACGGCGCCTCTCTTCGCTGGCTGAAATTGAGCGTCGGCACGGCGGGGAGAAAAATATTCAAAAATTCTCTTGCGTCATACGGTCAATTCTCTAGCTTTTCCCTCCCGCACAACGTCGGGGGGAAAACGAACGAGGCACCTGGGTGTGCTTTTTTTGTCCCCTGATGATGGCGGGTTTTATCGGCAGCCTCACAATTGAAAATTCGAAAACGTATCGCCTAATTCCAGTTCCAATTCCAACCCGGGGAAATTTCCCCAATTGTTCTTTATAAAATCATGTCAAAACCCGCTGGCCAACGCATTCGTATCCGTCTCAAGGCCTTTGATTATCGCATTCTGGACGCTTCCGCCGCCGAAATTGTCGAGACGGCCAAGCGCACTGGATCGAAGGTCACTGGACCAATTCCTCTTCCCACCCGGATTGAGAAGTTCACGGTGAACCGCTCGCCCCACGTGGACAAAAAGTCCATGGATCAATTTGAGATCCGCACGCACAAGCGTTTGCTGGATATCGTCGAACCCACTGCCAAGACCGTGGATGAGCTGCGTAAGCTCAATCTCCCCGCTGGCGTGGACATCACCATTAAAATCTAACGCGACCACGTCATGAGTATCGGACTTCTAGGAAAAAAATTGGGCATGACCCGGATCTTTGATGACAAGGGTCGGGCCACCACGGCTACGGTCATCGAAGCGGGCGGCAATCGCCTGCTTCAGGTCAAAAATACTGAAAAAGACGGTTACAATGCCGTGCAGCTCGGTTTCGGCGATCAAAAACCCCAGCGGGTCAGCAAGGCCCAGATCGGACATTTCGACAAATCGTCCTCCACTCCGAAGCGCTTTGTTCGCGAGTTTCGTCTCGCAGACGGCGAATCCGCTCCGGAGAGCGTGGAGGTTGGGGTGACCGTGTTTGAGGTCGGCCAATTTGTCGATGTCGTCGGCCAGTCGAAAGGCAAGGGCTTCCAGGGCGTCATCAAGCGGCACCATTTTGCTGGTCAGCCAATGTCCCATGGTTCGAAGATGCATCGTCGTAATGGCGCCATCGGCAACCGTTCCACTCCCGGACGCGTCTGGAAAAACATGGGGATGCCCGGCCACATGGGCGATGAGCGCATTACGGTGCAGAATCTCCGTATCCTGCAAGTGCGGGAGGAAGACGGCGTCATCGTCGTCAGCGGCGCCATTCCCGGCGCCAAAGGATCCCACGTGATCGTGCGTCCGGCGGTAAAAAAGCCTGTGCACGTCACTAAACCAGCCGACAAGGAATAAGCCATGAGCGCCACCATTTTCACCGAAAAAGAGGCCAAAGAGGCCAGTATTGAACTCATTACCGACCCCGCGAAGGGTCGGCAGGCTGTTCACGACGTCGTCGTCGCCATGCGCGCCAACCGACGATCTGGAACCGCTTGCACCAAGACCAAAGGGGAGATCCGCGCCAGTGGAGCCAAACCCTGGCGTCAAAAAGGCACGGGTCGCGCACGCGCTGGCGACAGAGCCTCTCCGATCTGGGTTGGCGGCGGAGTGGTCTTCGGACCTCGTCCTCGCAGCTACGCCAAACATACTCCGAAAAAGGTCAAGGTTCTTGCCTTCCGCAAAGCCCTGAGCGAGCGGATTCTCGCTGGCGACATTCTTTTGGTGGACGCATTTGCCATCACGGAACCCAAGACGAAAAACTTTCTGACCACATTGACTGGATTGGCCAAAGACGCCCGCAAAACGCTCGTCATCGGCAACGGCTTCGACGAAAACACCTACCTGTCGGCGAGGAATGTGCGGACCGCTTCGCTCGCCCGGGCCGCTGATGTCAACACCGAACAATTACTGGCCTTCGACAAGATCATTGTCACCAAGGAGGCTCTCACCACTCTTTCCGAAAGGCTCGCGTCATGAATGACATGTTTGATCACATCCAGACCGTGATTCTCACCGAGAAGGCCACCCTCCTCACCGAGAAATACAATCAATACGTCTTCCGGGTTAGCCCGAGGGCCAACAAGCTCGACATCAAAAGGGCCGTCGAGAAACTCTTCAAGAAAACTGTTCTCGACGTCAAAACCGCCAACTACGCCGGCAAGAAAAAACGCGAGCGTTCCGCCAAGTTGGGACGTCGCGCCCATTGGAAGAAAGCCGTGGTCACCTTGAAAGCCGGAGAAAAACTCGATCTCGTTTAATTCGATAACGACCCACCGCCATGTCTCTTAAAACCTTTCGTCCCCTGACTCCCACGAGCCGCTTCAAAGTGCTCCCGGATTTCAAGGAAATCACCAAGGACAAACCCGAGAAGAGTCTCACCACTCACCTCAAAAAGTCCGGTGGCCGTAACAATAACGGGCGCATAACCATGCGCCATCGGGGAGGCGGCCATAAGCGCCAATACCGTATCATCGACTTCAAACGCTATCTGCGTGATGTTGAGGCCGAGGTGTTGGCGATCGAATACGATCCGAACCGCACCGCTCGTATCGCCCTTCTGCAATACCCGGATGGCAAGAAGACCTACATTCTCGCACCGACCGGACTTGAAGTCGGAGCCAAGGTCATTGCCGGGGCGAAAGTCGATCCCAAGGTCGGCAATGCCCTTCCACTCAAGGCGATCCCCATCGGTTCGGCCATTCATAATATCGAGATCATTCCCGGCCGCGGAGCTCAAATGATCCGCAGCGCCGGTTCCCAGGCGACGCTCGCCAGCCGCGAGGCCGGCGGATACGTCATTGTCAAACTTGCCTCAGGGGAGACCCGCCGGATCAACGAGGAGTCTTATGCCACGGTCGGCCAGGTCGGAAATAACGACCACATGAAAGTGTCTTCAGGCAAAGCCGGACGCACCCGTTGGATGGGACGTCGCCCGCACGTTCGCGGCATGGTGATGAATCCCGTCGATCACCCCATGGGTGGTGGCCAGGGCAAAAGCAAGGGCGGTGGCGGACGCCATCATCCGGTGAGTCCATGGGGCCAGCTTGCCAAAGGCTTCAAAACCCGTCGCAAACACAAACCGTCCGACCGCTTTATCGTCCAGCGGTGTAATGCTAAATCTAAAAAATAATCATGGCACGCTCTCTCAAAAAAGGCCCTTATGTGGAGTGGAAACTCCTCGACAAGATCGACAAGATGAACGAGTCGGACATCAAGAAGCCGATCAAAACCTGGTCGCGTCGCAGCACGGTGACTCCCGATTTCGTAGGCCACACCTTCAATGTTCACAATGGCAAGACCTTCATTCCGGTCTTCGTCACCGAGAACATGGTTGGCCATAAGTTGGGGGAATTTTCTCCCACCCGGATCTTTAAGAAACACGGTTCGCACACCGCAAAAGTGACGAAATAACTGATGAGGCTCGCTGCCATGGCGGCTGGGCTTCTCGCTCTGCTCCCTTCCGAAAGGCTGGGAGCGCAGAGCCATCGATCTTTGACAGATTCTGAAGAAAGAATCCTCCTGGTCCAGGGGGCGACGATTGTCGCGCCCGAAGATGCCGGGGGGAGTTCCTCTGACGTCCAAATGCTCCAGGAAAACATTTTCCTGCTACGCGCCAGCATCCGTTCCCTGACCGAAAGTCTCGCCATCGCAAACAACGAGGCTGAGACCTTCAAACGCCAGTCCGCCGACCTCGCCCTCAAACTGGAGGCACTCGGGATTGCGGGGGTGGAAAAGGATAGCAGCAAACTTGAACAACGTTTGCTGGCGGCAGTGCGCGACCTGCGCCTGCTGCAAAACCGCCACCAGGCGACGACCGACCAGCTGGTTGAGCTTACCGAAACCATCCAGATGGTGATGAAAACCTCCGAAGGCATCCCCCCGGAGGCGCGGATGAAAGTTGAGACCGAGCTTCGCAAGACGAGCGAAACGCTGGGGACTTCCAACGCCGTCCAACCTGGAGCCATTTCGCCGACTCTCCATGACGGCATGGTGATGGATGTGAAAGAGGAATTGTCCCTCGTGATTGCCAATATTGGGAAGAAGGAGGGCGTGCAGGTGGGAATGCCATTCCAAGTCTGGCATGGCAATCGCCACATCGGCGATGTCCGCGTGGTTGACGTACGCGAACACATCTGCGGAGCCGTTATTCAGAATCTGAAGTCCGAAAAAAAGCCGATCAAAACCGGCGACCGCCTCAAGGTGGATGCTCAGCTCTAAAAACTATAGAATTTCAACAACTCATAATCACCTAAAACATAAAGCTCAAAAACGCTTTGTGCCCAGGGCGATTAGAAACACGA
>CALBXK010000022.1 GCA_937890535.1 uncultured Spartobacteria bacterium
CCTCTCTACAGCGTCCCAACGAAAAATATTCGAACCAGCTCATTGACCCTACTTGTAGTCGCATTTAGCTTGATCGCACTTTCGCAGCTACGCGTGGACGAACTGCTGAAAGACCTACTAATGACCGCCTTCGAGCGCGGCCCCAAGACGCTGCAAAGATGGTTTGCTGCCGGCCTTGTCCCTAATTCTCGACGCACTCGGGGCGGTGCGCGTGGTGGCAACTACCGAATCAAAACGCCAGCCGGGACCAGACGCGACCACGTGGTGCGCTGGAAAAAAATGCTCTTCGCACAACACCAACACTCGTTGGGCAGAAGTCTGCGCGGCCCGATGGGCATAGTCCTGTATGATGGCGACGAATACGACTTCCCCGAGTCGTTCCGTTTGTGGTGCATACGTGCGCAGGACCAGATCGGAAGCTACATGAGCGACCACAAGCCCGGACGCCGGTGGAGCAAAGCTTCTGCCTCTAGTCCTAGGCGCAGGAGGTTGCGCCCCACTGGCGAGGATCAGCCCGCCGAACACTGAGACGGCATCTCGACCACGTTGTCGGGCTTGGCTCCAAGCATGGCAGCCATGCGCTGACTATGGCTATCGTTCACCTCGGCTTGATAAACCTCCAGAACCAGCTTCCCGCCGTCCTTGTGGCCCTGCCATGCCCCGACAGTCGGAGCGTCGATACCAGCCCGCAGGGAGCGCGTAATGTGGAACCTCCGCAGGGAGCGCGGCTCGAAGTGTGGGAAGTTGAGACGGCGGCATGAACCTTCCAATGCCTTCTTGCAGTTGTCCTGCGGCAGGAGTCGGGCATCTGGTGAGTCCTCCATGTTCGCCATCCGCCTTTCGATGATCGGGCGCGCATCGGGAAAGATCGGGATGGTGAATTGCTGCTTCGACTTGCGGCGGAATAGCTGAATCTGATTGGTCTTTAGATCGATGTCCTGCCTACGGATTCCCGATAGTTCGGCTTGCCCGAGGCCAAGGGTTCCTGCCAATTCCACGAAGTCCGCTGAATCATTGCAGCCGTGACCATTGGTTTTTTGGCTACGGATGTCGTTCACCAGGGCGCGGAATTGTTCCTCGCTCGGGGTGAGTCGGATCGGGTCGGCAACCTTGTTGTATTTGATGCCGAGCATGGGGCTGCCGTCCTCGGTGATGACGCGATCATCGGCGGCCATGTCGAAAAACTTCCGCAGGGAGGTGATGCGCTTATTGATTGAAGATGCCTCGAGGTCTTGGTCGGAGAATAGCTTCAGCCATTTGGAAATATGGGTCTTGGTGATTTTGCTGATGATGGTCGGGCAGTCGGAGGGCCATCGCTCAACCAGCTGCCGAATGTGGTGCTTGTGGGATTCGATGGTGGAAGGCGCGCCGGTGAGCAGGGCTTCAAACAGGGCGCGGTGTTCGGCCAGCGTGCGGCGGGCCAGAGCGGGGTCGGTCTTTTCCAACTTGCCGCGCAACTCCCGCAGTTTGCGGTTTGCCATCTCGCGGTCAGAGGTTTCAAGGGATTGCTTAACTTGCTTGCCTCGGATTTTTAAAAGCGCGTAGTATGTCTGGCCTTTGTAGCGGTAAAGACATGACGCGACTTTCTTCCAATCTGATTCGTTTGCCTTTGGTTTCTGGGTATTGCTCATGCCCTAAATCCTACGGGTTACAAAATCGGGTGACAAGAGGCAAAAACGCGAATCTTTTCTCTCTGCAAAGCCTTATCGGATAACACTTTAGCGCGGTTAGCTCAGTGGTAGAGCACCTCCCTGACACGGAGGGGGTCACAGGTT
>CALBXK010000023.1 GCA_937890535.1 uncultured Spartobacteria bacterium
TCTTTGCCATCCATCAGGCACATGAGCTTCATCAAGTCAGATTTGCTGTCGGGCGCGCGCGCGAGGGAAAATCCAGTGCGGAAGCGCCGTTGGAATGTGATTGGGACATCAGCGGATATGAGCGATACTCGCCGGAGGTGTTGTAAGGATTGTTGTAAGTCGGCCTATTGATCAGACGTAAACTCCTAATAATCAACGCAGTGGAGGCGAGGGGGGTCGAACCCCTGTCCATAAAGCGTTCAGTCAAACCTTCTACATGCTTATCCGGTTGTTAATTTTGGGGTCCTGCTGCGAACCGTCACGCCACCGACCCCTGAGCATCCACGAAATCGATTCACTTTTCACCGCGGTTGCACCGGTGAAAAATTAGCCTGCTGTCGTCGTATTCGTCACTAGCAGGCGTCGGGCCGAACACGTCACGGCACTTTAGGCCGCGAGAGCGAGATCTTCGTAATCTGCATTTATTGTTTTGATCCGATTTTTAACGAGGCCAACGAATCATCCCCGGCATGCGGGCCTGACATCAAACTTCATGTCGAAGCCAATACGCCCCCAATTGAAGCTGAATATTACTCCGAGGATTGGGAAATATCAAGAAGGATTTTCGGCTCGGAGGGTCATCGCAAGGGAGAACTCACGCGGAGGCGCGGAGCCGTGGAGGATGGGCGGGAAGGAGATCTGGCTTCGGCTCTCGAAAAAGGCGGGGTTTGGGAATTTTATCCTAAAAACAGAAATGAACTACAGAGGACGCAGAGATCGCAGAGGAAAAATGGATAATAGAGAGTAACTTACGAAAATTGGGACCCGCTGTGGAAAGTCACCCGGAAGGTGGGTAGCTATCGAGGTTTTGCTTTTCTGTAAGTGCTTTTGAAAACCTGGCCGTTGCCGCGGATGCACCTTATTCCTCCCAGAATTCGTCCCCTTCGGGCTGTTTTCAGCAGGCTATGTCCGCGGTTCCCACCGCTCCCGTTCTGTTGCAGCTCTGTGGTCTCTGTGACCTTGTAGGTTCAAAGCCATGAGGATTATTCACAAATGCCGGAGGCAAGGTAGCGGCAGCGCGAGCCCGAAGGGCCGCGCTCGCGCGCTCTGTGGTTCATTTCTGTTTCTAGGGTGATAAGTTGGCTCGGCGGGAGCCTCGCCCTCCCATTTTTGGATGATGTGCTGACGACGATTCCTCCAAACGGGTTGCCGGGAGGATCCTTTTTGCTAGTTTGTAGGCCATGAAGAGGGGGATATCCGTGATCGCGCTGGGCCTCGTATCGGCAGGGACCGGATGGGGGCTCGATACCAATTCCCAGCGGATGGCGGATGGCTACCTGGAGATCTTGCAGAAGAATCCAGTGGGAAGTCCGGTGGTCGAACGACTTTATTCCATCTATCGCGATGCGGATGAAGAGGGCGTGCTTTTGGCCTGGTCCCGTCAAAACGCGGCCTCGAATCCGGTCGTGTCGGCTCGGATACTGGTCCGTGCCGGGCACGATGACGAGGCGCTGGCGATTCTGCGGGCTGCGGCGCCCGGGTCTCCTGCGGCGGCGGAGATGCTGGCGGCTTCACTGGAGAGTCAGGGCGAATTCGTCGCCGCCATGGCGGCGATCGAACTTGGGCTTGGCCAAGCCGCTTCTCCGGGTTTGCATTTCCGCCTGGGGGAGCTGGCCCTTCGGGCGGGTGATGAGAAAAAGGCGCAGGCCGCTTGGGAACGGGTCGCCGCCTTGGCTCCGGGGGATGCCAGTTTGCAAAAAAAGATTGCCGTCGCGTACGCCAGGGCGGGTGATTTCATCCGGGCGTCTGCGCAGGCGAAGGCGCTGGCGAGCCCAGGCGATCGCTTGGTGATTTGGGAGGAGATTTCGCAGGTTTTGGCACGTCGTCATGCGTTTTTAGAGGCCATTGAGGCGCAGGAATCTTTACTCGCCCTTATGGGGCCCGGACATTGGAAACGGGCCTCGGCCCAGCAACGGCTCTTCGGCCTGCATGAGAGTGCGGGCACGCTGGAGAATCTGAGGGAAGCCTGGCGGACGGCGGCCGACCAGCATCCGCACGCTGCGGAGGCGGCGCTGCGTATGGCCAGTCTGGAGGAATTTTTTAAAAATTCTTCCGAGCGCCTGAAGTGGTTGCGGCAAGCCGGGGATTCGCTGCCTCGGGATGACGGGTTGGCGGTTGTAGCGGCTGCGCTGGCCTTATCGCTTGGTCAACTTGATGTCGCGGCCGTCGAGGCGGACAGAGCCCTTGCCCTGCGCCCCGAGGACGAAGATACCATCTTTCTTCGGGCGGAGATTTTCGCCTTGCAGGGTGAACCTGAGGAAGCGGAGAAACGCATCACCGAACTTCTCGCCCGGCGGAAGGAAGATCCCGCCATTGTCACCCGGGCGGAAATATTTTTTTGGCGGCTGCGTCTCACCGCGCCCCTCGAGCGGCAGCTGACCGAATATTTCAATGCCCGTCGTGGGGAGGTGGAGGCCGCAGTCGAACTGGCCCGATTTTATCTGGATCAGCAACGCTTCGCGGAGGCCGTCGCCGTGTTTTCCCGGTTTGATTTAAAATCCCTCCCGCCGTCTGAGGCCGCCATGGTCGCCTCGCAGTTTTCTCAGATCCTGCGTGAATCCGGGCTCCGTCCAGAGGCTCTTGCCTGGGCGCGCTCCGCCTGGACAGCCGTCCCGGAAAATGCGGATGCTGCTCTGGTCCTGGCGGATCTTCTCAAGATCGACGGCGAGCGGGAGGCTGCCCGCGACGTTCTGGAGGCCGCTTGTGCCGCCGCCCCGGGGCTCCCGCGTGAGGATCTTGACCGGCGGGCGTTTCTGGCTCTTCAGGAAGTCGATGAAGCGCGAGAGGAAGGCGAGGAGAATATTTTGCCGGAGTCAGGCGTTTTGATTCGGGAGCGCTTGGCAGCTCTGGATCATGCCGCCCGGGCGGACGCGGGACGGGAGACAGATTGGTTGCGGCTGTCCCGATGGTTGGGATGGCAGGGTGACATCCAGGCCGCCGCCGAAACTCTGAGGGTGGGCCTGATTCGTCATCCGGAATCTTTGGCGATTCGCAACCCCCTTGCCGATTCGCTGGACGCCGCAGGACAAACCGACGCGGCCCTCACGGAACTCCGCGCGCTCGTCCTTTTGCAACCGGATCAGGCCCGAAAAATCCAGCAACGCATTGGGAAAATCCAACTCGATAACGATCGTCTTGAGGAGGGGCTGGCGATTTTTTCCGAACTTGCGACTGCCGAACCCGGGGATTGGCAGGCCCGGGCAGATCTGGCCCTGGCGGAACAACGGGCCGGCAATTGGTTCCGTGCCATGGAGACCTGGAAGCAGGCCTGGGAGCGGGCTTCGCCTGAGGCCCGGCCGGGAATCCTTCCCTCCTTTCTTAATGCCGCGACCCGCCTGCAGCGCCACGAGGAGGTGTTGGATTTCTTTGCGCAGGCGATTGTCGCGGAATCGCAGCCTGCCCGACGGGAGGATCTTCTGCGTGAAGCGACCCGATATGCGAGTCGCCATGGCGGGAGCGAAAGTTGGCGCTCGCGCTTGGTCACCCACAGCGAAGAGGCTCCAGAGGATGCGCTTTGGCGTCTCGGTCTGGTCTGGCTCCTGGACGAGGAAGGTCGTCCTGAGGAGGCGCAGGCCCGGCTGGCGGAAATTCCAGCGGATGCCGTGACAGCGGCGGCGTTGTTGGCTGCGGCTGAGTCCGCCGGCCACTGGAGCGAGGCGGCGAGGCTCCTGGAACGTCAGATTTTGGAACGCGACGGAGAAGATCCCGCGTTAGCTCTGACACGGGCCGGGTACCTTCAGCGGGCCGGAGAATGGGAGCGGGCCCGAATCGCCTGGGAATCGATCAGCCGCCGCTACGCCCGCCATCCGGATGCGCTCGTCGCCGTGGCCAAATTTTATGAGCGAATCGGGGACGAAGCGCAGCGGGAAAAATTTGAACGGACGGCGGCGGAACTGGGTGGGTGTCCCCCGGAGGTGCTTTTCCGTCTTGGTCAACGAGCCTTGGAGCGAGGCGACCGCATCCAGGCCCTGGCGGATTTTGAAGCGGTGCTTGCCCGGTCCTCGCCCGATCCTTTTCCGGTTCGCAAATTCCTCCCCCTCCCGGAGCGAGTTCTCCAAAGTCAGGAACCCATTGCCACAGCCGCCGTCGTTTCCTTTCTTCCCAGCGGCGCTCGCACCAGTGTTCATGCCCCCGAACCCTGGCATCGGGCGGTGGCGAGCGATCCGGAAGGATGTCGATTGCTGGCCATCCAGGAGATCGGGCGTCTTCTGACCAATCGTCCGGATAAGGCTTCATGGATTGACGGATTTTCCCTTCCCCTCGAGCAGATCTGGGCGGCTTATTCTGCTGGGGATATTGACCGCGCCCTGACGGGGTTGGAGAAAATGGCGGATGCGGAAGACGCGTCGCGAGCGGTGGGACAGATTTTTGCTGCCCTGGCACTGGAGCAAAATTCCCAAGCGGAGACCCGGTTGCCGCGCTGGGCCAATGATGATCCCATTGAGAGATCCAAGCGTTGGGACAATGTCGTCGAAGCCTTTTCCCGGCTGGTGCAGGCCGGGTGGGAGCCAACGGACCAGGTTTGCCAGGAAGTGTTTCGTTCCGCTCCGGCGCTCAAGCGCTGGCAGGTCGCTCGCGTCCTGGCGGCGCAGAATCATTTTCGCATCGCCTGTTTGCTTGGAGAAAGTGTGCCGGAGGATATGTCGCCAACCCAGGCGGCGGCGGCTCTGTATGAGATTTCCCGTTGGTGGGTGGCGCTGCGGAATGCCCCACGTTCAATTCTCTGTCTGGACCGGGCTATCGTCATCGCTCCGCCGGCCGTGGGCTACGACAATGTCCTGTTCGCCGCCCTGCGCGCTCGTTGGTTGCTAACCCTTCCGGACGATCGGGCGAAATTTGAGGAGGGCCTTGCTCCGATCTGGAAATCCGGGGGACGTCCCGCCTCGGAAGCGGCCGCGAGGGCGTTGCTGGCTGCTCTGGCTGACCGGCCGGTGGACGCGGCCACGCAGCTCGGGCAGGTGTTTTCCCATCGGGAGGAAATGGGGGATTGGGATCGAGCTCAGGAAATCCAGCGGGGTGGCGGGAGGTTGGAGGAATGGAATTTGCCTCGTTTCGCCCGCGATCTCTATCGGCAGGAACTTGGCCTCGATTCTGTCCTTTCCTCCAGAACAGGTGGGAATTTTCATTCCGCCATCGAGTCCCTCCTTATTTCCAATCAAATTGGGAATGCTCCCGGGGAAACGGTTTCCTATCTGGTCAATGAATGGATGGCCCGCGGGCTTGCGGATGAGGAACTCCTGCATGCTACGATGCGCCTCCAGCAGTCCGGGCATTCCGAGGCCAGCCCGCAGGTTTTTGCCAGACTTTGCCAACGCGCACCCCGCAACATTCAGGTCGTGATTGGAATAGTCAATTTGGCGATGACGCCGGACTACACCCAAGTGGCCCGTCCGTTTTTGGAAGGGCTCCTGGCTACGAAAGACTGGGTGGCCCCGCCTGAGGTCAAGCTTGGTGCTGCTCTCCGGTTGGCAGGATTATTGGAACAGGAAGGTGAGATCGGGCGTTCATTGGCGCTGCTCGAACGGCTTGACGACGCCCCCGAGCCCCTCCCCGGAGTCACGCTGCCTCGGGTTCAGATTCTTCTGCGCATGGGGAAATTCCAAGAGGCCCTGGCGGTTCTTAAACGCGAAATGACCCGATCGCCTGTTCCGCAGGCGGGTCTCCTTCGTCCGTTGGTCGAGTTGTCTGTTGGGTTTGGTCAGGAAGGCGAAGCTCGGGCGTGGTTGGAGAAGTTTCCTTCGATCCCGGCTGCGGAACGCGCGGCGGCTGAGGCGCGGCTTCGGGAGCTGCTCTCCGAGACGCTGTCGCCGTCAATGCCGGCCCCTCCGTCCCCGAGGATTCCTTCGGGTGACGACTGGTCAGAAAACTTGCTAGCATTGGATTACGCCGCCGAGGAACCGGAGGATCGTTTTGCGCTCGGCCGAAAATTCCTGCTCGATCATCGTGATGTGTCGGAGACTCTGCGGCTTGAGGAATTGCAACGTCTGGAAATGATCTCCGGCCGCAAGGATTCCCTCCGACCGCAGTACTATCTCCTGCGAAAAAATTTGGCACGGTCGCCTGAAGAAATCCAGATCTTCACGGATGAGATGCGGGGGGAATGGGACGGGGGACGGGGTTCGTATCTAGCGGGCGAGATCTTGATTCAATTACTTTTGCAGGAGAAGTCCTCAGAGGAATTGACAACGATCCTGGCGGAATTTTTCACAGATCGTCACTTTAATGAAACCGCTTGGGATCAGATTGGACGCCAACTTTTGAACACCGACCGTCCCCTGCTAGCGGCGAGGGCATTCTCCGCCCTGTTGACGCGGCGTCCCGGCAACTCCGCTCGGGCCTTGTTGCTCGCGGAAGCTCTGGGGAAAAGCGACCGTCAGGCTGTGGGACGGGAGATTGCCGCCCCCATCCGTCGTTTTGCCGCTTTGAATCCGCAGTGGCACCTTGATCTGGCCCGATACGATCTGGCGGTGGATGATTTGCCCAGCGCCCGGGAGGAGTTGCTGGCCGCGGACGCGTTCTTTCGTGGGACGATTCAGGCGGCCCAACTCTGGGCCCGATTGGCTGAGGAGGACTTGGAAATGTCCCGGTTCGACGAAGCCCGCCAGGATATTTTGCGGGCGATGGAGTGTCCACAGTTCCGGCCCTCCACGGCGTTGGTGGCCTACTATGAAGCCACCGGGGAATTGGAGACCCTCGACCCGGCAAGCAATTCCTTTGAACTGAGGCCTGGACCCCTGGCGGATTGGAAAATCGAGATGGCCCAGCGCCTGCTTGCCACGGGAAAGC
>CALBXK010000024.1 GCA_937890535.1 uncultured Spartobacteria bacterium
CTGGGGGAGTTTTTCACGATCTTTGATACTCTGGGTCGTCTGTGGCCGCTGAACTTTCTCTTTGGTGGGCTCGTCCTGTTGTTCGTGCTTGCGGGTCTTGGTCTGGCGAAAAAAGTGGATGCTTGGACGGCGTTTTCCGTCTTGGGGGCCTACTTCGTCCCGGTCGGGCTCCTCCTCTTTGGGGAGCGGAGCATTCTGGGAATTTGGGACAATCCGCAATCTCGGACAGTGTTTGCGGATGGCCTTGTGCCCCTGGCCGTCTATATCGTGAGCCTCATCGCCGCTGGCGTCATTGGCCGGAAACAGGCTTCGGATTTTCTTTTGGCTTTTGCGGTTCCTCCGACTGTGCTGGCCTTGGTGGCCGGTGTCTTGAGCGCCTTTGTGGTCTTTAGCTCGGATGCGTTTGTCTATCGGGATGCGTTCGGGGTGAGAGTCAATTCCGCCACCTTCGAGGATGGCGAGCTTCAGATCGACGCCGTTCTTTATCTCCGCAAAGAGGGGGAGTTTGGCTATGAAGCGATTTTCTACAATTTTGAGAATCCGGGATTCGGCGGCAATCAGGGAACCTTGGAGTGGAAGAATGGTCAGCCCTCGAACGCAGGGGAGCACCCTTTTACCCTGACCTGGGTCGGTGTAAATCCCATCCGCCAGTCGGGAGGAATGGACTTTCCGGAGTCCGGCCCGAATTTCATTATCAGGAAATCTGGAGAGAAGGCGGTTTTTCTAAAGAGCTTTATGCTGGATCTCCCCGCGGCTGAGTCGCCGCGTCCTGCCGCGGACTTGGAATAGATCCCTCCACCGCCTTCGCGGTCCGGTTGGGACGATTTTTTTCTTTGAGGGAGACGGGGGGCTGGACGATAGTGCGCCCTTGGATATTTCTTTAGTTGTCGAGCAGGTGGTCTTTGGAGGGCAGGGATTGTGCCGTTTGGTGGACGGACGGGTGTGTTTTGTCCCCCAGGTGATTCCAGGAGAGCGAATATTGGCCCGGATTCGGAGGGAACATAAGACGTATGTGGAGGCGGATTTGGTGCGGGTCTTGGAGGCTTCTCCGGACCGGCTCAAGCCGGCCTGTCCGGTTTTTGGGCAGTGTGGGGGATGCCACTATCAACATATTGCGATGCCGAGACAACTGGTGATCAAACGGGAGCAGGTCGTCGATGTTTTGAAACGTTTGGGCGGAGTGACTGATCCTCCGGTGGCACCCGTAGCGGCTTCCCCCTTGTCCTATCAATATCGCAACCGGGTGACGGTTCATGCTTCGCGGGGACGGGTGGGCTTTTTTGCACCCAAGAGTCGCCGGGTGGTCAGCGTCGAGAATTGCCCGATTGCCACAGAAGCGGTGAATGATTTGCTCAAGGACTTGCTTTCCTCCCAGGGAAAACGAATCCGGGATGGTGCCTATCCCCTGCGGGAGCCTCGCGAATTTCGGGGATTTCGCCAGGTCAACGACGCGGCGGCCGGCACCTTGTTGGACGTGGTGCAAGCGTTGGCAGATCCGGGGGGAGGATTGTTGGTCGATGCCTATTGCGGAGCGGGATTTTTTGCCAAGCGATTGCGGGAGAGTTTTAGGCAGATCATTGGGATCGAATGGAGTCCGGATGCGGTGCGGGCGGCCCGGGAGGGAGTGACCGATACCGAGATCTATTTGCTGGGCGACGTGAAGGTGCACCTCGTGCCGGCCCTGGCGTCGGCCCCTTCGCAGGAGACGACGTTGTTGTTGGATCCGCCGACGGAGGGGTTGGATTCGGAGATTCACGAGATCATCGCCTCGAGTCTTCCGGGCCGAATCCTTTATGTGTCTTGCAATCCCGCCACTCTGGCCCGGGATATCAAACGAATGGCGGGAAATTATGTCCTGCGCCGGGCTTGTCCGGTCGATATGTTCCCTCAAACTGCGGAAATTGAGGTGGCCGTGCTTCTGGAACGCTTATGATGCACTTTCGACGTTTTGGGCGGACCGAACTTTCCCTGCCGGTCTTTTCCTGCGGGGGGATGCGCTACCAGCAGAGTTGGAAGGATGCGGATGTCGGAAAAATTACACCTGAGGGGCAGGACAACCTCGAGGCCTGCATTCATCGGGCCTTGGAGATTGGTATCTCGCATATTGAAACCGCCCGGGGTTACGGAACCTCCGAACTGCAATTGGGCCGCATTCTGCCGCGACTCCCCAGGGAAAAACTGATCGTTCAAACCAAGATCGCTCCCGCTCCGGCGGAGGAATTTCGTGAGACCTTTACCCTCAGTTTGAAAAACCTGCAACTTGATCACGTCGATTTGCTGGGAATTCATGGGATCAATACTCCCGCCTTGCTGGAGGAGACCCTGCGAAAAGGGGGGGCGCTGGAGGCCGCAAGGAAATTGCAGAAGGAAGGACGGGTCCGGTTCGTGGGGTTCTCGACCCATGGGGCCAGCGATTTGATTGTGAGGGCGATTGCAACCGGTGAGTTTGATTACGTCAATTTGCATTGGTACTGGATCAACCAATCCAACGAAAAGGCCCTGGCGGAGGCGGCCCGTCAGGACCTGGGCGTTTTCATTATCAGTCCGAATGACAAGGGCGGAAAATTGTATGCCCCGTCGGAGAAATTGAGAGGCCTGTGCGAACCGTTTTCAGCCATGATCTTCAATGACCTTTTTTGTTTGCGGCGACCGGATGTGCATACCCTCAGTGTGGGGGCGGCGCGACCGTCGGATTTCGACGAGCATCTGCGGGCTCTCGAGTTGTGGGATCAGCGTGAGGAGATCGTCGCCTCGGTGGAGGGAAGATTGCGGGAGGCCATGGGGGAAGTCTTGGGCCGCGACTGGTGTGAAAGTTGGCAGGTCGGTCTGCCCGAATGGGAGAAGATTCCAGGCGAGATCAATGTTTGGGAAGTGCTCCGTCTATGGACCTATGCCAAGGCCCTCGATATGGTGGAATTTGGCCGGATGCGCTATAATCTGCTCGGCAATGCCGATCATTGGTTTCCCGGAAAAAACGCGGCGGAGATGAACGAAAAATCCCTCCTGAAGGTCTTGCGAAACAGCCCGTTTGCCGACCGGATCCCGGCGATTCTTCGGGAGGCGCATGACCTCCTTTGGGATCGACCCGTCGAGCGCTTGAGTCAAAGCGAGTGATTCGATGGCGGATCGGGGAGCGTGGATTGCGGAATGACAAACCTCATCCGCCAGACTTGCCGGTATCCCCATTCATACTCCCGAAAGGCGACTTAATCGAAGTCCGATGAGGTCACGCTGGTTTGGGCCCGGGAAGCAAGGAGCCGGGCGTGGGCGATCACCTCGTCGCGATCCGGATTGAATCGATAGCCGTGGCAGTTCGGGCAGGAGGTGACCCGCTCGGCCAGAATCGAGTCGCATCCTTCGCAGATTTTGAACTGATCGGCGGCGGCGATTATTTTTTCCGCGCGGGCGGCGCGTTCAGCCATGTGGGCGTCGGACATGCTGGGCACACTATCTTGATTTGCCCCGGATACAAATATTCTGGCATTTCGACGTTTTGAGTGGGTGGGATGAAATTGGCTTGAAGGGAATTG
>CALBXK010000025.1 GCA_937890535.1 uncultured Spartobacteria bacterium
TTTTATTTGAAAGCCTGGCCGGTGCTGCGCATCCGTTGCAGGTGCCGATCCGTGGCTCATTTTCCTTTCTAGGTTAACGATCGGAACTTCGTTCTGCGGCGGCGGCCTCCGGGTGCGGAGGTCGTTCGTAGCAGATAGGCGTGCGTTTTCCGGCTTCCGTCAGCTGCAGACCGGTCGGGTCTGCCGCTGTTTCGCCATTAAAACGGGATGTCGTCGTCTTCGCCCTGCGGGGCGGCATCAGGAGCGGCTGGCTTTGCCGCCGCGGCGGGTCGGGAGGAGCGGGGAGCGCTATCGCCTTCGTCACGGCTGCCTCCGTCGGATCGGGAACCGAGGAACTGAAAATTCTCGCCCACGACCTTCAATTTGCTGCGCTTTTGACCGCTTTGCTTGTCATCCCAGCTGTCGAGTTGTAAGCGGCCTTCGATATAGAGCGGTTTGCCCTTCTTGCCGTATTCGCTGACGATCTCCGCCTGGCGACCCCAGAAGGTCACGTCCACGAAGGTTGTTTCCTCGCGTTTCTCACCACCTTCGGGAGTGTAGACGCGATTGATGGCCAGTCCCACTTCCGCCACAGCCGTTCCTTTCGGGGTGTAACGAATCTCAGGGTCCCGGGTGACGTTTCCGATGAGCATGACTTTATTGAGACTGGGCATAATAGGATGGGGGGTTAAACCGCCACTTCGACTTTCTTCTTGGCGGACAATTGAAGATAATTCTGCAAGACGACGTGTTCGTCGAGCTTCAATTTCAGGCGCAAAGTGCTGATGAGAGCAGGCTCCGCCGCGAAGATGAAATTCACAAAATAGGCGGAGGTGAGATGCTTGTGTTCGTAGGCAAGTTCGCGCTTTTCCAAGCGTTGAATTTGTTCGATTTCAGCACCTTCGGTTTTAAGGGTCTTTTCGATTTGGTCGATGATGTCCTTGACGGACTCCTCCTTGCCGCCGGTATCGAGGGCAAGCAGGGCTTCGTAGCGTTTTTTCATAGGGTGGTTTTTTGGTTGTAGAGATTCATGGCGTCGTCCACGCCGTGGGATCCGGCGCGGGTGACTGCGTCCGCAGCGCGATCGATGGCGGACGGCAAGGTTTCGGATTCCGATGGCGAGAAGCGCCCCAGAACATGGCTGGTCAGGGTGGTCTGGGCCCCGTTGGCTTCGCCGACGCCAAAGCGCAGACGGGGTACCGTTTCGGAATCCAGATGGGTGAGGATGGACGCGAGCCCGTTGTGGCCGCCGGCACTTCCGGATTTTCTCAATCGCAGGTCGCCGAAGGGCAGGGCCACATCATCCAGTACGACGAGGACTTCGGTAGGCTCGAGGCGATGGTAACGGGCGTAGTGGCCCACGGATTCTCCGCTTCGGTTCATGAAAGTTTGAGGCTTCATGAGGAAGCATTCACCGTTTTGGGCGATTTCCGCATTCCATTTGGACTCAAAATGAAATGCCTTCCTGGGAGCCCGCTGTGCGAGTTCGTCGAGAACGAGAAATCCGACATTGTGACGGGTGCCTGCATATTGGCGACCAGGGTTTCCCAAGCCGACAATAAGCCGAAAAATCGGGGCATGCTCCACGCACGGAGGTGGTGGCTATTTCTTGCCCTCGGCAGGAGGCTCGGCGTCCTCGGATTTTTTCTCATTGATGACTTCGGGACCGGCAGCGGTCTCTTCAGCCACGGGTTCCTCGACCACGGTCGGCTCGGAAACCAGGAACACGGTCAGCTCGCCGTCTGGAATCGCGGTCACTCCCTTGGGCAACTTGATGTCGCGGACATGGAGGGAATCATTGATATTCAAGGCGGAGACATCGACTTCGAGGAGTTCGGGCAGATCCTGCGGGAGACACTTGATCTCGAGGCTTCGCAGGTTGTGCTGGAGTAGTCCGCCGGCCTTGACGCCCACGGGCTCGCCGATCGGTTCGATGACCACTTCGGTTTCGATCTCCTCGGTCATTGAAACGGCGTGAAAATCCACGTGGAGAACCTCGTCGCGGAAGGGATGACGTTGGACCTCCTGAATGAGGGCCAGACGGTTGGACGTTTTTCCGTCCGCGTTGATCTCGAGATCAACGAGGATGTTTTCACCCACGGCATGGGAGAGCAGGACTCCGATTTCCCGCTTGGAAACTTCCAGGTTGGCGGGAGCGTGTTTTGCCCCGTAGACGTTGGCGGGAATTCCGCCGCGGGCGCGAAGTTTTTTAACGGCGTTGCGTCCAGATTCCGCACGAGGGCGGGCTGTGACTTTGACTTGTTTGGACATGATTATTGGGTCTTCTTATTATTTATATCAAAAAGCGAACTCACGGACTCATCGTCATGGATGCGCCGGATGCCCTCGCCGAGCAACTCTGCCACCGAAAGTACCTTGACGCGGGCATCGGAATCCACCCGCACAGGAACACTATCGGTCGTGATCAACTCTTTGATTTCTGAGCTCTTCAATCGCTCAATCGCCAAATCTGTCAAGACGGCGTGAGAAACACCAGCATAAATATTTTTCACGCCTTGGCTGCGGAGGATGGTTGCCGCCCCCACGAGGGTGCCGGCGGTCTCGGTCAGATCGTCTACGATGATGACATTTTTTCCAGCCACGTCCCCGATCGTGGTGATTGCTTCGGTTTCGGTGGCGTTTTTCCGGCGTTTGACGACGATGGCGAGGCTGGCCCCGAGCGCCTGGGCGTAGGCGGAAGCCATTTTGACGCCTCCAACATCCGGGGAAACGATGACGAGATCCGCAAGTTCGAGGCTGCGGAGATAATTAATCATCACCGGGAGGGCGTAGAGGTGATCCACGGGAATGTCGAAAAATCCCTGCAGTTGCTGGGCATGCAGGTCCATGGTGAGGACGCGATCCACGCCAGCGGCAGTGATGAGGTTGGCGACCAACTTGGCCGTGATGGGAACGCGGGGCTGATCCTTGCGATCCTGGCGGGCGTAGCCGAAGAACGGGAGCACGGCGGTGATACGGGCGGCGCTGGCCCGGCGGGCGGCGTCAACCATGATGAGCAACTCCATCAGGTTCTGATTCGTGGGCGGACAGGTCGGTTGGACGATGAAGACATCGCGACCGCGCACGTTTTCGTTAATTTTGACAAAGGTTTCTCCGTCGGGAAAAGAGGACACGCTGGCATCGCAGGGTGGCACTCCAAGATATTCACAAATGGAGCGGACCAGTTGGGGGTGAGCTGTGCCGGTGACGATTTTTATGTCAAGG
>CALBXK010000026.1 GCA_937890535.1 uncultured Spartobacteria bacterium
GAAAGCACGACCCGCGTGGCATCGACGATATCCCGGCGGGCGAGCGCGGATCCCCCCGCCTCTCGCGCCCGGGGATTGGTGACCAGATTGGGGCCGCGAAACTCGGGCAGGAGCAAGGCCCATCCGCGTTCGAGGCAAAACGGCAACAGGGAGGCCTGCGGAGTGAACCGTTCCGCGCTCCAGGTGTGCAAGCCGACAACAAGCGCCTTGGCTTCGCCGTTCGGAGGCAGACTGAGCAGACTCGGTTCGCGGGAACCATCGAGACTGCTCACCGAAAAGATCTCGGTAAACGACTCGTCGCATGAAAGGGCGGAAGGTGACGACATGAGCAGATATCTTCATTGGTCGAAGGAACCTTTCAACCAAAATCAATCCTCCTCCGCCCCCAGGGGCTCAAAGCGGCCCATCCGGTCGCGCCGCCTCAAAGGTCATTCGCTTCTGGGTGACCGGATGAACAAATATGAGGCTCTGAGCATGCAGCGCCAGGGCGGGCTCTCCGAGGGCGGGAGTGAGCTTCGTCCCCGTGCCTTGCTCCGGAAGATAGGCGGGGTCACCGCAGACTGGGTGACCGGATTGCCAGAGATGGACCCGAATCTGATTGGTCCGGCCCGTGAGCGGCCGGGCTTCCAGAAGGGTCGTTCCGTTGTCCCGCCGCTCCAAGACGCGAAATGCCGTCCGCGCCGGTTGCCCGTCTTTAAGATCAATATCTCGGAATCCCAACCCAACCGGCATAGCCCGGATCGGCGCATCACAAACAAACGCTTCCTCCCGTACCGAGCCAAGCACCACGACGTGATAGATTTTTTCCACCTGCCCGGCGGCGAATTGTTCCTGGAGCAGTCTGGCAAAATGCCGGGTGCGGGCAAAAACCACGACTCCCGTGGTGGCAGCATCGAGTCGATGCACGCCCCGGGGCCTCTGCGGCGCATAGACGGCATTGAGCAGAAACTGCAGGGTATTGCGCTCAAATCGACCCGCCGGATGCATGGGCAGGGGCGCCGGTTTGTTCACGACCACAAGGGCCCCGTCCTCATAGAGGATACGCACCGCAGCGTTCACCTCCGGCTCGCAGGCCAAATCAGAAAGACAAAAATATTCTTCACCGGCCCGGATGACGCGATCGGCCGCGACCGGAACGTCGTTTTGATCCACCAATCGTCCCGCTTCAAATCGTCGCCGCCACTCGTCCGACGAAACATGGGGAAAAATCCCATCGAGAAAATCGCCCAATGTCCGTCGGTCCCAATCCGCAGGCACTCGCACCGGTCTCCGGTTGACCGCTGGACGGCTCCCGGGCAACGGCGTGGCGGCGGCGAGTAAAGCCGCCTGGCGGTGAGCCAGGGCCTCATCCATCACCTCCTGCCGTGACTGCAAACAATAGGGGCAGGACCGCCCCGGCACGTATCGAGGATCCTTCTGATCGGCAACACTCAGCGGAGCCTGACACTGGTGGCATTGCAGGGTCGTTGTCTCAGACAACGCCGGATCGACCCCCACCCGCTGGTCAAAAACGAAACACTCTCCCTCGTAATGGGCTCCCCCACATTCCTCAAAGTATTTGAGAATTCCACCATCCAGTTGAAAAACAGTTTCGAATCCCAATTTTTCCAGAAACGGCCCCGCCTTCTCGCAGCGGATCCCTCCGGTGCAAAACATGACGATCGGCGCTGACTTCATATCCTGCGGGAGCCGTTCCGCCGCCTCTGGAAACTGCCGGAAGTGATCAATGCCAAGGCTCTGTGCTCCGGAAAACGTCCCCAACTTCACTTCGTAATCGTTGCGGGTATCAAGCAGAGTGAGCGGACGCCCCTCATCCAACCATTGCTTCAGCATGACCGCGGAAACCTTCGGCGACGGATGGCCCGCCGGGTCGATCCCTTCGACCCCAAAAGCAATGATCTCCTTCTTAATCCGCACCAACATGCGCGTAAAAGGCTGATGGTCGCTCTCGCTACATTTTGCTGCCAAGCTTTCGAAGCCCGGAATACGGCGCAACTCCACCAGCAGCGCCACGGTCGCTTCCCGACCTCCGGCCACGAATAGGTTGATCCCTTCAGGACTGAGCAAAATGGTCCCCTTAAGCCCCCACTCCCGGCAACGGGCAAGGAGTCGGACCCGCAGCGCCTTCAACTCCCCAAGGGGGGCAAACTGATAGGCTGCGATATTCGTGATGGTCAGGGTATCCACGTCGGAAAAACTTGCAGCACCTTCTCCCTCAGTGACAAGCCGGACTTTTGAAATTCTGCAAAAATAATAAAAAAACATCGTGACAGACGACCTGTTGCACGGTATGGAAACCCCATGTCCGCAGTGGCCGAAAATACTCCCACACGAGTTCTCCGACGAGGCTGGGGCAAGTTGCCGTTGTCGCCGATCCGCAGTTCTGTCCGAAGCACTCCGGTTTCCCGCCTCTCGAAGGTTCCGCCCGCCTCTGTGGCCCAATCAGTTCCGACCAATCCGGCCGTAATCGCAACGGACGCCCAGGGGGTCATTACGGCCTTCAATCCGATCGCGGAAAATCTGTTCGGCTATCATGCGCTGGATCTAATCGGGCAGGCCACGCCGGAGATTTTTCACGATCCGGAGGAAATTTCCAACCGGACGGCTCAATACAGCACGGAACTCCGGGAGCCCCAGGGGAACGGATACGAAGTTTTGATTGCGCGGGCCCGTCATGATCAGCCCTACGACGAGGAATGGGATTTCCTCTGCCAGGACGGATCCCGCGTTCGGGTCTTGTTGTCGATCACCCGCCTGCGAGACACCTACTCCGAAACTTTGGGATACGTGATTACCGCGATTCCTCTTCCCTGATCTCCGGGGAAAAACTACGCGCCATTTATGGGTTTCGGCAAAGCGCCGAATACACCCCGTGAGGAATTCCGCGGACCCTCACCGTTTATTGCCGCGGTGAGGCTTCCCAAAATGCTGCGCTGGCCCTGAGTGCTCCCCTTCGCGGTGAGACGGACCTCGTTTGTCGGATCCAAATTTCCCAGGTCTTGGTTTGCCGGTTCGGAATTTTCCCGGTCCAGATTTGCTGGGGCCACCTTTCGCACTCACGAGGCGAATAGAAATGTCCCGCCCCCCGCTGGAGAGTGTATTCCCCATCGGAGAAAGTCCCTTGGCAAAATCCTCCGGCACCTGAGCAAAGGATTCATTGTCCGCAAGCTCGATCGACCCCACCCGGTTGGCGGGAATCCCCCCTCCATCGGAAATTGCATCCACAATCTGGCGCGGTCCGAATCCGTCGGCTTTACCGACATTCAACGACACCCAGAGAGCGCCTCGGGCCGGCTTCCGCAAGTTGGGTCCAGAATCGGCGCGGTCCCTCTCACGACGCGGGGCTTCCCGGCGGGTAAATTCGCGATCCGCTTCATCATCCTCGCGATCCACACGGACGGGAGGGGCCGCTTCCGCTCGCGGCGCAACCTTGGTTTCGCCCCCGGACAGAAGATGAAACAATCCCGCCGCGAGATCGGTGGAGTTAAAGCCCTCTTCAAGCATGCGATCGACCAAGCCGGACTGGACCTTAAATTGCCCGGCATCCAGCACACCACGCACCCGGTCGAGGAGGGCATCCGTGCGTTTTTCCACCACCTCGCCCACACTGGGAGTCTTTCCCCTTTGAATCTTCGCCTTCGTATAGCGTTCGATGTGCTGCAGCTTGTAGATGTCACGACCCGAAACGAAGGTGATCGCCATGCCCCGTCGTCCCGCCCGACCGGTGCGCCCAATGCGATGGACATAGTCCTCCGCGTCATAGGGCAGATCGTAGTTCACCACCAGTTCCAGGTCCTCCACGTCGATTCCGCGGGCCGCGACATCGGTGGCAACCAAAAATTCAAACTCGGCCTTCTTGAACTTATTCATCACCCGCGTCCGCTGGGCCTGGGCGATACCGCCATGGAGCCGGTCGGCAGAAAATCCCTGCGCGATCAAGGCATCCGCCAGTTCATCCACCATGCGCTGGGTATTACAAAAAATGATGCCCAACTTGAATCCGTGGTAGTCAACCAGCCGGATTAAGGTCTCCAACTTATTCCGGGAGTGCGCTTCGTAGTACCATTGCTCAATGGCGGGGGCTTCGAGCGTTTTCTGTTCGATCTTTACCATCTCCGGATTGCGGGAATGGCGACCAATCAGATCCTTAATTTCCCGCGACATCGTGGCGGAGAAAAACACCGTCTGTCGTTCCTTCGGCATGGCGTCGAGCAGACGTTGAATATCGTCGCGAAACCCCATGTCCAACATCCGGTCCGCCTCATCCAAAATGACCATCTTTAAGGCGTTCAGAATAAGGGTTCCCCGTTCCAAGTGATCGATCAGCCGCCCCGGCGTCCCGATCACGATCTGAACGCCCTTTTTCAACTCATAGAATTGGCGGTCATAGGATGCGCCCCCATAGATCGGCACCGAATGGATGCCCCGCTTGAAGGCGGTCAATTTATGCACCTCGTCGGCGACCTGGGTGGCCAGCTCGCGGGTCGGACACAGGATTAAGACCTGCACGGCGGCAAGATTGGCATCGACCCCTTCGATGGCTGGAATCGCAAACGCAGCCGTCTTGCCCGACCCCGTTTGGGACTGCCCGACCACATCCTTTCCGCTCATCAAAAGGGGAATGGTTGCCGCCTGAATCGGCGCGGCCTCCTCGAATCCCAGCGCCGATACGGCTTTAAGGATTTCAGGCGAAAGTCCGAGTGTTTCAAAAGTGGGTTTATCCATAAGTCATTCGATCAGTATCGGGAATCCCGCCCCGCGTCACGAACTCTACAAGGTTTCGTAGGAGCACAGCCGCACTCGCGTGTGCTCCCACGAAATATTAATGCCTATATCCCCGTGCCGCGTTACACCCCTTCTTGTGAATCCCGACGTCATAATCCTCGGAGGCGGCGCGGCCGGCCTGATGTGCGCCCTGACCGCCGGGCGGAGGGGACGACGGGTCGTCGTACTTGAACACAATGAGCGGGTCGGCAAAAAAATCGCCATCTCCGGAGGCGGACGCTGCAATTTCACCAACCTCCACACCGGCCCGGAGAATTTTCTCTCTGCCAATCCCGCCTTCTGTCGCTCAGCCCTTGCCCGCTTCACGCCCCTGGATTTCCTCGCCCTCGTGGAAGGCCATGGGATCTCCTACCACGAGAAAACCCTCGGACAGCAATTCTGCAACCAGAGCTCCCGCGCCATCATCGAAATGCTCCTGGCCGAATGTGAAGCCGTCGGAGTCACCATCCGCTGCGGGTGCAGGGTGGAGAGCGTGGAGAAATCCGAGCGCTTCCGTCTCACCACCAGCCTCGGAGAATTCACCAGCGCCTCACTCGTCGTCGCCACCGGAGGATTGTCCTTCCCGAAACTTGGGGCCACCGATTTCGGTTACCGCCTCGCCCGCCAATTTGATCTCCGGCTCACCTCCCTCCGTCCCGGCCTCGTGCCGCTAACCTTCGATTCCGCCACGCAAGCCCCCTACACCGAACTCAGTGGTCTGTCCCTTCCCGTCCGCATTCATCACAACGGGAAGACCTTTCAGGAAGCTCTCCTCTTCACCCATCGGGGCATCAGCGGCCCCGCCATCCTGCAAATTTCCTCCTACTGGCGGGAAAACGAACCCCTCCGGATCGACCTTCTTCCTAGCCATCCGAAGTTCACGGAAATCCTCGTCGATCATAAGACCAAAACCAGCCTGCCTGCCGTGTTGGCCCACCATTGGCCTCGCCGTCTCGCCGACGTCTGGTGTCAACTCCATGCCCCCTCCAAGCCCCTTTCGCATTTCTCGAAACGAGATCTGGCGGCCCTCGAGCGGAATCTGCACTCCTGTCCCCTCCCCGTCTCTGGCACCGAAGGCTACCCCAAAGCCGAGGTCACTCTCGGGGGGGTCGATACCTCGGACCTTTCCTCAAAAACCATGCAGGCCCGACAGATCAACGGTCTCTTCTTCATTGGCGAAGTCGTGGACGTCACCGGCTGGCTCGGCGGCTACAATTTTCAATGGGCCTGGGCATCAGGCCACGCCGCAGGACTGGCCGCATGAATCTCCGGACAGTGCAAACTGGGATCAAAGAGACGATCGGCTCTTGAAATTTATTTGTATTTGGCACCGACACCACCCCTCTCCCACAATACTCCTTTCATGAGCACTCCCATTTCCCGCGTCGGCACCGCCATGTGGCACCTGCAGGCTTTCGATTCGGTGACCTCGACCAACGACCTCGCCCGTGATCTTCCGGCCTGGAGTGCCGTCAGAGCACAATGTCAGACGGCCGGACGCGGACGATTCGGACGGACGTTTGTCTCCGACGATGGAGGACTCTGGCTCTCGGCCGTCCTTCCCGCCGTGGGCGGTCCGGCGCGATGGGGGGGCTTCTCCCTCATGGTTGGAAATCACATCCGAATTCTGCTGGGGGGATTCAATATTCCCGACGCGCGACTGCGTTGGCCAAACGATTTGATGGTTCGCAACCAGAAGCTTGGCGGCCTCCTCATCGAGCAGGGCCGAAATGAAACTCTCACGGTCGGTCTCGGATTGAACGTGAAGAACACTCCCTGGACGATGGCCCCCGACCTCGCTTCCACCACCACCCGCCTGGTGGACATTCTGCCCGACGGGCCCGATGTCTCTGATCTAACCGTGCCGGTGCTCGATGCACTCGCCGACGCCCACGAAGCCATGCTTCGGGGCGGTCTGGCCCTGGCGATCAGGGAATTCAACGCCCATCATCGGCCCGTCCAAGTTAATATCGTCCAGCCGGACGGCAAACCCTCCGAAGGCGAATTCATCGGCCTCGATACGGCGGGCAACCTCCGTTTGATCGACGCGTCGGGAGATTCCGTCACCGTCCCACACACTCAAGTTGAACGCCTCACCGAGAAGACAACTTCGCCATTCTCGTCATGAACAAATCGAAAATATGCCTTTAGGCACTTTCGGGGAGAACGATCCCATAAAGTGCGGAGCTCTCATCGAACTGGAGTTTTCCTCCGGAAAGGAATGGTTCTTCCTCCTCCCCGCTGGCGGCGGAATTGAAGTCTCCCACGCTGGAGTCAACATCACGACCATCACGCCCGAATCACCCCTTGGTTCCCAAATGCTCGGGGCCCGATCCGGCTCCCAGACCACCAAACCGCCCGCCAAGATTGGGCAGGTCGAATAATTGCGACGCGAAGGGGCGAGTGATTCCCTGCATAACTATCTGTCTCCTCCAATTCTTGACTGTTTCCGCGCTGACGATGGGGAACATATCCGAAAACTGCAAAACGCGCAGAGAAACCAAAAATGGGAGGGCAAGGCTCCGTCCGAGCCCATATGCAACTTTCGAGATGCGCCCCTAACGATGAGTTGAGGAGCCGAAGCCATCTTGACCGAAGCACTATTGGCTGATACTTTCCCCACTATGTCCACGCAAGAGCTGGAAAATGAAGCCATGGCCCTTCCTCTTGTCGAGCGCGTTTTGCTGGCTCAAACACTCTGGCAGAGCATCACGCTTGGTATGGGTGACGAAAATGTAGAGGACGCGCTACAAGATGCCGTTCGACGGGATCAGGAGCTTTCTTCCGGCACAGTCGTGGGACGCTCACACGATGCGGTCATGAAAGCTGCCAAGTCCGCTATCGGATGCGTCTAATATACCATCCCGAAGCCGAAGCGGAACTCATCAAGGCGGCAAAATTCTACGAACATCACAGCCGCCACCCAAATTACTGGCGGCACCGACGCCTCAAATAAGGGGAATGGTGCGCGATGCAGGGTTCGAACCTGCGACATCCTGCGTGTGAAGCAGGCGCTCTACCACTGAGCTAATCGCGCTGATTGAAACTCACTTCCCCGAAGGGTGCCGATATTACTCCCTGATAAAATCGAGGTGCAAGCAAAAGAAGCGAGTCCCGCCTATCAAGATACGGCCATTCGTTTTTTCGAGGCCTTGCCCCAGCTCAACGTTTCCGCTTCCGAGCCCGCCCAAAGGACATCCCCTTGTGGGTGCGGACCCCTTTGGCTCCCTTCAGCGAGACAGTGACCGCGTCTTCGTCAAAGACCGCTGAATAAGTATAGTCAAATCCATCCAGCTTTAACCGGGTCACTTTTTGGGCAATGAAGCGTTCGATATCCTTCACATGCGGCACTTCCTCGGCCGTCATGATGGTAAAGGCATCTCCCACGTTTTGCGCCCGGCCGGTCCGGCCAATCCGGTGCACGTAGTCCTCGGGATGCTGGGGCACGTCATAGTTGATCACGTGACTGACTCCTGCGATATCGATGCCGCGAGCCGCGATATCGGTTGCCACCATCATTTCATAGCGCCCGTTCTTGAATCCCTCCAAGGCCTCGACCCTTTCGATCTGGGTACGATTGGAATGCAACACCGCCACCGAATGGTTTTGTGCCTTGAGTTGGCGCGCAATCCGGTCGGCTCCGTCCTTGGTGCGGCTGAATATGAGGACACTGTCGAAGTCCGTGCGGGTCAGCAGCGCGATCAGCAGGTCAAACTTCTGGGAAACAGCCACCGGATACAAGGCGTGCCTGATGGTTTCGGCCGGCGATTGCCGAGCCCCAATCTCAATTTTTTCCGGGTCAATGAGACACCAGGAAGCCAGACGACCGATTTCTTCCGGAACCGTGGCGGAAAAGAGCAACGTCTGTCGTTTTTTGGGACATTGTTCCACAATTCGCCGCACATCGGGCAGGAACCCCATGTCCAACATCCGATCCACTTCGTCGAGGACAAGAAACTCCAGCGCCGAGAGATCTATTGTCCCCTGTTGCATATGATCCAGAAGCCGCCCCGGGGTGGCCGCAACCACATCACATCCACTGGCCAAGGTCTCCTTCTGCTTGCCATAGCCAACCCCACCGTAAATCAAAGCCATTTCCAGGTGCATGAAGCGGGAAAAATCCCGGAAGGCCGTCTCCACCTGCATGGCCAACTCGCGGGTGGGCTCAAGGACCAGGCAGCGGGGCAAGCGCTGGGGCGACTCGAGCCGGGTGAGAATCGGCAATCCAAAGGCGGCCGTCTTTCCCGTACCCGTCTGGGCGGAGGCAATGAGATCCTTCCCGCTGAGAATCACCGGAATCCCCCGAAGTTGAATTGGAGACGGATCCACGTACCCCATCCGTTGAATCCCATGCAAAACCGCGTCCGATAAACCTAATTCTTGAAACGACATATATTTCCTCTTGGTTAGCAGCTTTCAAATCCGAAAAAAGCCTTTTACTTCAATCGGCTGCCAGGTGGCCAGGGTTCCCCGAAGTCCTTTTTGAGGCCAGATCTCCCGCAACCAGACCTTGCGGCCCCGGTAGTTTCCGCTCAATCCACCACCCGCCTCACGCGTCGCAAGCGCCTCACGCAGACCGAGAAAGATCCCCTCACCGGATAATTTGACCATTGCCTCCTTCGCCACCCAGCGTCTGATAAAGGCGGCATTTCTCTCGGATTCATTGCACAAAATCAATTCATGAACCTCGGCTTCAGAGAAAAACTTTCGGGCCAGTTCCAACCCATGAACCCTGCGATGAGTCGACTCGACATCCAGACCGACGGGATTCAAAGAGACGGCGACAAAGATTCCTCCCTCGGTATGGGAAAGATTAAACTCTGGACCGCCGAGCCGGTAAGGTTTGCCATTGGGTCCCCGCCGGATGGCGACCTGATCGGGATCTTCGCCGCGATATAAGGAGACAATGCGGCGCAGTCCAGACTGGGTCGTCGCATAATCAGCCTGAACCCCAGGATGCCTTATTCTATCATGCCGTTCCACCTCATCAGGTCTAAGTCGCGCCCTCCAATCCTGAGAGGAACGCAACTCCCACAGATGAACATCCCCGAGCTTCATTGGCAAATATCGGTCCAGAACGGTCGGAGATGCCCCCGGCTCCCAGTCCGTCCAATCCGGCGAGTCTCCGCTTAGCATAAGCCCGGGGATGGATATTTTGCTTGCAGAGAGCGGGCTCCATTCGCTAACGAATACTGTTCATGGATACATCCCATATTAATACAGCCACACTTCGCAGCCTGCTTAAACTTACTGAGCAGCGGGATGCATTGCGTGGAGAACTCAAACAAATCGAATCCGCCATCCTCGGCTTGGCCAGCGGGCGCGCCTCCGCTCCGGTCGCATCGCCCGTCGCACCAACAGTGAAGCGCAAAATTCGTCGCCGCCGCAAGAACCGCGTCGCCACAATCAAGCGTGCAGCTCTGAAACCCGCCAAGGCAGCGAAACCCGCCAAGGCAACCGCCCGGAAATCGTCCGGAAAACGCGGAGCTTTGAAATCCCGAATTCTGAGCGCATTGCGTGCAGCCGGAGCCAAGGGCGCCGCGGTGAAGGATCTCTCCAAGAACCTCGGAGTTAAGCCCCAGAATGTGCACGTCTGGTTCAGCAGCACCGGCAAGAAACTCGCAGAGGTCCAGAAAATCGCCCCCGGGCGCTATCGCCTCAAAGCCTAATTCGGTAGCGAATATTTTCGGGCGGGGATCACGCACAAGTTGATTCCCGTCCGGAAGTTCGCCTTTCATAATACCGCAGAGCCTCCGCCACGCCGTGAGCCCAGGAGGCCTCGGAAAGATACCCCCCGGCCCGTCGGACCGTTTCCTTCACGGCCTCAATCGCATTAGCCGGACAGGCGGTCATGCCGGCATGCGTACCATCCAGCATCGAGGTATCATTGAAATGATCCCCCACGGCAAACACCTCCTCTGGACTGAGGTTTTCCATTCGGCACAGCTCCCTGAGGGACGAACCCTTATGATAGTCCCGGTGACAAAACCGCATGTAGATGGAGTTTCGCTGAAAGGCAAATCCGGGCACGTCGCGAGCCGCTTCCGCAACCCTAAGAACCACTTCTTCCATCATATTTTCATCACTCGTGATCAATCCGGCCGGCAACTCGTCCTCATAAACGATCGTGATCGTATGGTCTGAAGCGTCGGCCATTTCTTTAACCCAGCCAAAGAATCCGCCAGCCAGCCCATTGAGTTCGTCATGCCGCTTGCGACAGGTCCGGTTCCATTCTTCGTGCGACTCCCACAGCTCACCTTCGCGACGATAGATCGCCCGCTCGTTCACCAGCAGATAATCGGGAATCACCGGCGCTGAAAAATCCTCCAATCCTTCCAGAATGTGCTCCAGCCCCCGTCCGGTATTAACGGCCCAGAGGCCGCCTTGGCGGTGGTGCTCGACCAAAATCTGTGCCAGGGCTTCTGGACATCCCTCTCCCGAGGGCCCGATCAAAGTGCCGTCAAAATCCGTACTGAGGAGGCGAAGAGATGCCATGATCCAAAGCTACACAACGCCCTGCATCAGGCAATTTTTCTATTCCTGGCGGGCGACACCAGATATCCTGATTTTATGAAATCAGCCTATGAACTCGCCATGTCCCGCCTCGCCAAGGAAGCACCCGTCGCCAAGTTGACCGAAAGCCAGAAGAGTCAGATGGCGGAAATTGACTCAGAGATCACCGCCAAGATCGCCGAGAAGAAAATCTTTCTCGAAGGCGAAATGTCCAAGGCCCGCATCGATCCAGAGGCGCAAGACGCCCTCCAGCGTCAACTCAGCAGCGAAATTGCCCGTTTGGAAGAGAAGCGCGAGGAAAAGAAGGATCGGGTGCGCAAAGAGTCCGGCACACCTTAGCTTGGAAACCGGCAAGTGACCCTCAGAGGGCGACCAGGGCTCGCGACCTCGGCTTCTAGGAAAAGAAGCCGCTCTTTTTCGACTCTGGATCCCGCCCAACTTCCTCAAACCGCTTCTTGTCGCGGGCATTGGCGATGGCTTCCTCCTTGCTGATGAGACGGTTCGAATAAAGCTCGATCAGGGAGTCGTCAAAGGTGTGCATCCCATCCCTGGCACCAATTTCCAGGAGGCCCACAATCTGTTCCCACCGCCGCTCCCGAATGGCGGCCCGCACTCCGGTGTTGCCGACCAACATTTCGGTGGCCAGGACGCGACGCCCTCCCTCTTCGCCGGGAAGGAGTCGCTGAGAAATAATGGCTTCGAGAGCGTTGGCAAGTTGGGCAATGACCTGAGGCTGTTGATCGGAGGGAAAGGAGTCCACGATGCGATCGATGGCCTTGGGGGCATCAATGGTGTGCAGGGTGCCCAGCACGAGATGGCCCGTTTCGGCGGCGGTGACGGCGGCGCTGATCGTCTCTGAATCGCGAAGCTCGCCGACAAAAATGACATCCGGATCCTGGCGGAGGACATGCCGCAAGGCCTCGGAAAACGAATGGGTGTCACTCCCCACCTCACGCTGTTTGATGATGCACTGCGCGTTGGGAAAAATAAATTCGATGGGATCCTCAATGGTCACGATGACCCCGGAGCGGCGTTCGCTAATGGCTTTAACCATCGCCGCCAGGGTGGTGCTCTTTCCCGAGCCTGTCACCCCGGTGACAAGCACCAGTCCGCGCTGCAACTCACAAATCGGAAAAATCGATGGCCGGTGTCCAAGCCCGGCCAGATCCGGAATCTCATGGGGAATATAACGAAAGGCCGCCTCCAGAGCGCCCCGGCTGTAATGTGCGTTGCCGCGAAACCTTCCGACACCGTCCACCTGCAAGGCAAAATCAAGTTCCCATTCCTGCTCCAGGCGCGCCCGTTGAGCCTCGGTAAGAATTCCAAAAATCATCTCCCGGCAAAGTTCCGACCCCAGCGGATTCTCCATCAGCGGAATCAACTCACCATTAAGGCGGATGAGGGGGGCGGCCTCCGCAGTGAGATGAAGGTCGGAGGCCCCCTGGCTCACCGCTCCAGACAAGAGTTGGATCAAATCAATATTCATAAAATAATTCTATCGACGGGTGGCCTGGGAAGAAGAACTGATCCCGCGCAGGGCCCGGTGCAATTCCTGAGGGTTGCCTGAAGCGTTGCTCGCAACTTCTTCGGAGATTCTTCCGGCTTTCACCAAATCAACCAGAGCGGTGAGAAAGGCTTGGCCGCTCTTGCGATCGGAACGAGCAATCAGATCCGCCATCTCCGCCAACTTCCCCTCGGCAATCAATTTTCTAGCCGCCCCGAAATTGGTAAAATATTCCGCCGCTAGGACAATCCCCTGCTCGATCCCAGGGAGGAGTCGCTGACAGAGAATTCCCAGAAGTTGGGCCGAGAGGGTATTGCGTATGGCATCCCGTTCATCATGGGGATAATAGAGCTGCAAACGCTCGACAGCGTCGACGCAGGTGGAGGCATGCAGGGTGGCAAGAACAAGGTGCCCGGTCTCAGAAGCCTGGATCGCGGTGGTGGCCGTCAGGGCGTCGCGAATCTCCCCCACAAAAATGACATCCGGATTTTGACGAAGCGATCGGCGGAGCCCCTCAGCAAACGAAGGGGTGTCGATGCCGACTTCACGCTGGGTGAAGAGGCAGTTCCGGCTGACAAACAGATATTCGATCGGATCCTCAATCGTGACCACATGCCGCGACTGGTTTCCATTCATCCATTCGATGGCGGCGGCCAGGGTCGTACTTTTTCCCGAACCCGTCGGACCACAGACAAGGAACAATCCCGCCGTTCGTTCGCACCAGCCGCGAATCAGATCGGCAGGGGTTCCCAGCGCTTCCAAGTCGGGGATATCGCTCCGGATCCGGCGGAGGACTGCGGCTCGCAGACCGAGCTGACGTAGCAGATTCACTCGAAAACGGACCCCACCGACGGTCAGGCTGGCATCGTAGTCGTGTTGGTCCCCCGCTCCACAGGCCGCCCAAAGCGCATCAAAAAACTCAGCTGGCAAAGGTTCACACTCCAACGGGGTCAATCCGCTTTCGAGACGGAATTGTGGAATTCGTCCCTCATGAAAAAGCAGGTCCGACGCTTCATATTCCACCGCGGCGGCACACAATGCTTCCAGTTTTGGGGTGAGAAGTTCAGTCATGCTTTGAATCCTGCAACAATCTAACGGAACCCGGCTGGGTTCGTCACGGCAGGAATGAAATTAAGCAATTGGACCACCAGAATCAAACGCCTTCCAAACATCTTCCGGAGACTCCCCAAAAAAATCCTCATCAATCTGCAAAAGCCCCTGCTGCTCCTTCGCCGACCGGCCCAGGGAGGGGCAGGAATCGCCGCAAAGCCATTCCACCGCACGCAAAATCCGACGACCTGGGGCTGGACCCGCAAGGGATCCCAGAAGCGCCCAGCCCTCGGAGAAATCCCGCCAGGGCAGAAGGACATTGATGACAAGATCCCGCGCCCGTTCGGCACCAATCAACGCCGTATTCCGCGGAAGGGGATCCCTTGCCAAACTGGCATGCCGGCACCAAAAGGGATGAGAGAGGCCTCGCAGTGCGTCGGAAAATCCTTCCACGTTTCCGGCATCGATGGCGTCCCGAATCCCTTTCCATTCCGCCGCGACCTGGGCTAGGGCCCCCATCCGGCGATGCGGATGATTGGCGGGACGCACGGCGGCCCATTTCCAATCCGCTTCGTCCAGCACCAAGCGGGCTTCCCGATCACGAATCCTCCACCAAGTCTCCCAAAGCATGGCCAAATACGCCCGGTTGGCATCATCTCCCTCGTCAAAATACCGGGCGCGAAGAAAACCCGCCAAACCAAACAAAAGGGCCTCTCCGGCTTCACCCCGGGCTCGCTTGCAACCGGCGCGTTGCGCCACCAGCAGGAAGGGAATCTTGTTATTCTTGTATCCTAGACCGGTGGCGATCGCTTGGAAAATGGCCTCGTCCGCTCCACCCAGTTCGCAGGATCGCCGGAGTGCCGATCCCTTGCGTCGCAATCGAAACGCCGCCGCCGCATCGATCAAACGCCGCACCCGGTCCCCGTCAAGAAACGGACCTCCCGGGTGGAGCCGACGGCGATGCCCCGCTCGGGTCATGGGCAGGCAGACCTGAACCACCCCACGATGTTCCCGGGTGCGGGAAAACCTTCGGCGGGAACTGCGATTAAAAAAGACATGAAGAATGACCTCATTGAAGGAGGAATTTTCCGCATGCCCATGGTCTTCCCAATCCCGGACGTTCCGATCAACCTCGATGTCCCCAGTCCATCCGACTCCGTCGATCAACACCTTCGCCCCTCGAAAATCCGGGCCAGGCTCGCGATTCCACTCCCCAAAATGGCGCACTTCGATCATCTCCCCTTCTTCGCCTTTCCATTTCAAGCCAAATTCTCCGCGATAGATCCGAGCCTGGATTTCCATCTCCGAACCGGGCTTGGTTCGGCCGGACTCTTCCCGCAAGCGTCCTTCCCTTAACGCCATCCGCGCCCGCCGATAGGCCTCATCCGGGGGAGATTGGGAGCCACTCATTTCGAGGCCGGTTTCCCGGGCGGTGGGGCGGGCGTGGGAGTCGGAGGAAATAACGAAATATGTAACGCGTCCAGCAGACTCGTCTGGGCGGGACCAGGCGACTTGCTCCGGGCCGACAGCAACAAGGCTCCGGCATCGGATTTTCTGCCCAACACCCGAAACAAAGCGAATTTCTCCAATAGAAGCCGAAAACGCACCAAGGGCGCGTTATCCATCTTCAGGGCCCGGTCAATCGTCATGAGGGCATCGTCAAAGTCACTCGCATCGGCCTGCACCGCGCCGAGACTCTCAAGGAACATGCTCCGATTTGTCTCTTCGGCTGCCTGTTTCAACTTGGGCGCGGCGGCGAGGACGTTTCCATCCGCGTTCTGAACGATCCGCCGATAACGCTCCCAGCTTGAAGAAGACTCTTGGTGCGCGATGGGAAATTCCACCCAACGGGCATAGGGCCGGTAGAGTGGATCACCAACCGCAACGCCCATCCAGGACAATGCCTGCATGGCCATGTAGGAACTCTCGGCAAAGGAAAACCCCTGCATCAACCGGTCTTGAAAAACATCGAGATGAGCCGTCAGCAACAAATAGGGTTCATAAACATTCCCCAACGTCACCGCCGCGCCTCGTTCCAACAACGGCCCACACCAACCCACCTTCTGATTGCGTAACGTCGCGGCGCTAAAAGAGTGAATGTGCACCGCCACTGCCCCCGGACGAAAGCGCATGGCAGGATCAGCAAAGGGACCGTTGACCGCATTGGCATACCAACCAAAATACACCGCCGCATCCGTCACCGGATAACCCACGGGGAGTGTCTCCGGAGCCTTGTCCGACAAAACCGGAATTCCTTTTTTGCGCATACTTTTGACTGCCACGCCCAGCCACTCATCCCCGACGGCATATCCCCCCGATTTAATATTTCGCGAGTCCACATAGGCCCAGCCCCAGAGACCGTCTCGCTCCGCCGACAACCCATCATCAATCATGCCCCGAACCGTGATCTCAGTTGGCGCATCCAGACGACAGACCAGGAGTAACCCCGGATCGGCAATGGCCTCCACGATGCCGGTGAAGCGCATATAATAAGAATTGGGAATGAAGCCCGCGGTCGGAATCTTCCCCAATCCCAAACAAGCCAGTTCGCTGTCCACCGAGGCTTCGTCGCGTTTGCTAATCGGGTCCGGTTGGTCGGTTCGCGGCTTGACCAACTCCCCCTCCGAACGAATTTTCAAAGGCATGCCCCGGATCAAGGCCACGAAACGAATCTTGGTTGCCGTGACCTTTCCTCTTTCCATGCTCCACCAACCCTCCCGTACGAAGACCTGCCTGAACGGCTCGGCGATGGTGGCCTCAAATTCGGCCCGACTGATCTCCTCGGTCGCCGGGCACGCCACCCCGACCACTTGGTCGTCTGGAATTTCCCGCCGCCCGGCGTAGTACTTCGCCAGGGATTCCGATGAGGGGTCCGTAGAATTGAAGATCACAACCGTCGCCCGGGCATCACCCGATGGGGCGGCCTGTCCACTGCCCAGAGCGGACAGCACAATCATAATTGCGAGACTAAATTTCAATACGCAGTCCATCATACGCCAGACGAATATTCTCAGGGAGGTTTGCTTCGGTTTCCGCATGGCCGAGGTCATGGCACATATGGGTGAAAAAAGTCCGCCGGGGACCGATCCGTCGGGCGGAGTCGCAGGCCATCTCGACCGACATATGGGTGGGGTGCGGGGCCTTCCGCAAGGCATCAACCACCAAGGTATCGACCCCGCGAGCCGCCTCGACCGCGTCCTCTGGCACCTCCGCACAATCGGTAAAATAGGCGAGCAACTTCCTGCCACCCCGCCAAAAAATCAGTCCTGTGGTGGTCATCCGGCCATGCGGAAGATCCACGGGATGAATCTCCACATCCCCCAGAACAAAGGGGCCGGTGATGGTCACCGCCTGCGGACGAATATAGTTCCGTGGGGGAGTCGGGTCGCCAAAGGCATATTGAAAAACTCTTTGCAAATCCTTGAGTGTTGCTTCGGAAGCGTGGATGGGCATCA
>CALBXK010000027.1 GCA_937890535.1 uncultured Spartobacteria bacterium
ATCTCGCGCAGTCGGCGGGTGCGGGCGGCGGCATTTTCCTCCACCATATTGAGCAATTGAAAGGCGATGGAATACGCCTGTTCGATCCCCTCCGGGGGGGCGGAGATATTGTGGACTTCGCCTTGGTTCTGCCAGGGCAGATGGGCGGCGGCGTCCTTGGCTCCGAGGTCGCAGAGAACCTCGTGCAGGCAATTCATCAAATTGGCCAAATCGGCGTCAATCTTTTCGAAGCCCGAGGCAATATAGTCCGCGGTCGTTTTCAAATCCCGCAGAAGGTTGGGCTCAAGCGAAGCGCGGTGGGAACAAAGATGCGCTGTCCGATCCGGAAGCGGGGGGCCTGAACGGAAGGAAAAGAGCGGGCGATCAGAATTCCGTGAGTTGCTTTCGTGCCTTCTTGAGGAGTTCCTCAAGTTTCTCCCGCAGGGCGAGAATGTACTCTTCCTTGCGGATGAGTGAGCTGATGAGCGCGGGGTTTTCGTCCTCCATACGTTGGATCTCCGCGATGAGCATGTCGGTGGTATTGATGACGCCTAGAATTTGAGTGTCGGTGTCGCGGACACTGCGGCTCTCGAGAAGCACCTGTTCGAAGAGATCCACCTGACGTTGCAGCCAGGCGATGGATTCGGTGAGGGATTCCCCGCCACCCACCAGAGCGCCGGTGGGAGTGAAGGCCGGTGGGGCGGGCTCGTCCGGCCGCATCGGAAGGACGCTGGTCGGAGTCTCCGAAATTCCGAAGGACTGTTTGCGCTGGTGGATGACGGTGGGGGTGATGAAAATGATCAGATTGCGCTTTTTCTGCGAACGCCCATTGCTCTTGAAGAGCTGGCCGAGCCCGGGAATGTCTTTGAGGTAGGGTACGCCGTTGTCTTCTGTTGAGTCGAAGGCCTCTTCGATGCCGCCGACGGCGAGAGTGTACCCGGAATCCACCTGGAGGGCGGCATTGTAGACGCGCGAAGAGGTGATGGGGTAAAGATTGCCCTCGATGGATTCAAATCCGACAATGGACGAAACCGTGATGGCCACATTTAGCACCACGGAATTGTCCGGCATCGTTTTGGGCAGAACGTTGATGATGGTGCCGATGGGAAGATAGGATACACTGGCCGTGGTGGTGCCGCCCACGCCTGGAGTCACCGAGGAGGTTGCGGCCAGGACGGGTTGGTTGAGTACACTGCGAATTACCACCTCGCGGTTGTTGATCGTGAGTACGCGGGGGTATTGCACCGTGGTGGTGTCGCGATCTGACATGAAGGCTTCGATGGAAAATTGGACATCATCGGGGGCGAGTATGGCCGAGTATCCGCCGGTGAAGCCGGTTGTTTTTTCGCTGGTATTGCGACTGCCGGACTCCTTGACGGTTCGGCTGGTGGTGGACGTCACCCCGTTGATTGTTGTCTGGTCGAAGGTGGGAAGCTGTGAGCCGGCGAGGCTGTTGGCCGCAGTGAGGCCTGAATTGATGACAGAGCTATCAATGCCGCCACTAGCTTCGGCGCTTGCGGAAAGGGTGACGCCATAACCGCCTTCGAGGGTGCCGGCCCAGTTGATGCCAAGGTCCTTTTCGGGATTGCGAGTGGTCTCAAAAAATTTCACCTCGATGCCGATGAGGGCCTGGGGGCGGTCGGCGGAGTTTAGAAAGCCCTCCACCCAATGATGCTGCTGGCGGGTGGAGACGACATAAACGGTGCTGGAGTCGGCATTGTAGATGACCTGGGCTCCGGCATCGCCTTTGACCACTGATTCGCCAATGAAACGACTTCCGGCGGGATTGAACCCTGGAGTGTTCTGCATTCTGCCAAAGTTTTCGACGCTGGCCTCTGCCGCCATCTGGGCGGAGATGCCGCTGGTGGGAATACCGAGAAGCGATTTGATCTGATCGATGATTTCTGGAGTTTCCACCTTGAAAACATTGGTGGGACCCTGAAGGTTGACGTTCAGGTCGGGAATTCCCGAACTGGTGCCTCCATCGGACACCGAAGTGGTGGCTCCGGAATTGCTGCCGTCACCGTCATAAGTGATATTTTGCTGGGGGTTGTATTTTAGTTTGTAGATGCGGCCAATGAGTTCCTGTTCATTGATGGGACGTATGAACCAAATGCCATTCTCGAAGAAGAGGCGGATGCCATTGGCTCCGGCAATGGTTTCCAAGGCGCGGAAGGGACTGGCCCGGAGAGTGAATGTGACCAGGGTGCTTTCGGCTGCCGCCGATTCCTGAAGGGCGACAAAGGGGATTCCGGCGTCGTCTGCCATAAAGCGCAGCACATCTCGCAAGGAGGCCCGGTCAAAATTGTACAGTTTTACCGGAGCATTGCGCAGCTTTTCCGCGATGGCATTGCCGGACGCATAGTCGGGATAGACATCAAAGGCGGGAGCCGCAGGCACGGGAATCTGCAGGTTCGTGGTGGCCACCGGCATTTGAGGGATGGGCACGCTTTGCTGGCCGAAGAGGGGCAGCAGGCCCACCGTCAGCATCATGAGTCCAACCAAGGGGAACCCCGTCAGGCGAACGCCAGTTCGAACCGACGGCTGATCCAGCCGTCGCAGCAAAATGCAGCGTCGCTCCTTCCGGGCAGGAGTGTGTATATTCCAATTCATTGTTAAGGCAGCCGTCGCTGATGCGAAACGGACGGTGAATAAGTAGGAGATTATTCAGAGAGTGACCAGAGAAATTTTAATAAAACGGCGAATTTGACTGCGACCCGTTGCATTAATTAAATGCTCTCAACTCCTTTATGGGTAATTTTTTACTTCACAATATTTTGGATTCGGATAATTTTGTTGCATGAAGGTGAGCTTGGGAATTCTGAGGCGGGGTTTCACGCTGATTGAGATTTTGATTGGGATCACCGTGGTTTCGGTGCTCACGTCGGCAGGCTATGTTTCGGTGACGAACATCAGGCAGGCCGCGCAGGAGCAAAAGCTGGAGGGTGATGTGAGTTCTTTGAATAAGGCGGTGCTTTCGTATTTGGGCAGCGGGGGAGAGATTCCGGCGGACGCCTCGGCGGCGGAGGTGATTCTAAAGCTTAAAACGCGGGCCAGCAGCGGGGTGGCGGCGAAGACGGTGGGGATGACGGGAAGTTTTATTGATGTGCGGGTGGTGCCGGTGTCGCAGTCGGCGGAGGAGGGAGCTGGCACGCAACTTCGAGCTCTGTGGGATGCCTCGATCCAGCGCTTCGTTCTCGCCAGCGAGGGCGACGATGGGATCGGAAGCTTTACTCTCAATGAGGATTTGGCCGCGGTCGCACCCGCGACGGAGGAACGCACCGTGAAACTTGCCGCCTCGGATCTGTCGTCCGGTGACCCGGTCTGGGTCTGGGATTTTGCGCCTCTTGTGGCCAACGCCAACACGCCCGCGTCGCCTCCGGGATCAGGATCTGCCGCTGCGGTTCCCGGAGCGACGCCCTCTTCGGCTGCCGACTTGTCGGCGCCCACTTTCGATGTGAGTGGCGGGACCTTCACCCTGACCGACCTGGCGGCTCTTCCCGCAGTGACGGCCGCAGGAGCCTTTACTCTGACCATTACCAATCCAAATTCCGAGACGATTTCCTATTTGGAGTCCGGTTCCTCGGCGACGGTCTCTGCCGGATCCAGCGGGGTCACGATCAGTTCCCGGGCGATATCGATTGATCCCGATGCATATAATGATAGTTCGGCCACCATCCAGACCTATACGATCACGCCCTTCGATCCGAGGGTGGCGATTACGAATGCGGGCGATCTGAATCCATTTAATCTTGGGGTGCCACGGGCCAGTGGCTCGAGCGCTTCGGCGACCGTGACGGCCACTCTTTCGAACTGGGGCGATATCCCGGCGATCTTCCAGTCTTCGGGAAATTTCGAATTGGTCATGGCCGTGGGTTCCGATGATCCCAGCGGTCTTTCTGGATCCGCCCAGGAGACATTGGACGCCACTTTGTCCACCAGCAGCGGATGGGATTTTTCCAGTGGGGCCCCCTCGCTGATTGTGAGTGCGATGGCGAAGGTGGCGAATTCGGATCTCTTTAATGCGGGGACCGTGGCCATCCAGACGCTCAATGCGACCAAAGGGACGCTGGCCCTGACTTCGGAGCCGACTTCCGGAACCAACCTCAATGCCTCGAGCGCCATTGCTCTCCTGCCCTCCGATATTGGAAATTTCCCCGCAGATTACAGCATCAATTACACCACAGATAACAGCACGCCGACCACGAGTAGTTCGACCTACTCCTCCCCGATTATTCCGCCCGCTTCTGGGGCTCTTATTCTCAAGGCGATCGCCGTTTCGGCTGCCTATCCGGATTGGTTTGATTCAACGGTTTTCTCTGCGTCGTTCAGAGTCGTTGACGTCTCTGCGGCAGTGGGCGTGTTGATCGCGGGAGGGAATATCGCCAACAATGCGACGATTCAGGGATCGGTCATTCTGGCTCTGCAGCGCGACGGGAGCGTTCCTTCGCTGATCTTGAACAACAACGCAACCGTTGTTGGTAACATTTTTGCTCCCGGAACGCCTGCAGTGGTCGTGGGAAATAATGGGACCGTTGAAGAAATTGTGGATCTGGACGGATCGGCGACGCCCGACAGTTACAGCATTGTGGTGGAAAACGGAGCCAAGGTTGGAACTGTTTTTCGCCGCATTGATCCAGTTCCCACGCTGCCAGATCCGATCGTGGCCCCCACCGGCCTAGCCGATCAAGGCGACGTCTCGGTCCCTAGGAACTCTCCCCAGACTTTGTCTCCCGGGCAGTACGGCTCGGTATCGACGAGCAATGACGCCGAGTTTACCCTGGGTACGGCGAGTTCTTCCACGCCCGAAGTGTACTATTTCGAAGAATTGGATTTGCGGAATAATGTGATAATCAATGTCGTTGGCCCCATTATCCTCTATCTCAACGCCCCTACGGAAATAAAGAACGGGGTTGTTTTTGGTAATATTGATAGACCCGAGTGGCTCCAGATCAACGTGATTAAGGCCACCAGCGGGTCGAACGTGTTTGAGGTCGGCAACAATGGCACTCTTTATGCGCAGGTGATCGCGCCGGACAGCGATGTGGTATTTTCCAACAACTCAACCTTCACTGGCGGCGTCACCGCGGACTACCTCGACCTCGTAAATAATGGATTGGGCGTTGTTTTCAGTCTTCCTCCGATCACGAATTAGGCGTACATTCGTATTTTTATTCCATGCGCCTCCTTGACCTGCCTGAAGATTCGCCCGTTGCGTTGCGGATTCACGAACTCGCCGCCGCCGAGGGGGTGAGTGATTTTTATCTCACCCCGGGGGATTACCTTACCTACAAATACAATGGGGAGTTGATCTTTGACCCTTTGGTTTTTGAAATGGCGGTGCCGGAGCATATCGAGCCGGGATGTGACGACAGTGCCATGGACATGTTTAACCATCGCTTTCGCGTCAGTCAGATGGTGACCCGGGGCCAGCTCCGCTGGGTGATGAGATTGCTGCCGGATGAAATTCCCGAACCGCATCAAATTAAGGTGCCACCCCCGGCCCTGAAGGCGATCTTGGAGGCGCGGTATGGGTTGTTTTTAGTTTGCGGCGCGACCGGCAGCGGTAAATCCACCACCATTGCTTCGATGGTCCTGCACCGGGCCAAGCGGCGGCGGGAACACGTCATCTCTTTTGAGGATCCGATTGAATTTGTCTATCCCGACGGCCTTCCCTCCCTGGTTTCCCAGCGGGAGATGGGGACTGACGAGGTGGATTTCGCCAAGGCCTTGCGTTCGGCTTTGCGTCAGGCGCCGGACGTGATCATCGTGGGTGAGATTCGCGATGGGGAGACGGCGGAGATCGCCCTTCAGGCGGCGGAAACCGGACATGCCGTGGTGGCCACCCTCCATACCTCGTCGGCCTCGCAGACCATTCAACGATTTTTGAAGCTGATACCCGCCGACCGCCTCGAAACCGCCCAGGAAACGCTGGCCGACACCCTGCGATTGGTCTTGTGTCAACGCCTGCTTTTGGATCAGGAGAAAAGCAAACGCTTTCCCATTCACGAAGTTTTGCTACAATACGATGGCGTGACCAATATCATTCGACGGGGAGACTTTAAAAAAAATCGATCAGGAACTGGAGACCGGCTGGAAGCGAGGGATGTATAATTTTTCCAAAAGCGTGGAGTTACGGGAGGCCGAGGGTTTCCGAGCGGCGGTTGGAGTCCGCTTGGCCGGGAATTCGTGGGAAGAGATCGAGGATTATCTGGAGGTCCAACCGGAGATTGCACGATGACGACTCACGACATTTTCTCCGTTCTTAATTTTTCCGCCTTTCGCCCGGAGTCGGACGATCCTTCGGCAATTTGGCGACGGCGATTTCCCAACCGTCGCTCATTATTTTTGAGCGTAGGACGAAATGCCCTGACTTGGCGGGGGATTCAGCGCAATGGGCAGCCCGGGGAAGGAGATGTCTTACGGGGACTACCCAGCGAATTGCTCGGGCAGGTGATCCTGCAGTTGAAGGACGCGACCGAAGATGGCCAATGCGCCGTCTCCATCAATACCTGCTACGTCATCAGCCTGGAGACGAATTTGTCGCGGCGGCCCGGCAGTGAAGAGATCATTAAGACAAATCCTCGCAGCGTTTTGGGAGCCCGTTACGAAAAAGGCAAGCGCTATGCGGTGACCCATAGCCCGGAAACAAATTCCAGTATTCTCCTGGCTTGCGATGAGGACAATATTCGTAAACTGGAAACCCAATTAAGAGCGGCCGGTCTGCGGGTCGGGCGGTTTTGTTGTGGAACCTATATTTTGCTCCGTCATGCCCTGGGTTTCACCAATACGATCAAGGGGAGCGATAAGCCCTTGAGCTGTCTCTATGTGATTTGCTGCCAGGGTTCGGTTTGCGCCCTGGTGCAGGATGAAGATCGCTGGATGGAATTGCGTTCCCGCACCGATGTCTATGAAGACACCGTCGATGCCGCCTTGGAATTATTGGCTCCCTTCAACCAAAAAGTGACTCCCGGTATGGAAATTGTTTTTGTTGGCGATACTGTTCTCCCCGAAATGGTGGAGGGGCTCGGGCGTCTCTTTTCCGGACACAAAATAAACGATCTGTCGCAGCCTAATCTTCTCAACACCCTGATGGTGCAAAACTAAATGCAAATTCACGCGCGGACCATTGACGACTTTAAGACGGATCGGAAGGGGATCAGCCCGCCCCTGCCGGTCTATTTACGGATTTTGCCCATTGTCTTCTATTTGACGATTGCGGCTGCGATCCTGCTCAACGGGCTCTTTGTTCTTCGATTGAGTCAGGCGGACAAGGACCGTGAGGCGTCCCTGGCTCGCGACAAGGGTATAAAGGCGGAGATCGCGACCGCCACAGGGGAACGCAAGGCCCGCGAAAAAGAAGCCAAAAAAGCGTCAGATATTTTGGCTTGGCTGGATTCCTCGCGCCCGCTCCAACCCCTGCTGGTTGCCATCGCCCGGAGCATTGAACCCGGATCCTCCCTCCTCAGCCTGCGTCTCGACCGCCCCGCCGACAATCCGACCCAAATCAAGTTTTCCATTCGCTTGGCCAGTGATTCTGCCCGGCAACTGGATCTGACGCTTGCCAAAGTCGCTGACTTGCGTTTCCGAGCCTTTTCGCCTCAGCAGACCGTGGAGAATGGGGAATTTGATTATAAGGCAACCTTGATCTGGCAGGATTCCTCGGCACGTAAAAATGAAAAAACAGCAGCGGAGGAGGCCGGATCATGAACAAAAAACATATGGCGTGTGTGGTGGTGCTCCTGGTCATCATCGGTCTGGTCCAAGGTACCATCTGGATGAATAATCGCATGATCAAGCTGCAGTCCGGAGCGGCCGCGGCCGAGCGTGCCGCGATCAAATCGGGCACTCAGTTGAGGCTGGAACAAAAGCAACTGACGGAACTGAAAAATAGCTCCAAGGGGCTCATCGATTACCTCAATCTCTGGCAACCCTACTTCGAGGCCGTGGATTCCTCCGAGAACGCCGAATTGAAAATTTCGTTGAAGATCAAGGAAGATGATCTTTTGAGCCTTTCCCAACGGTATTCCGTCATCTCGCAAAAGAACAGCACCCTCCCGAAGTTGATGCGGGCGGATGTAACCTTTGAGGACAATTACGCCAATCTGCTCAATTGGCTGGGCCGTTTGGAAGCAGACCTGCCCACCATGCGCATCACCAGCATCAATGCTCGCCAGGGAACCGGTGCTGAAGATCTCACATTGAGCTTGGTGCTGGAACAACCCATCCTGAACACCCGATGATCCGCGCTGCTCTCCTAACGATCTTATTCACGTCGATGGCGACATTGTCAGCCGCCCCGTCCGATATTGGTCTGCTTCCCCAGGACAAAAAACCTGTCGTGGTGAGCGACTCCGAGCCGAATCCGTTTGGCAAACGCACGCAGCAGGCCCCTTCGGAAGTTGTGCTGGTCGTTGAAAGCGAGGAGACCCGCCTCCGGGGCGCAATTCAGAGCCTGCCATTGGGCGGGATGACTCGTGGCTATGGGGTGACCAAGGTGCTCCTGGGTTCCCATATGGTGGCGGCAGGACAAATCCTTCCGGACCTGATTTCAGGTCAAACCGAGCGGCTCAAGGTGGTCTCGGTGAGTGATGATGAGGTGGAGTTGGGTTTTATGGAGGAAAACGGGACGATTGGCGACCGGAAGATCCTCCTTGCCATCGATTTGGTTCCGGTGGTGCGATACAAGCTGCGCGGTCATTCCCCATCGGTGTCCGGGGAGGGGGACATCAAATTTGATGGAGTCCTCAAGGATCATGGATCCAAATTACCCACGGATTAAGAATTTTTGCGGCCATGCGGGCTTCACCTTTGTGGAGTTTCTCATGGCCTTGGCCATTGGGGCTGGTGTGATCACGGTGGCGGCGATTTCCTACGGGACGATCATAAATTCGGTGGGCCGGTCCGCTTCCTACGACACGGTGACGTTGTCCGCTGGGGTGCTGAACGCCTTTTATGGGGACGACGAATACAGTGTCACTGCCACAGATACGGGTGCGTATTTCGCCCCTAGCTATGGGCGGGCGGCCAAGGCAGAGATCCTTCGCGACAGTCTCTATGAGGACGTGAGCCAGGCGAGTGCCGTCTTTTGCCTGTCACGTACGGCGCAGACTGACAGCAGCACCCGTCTGACCTCGATCCCCATCAATCCCACTTACGATGCGAGGCGTCTCGACACCCCCAACGCTTTCTTGACTCACTTGGAAGCGGCGGTGCCCGCGACGGCTGGAACCTTTTCGTCCTATCGCGGGACGGCCCCGGCTCAGAACCTTTCGATTTATATTCTCGAGCCCTCCCAAGACACAACAGAACTTGCCGTCATTGCCACTTATGAAGTGGATTTTGTTGAGGCCACGAGCCCGGCGGGCACCTATGCCTCCGTGCGCCGGTATCAGGGCACCATCTGCACGGATTTTTATGATGTGTTCTATCCCGTTTCCGCAGGGACGGTGGACTTCCTCCCCGTGGCTGCGAGTTTTGAGCGGGCGGCTCGCCTGGCCACAGTGGAAGGGAATGATGATTTGATGAAGGTGGCCGGCAATCTTCCTTTTTTCATGGTTTGGTGGCCGGACCCTGCCGCAGAGTCCTTGAAGGAAGTGACGGCTGAGACCTTTGGGAGTGGGCCTCGCTCCGCCTATGGTGCAATGACCGGGCGCACCTCCCTCTTCATGGTGCTTCCCATGTTCCCTGCCCTATGAAACACCAGGATACCCTCTCCTGCCGCCAATCCGGATCGGTGATTATCTACGCCCTCATTGTCCTGGCGGTCGGGGCATTGCTCTTGGCCGGTTGGGTGCGGGTGCTGGCGACCCGGGTTCTCGCGACTGAACAATTGGGTGATAATATCAATCGACGGCTGGTGCTGGAAAATAGCCGCCTGCTGGCCCGCCAGTACCTTCTGCAAAATGTCTTGCCCGGCACTTATGGGGGTGCCACCAGCCTCGCGCTGGCCAATGGTTGGGCTGCCTTTGCGCTCACCGGAACCACGACAGGCTCCCCCTTGGTCGTGGTGGATCCACCCACGCACCTAAATGTCTTTTCGCCAGGAGGTGCCGACGGCTATGGGTTGAACATTTCGGCGAATCTCTCCGATGGGGACACGACGATTGCCTGGGATTTTCAAACCCGCGCGGGGAGTCCGATCTTTGGACATGATCTTTTCACCTCGCAGAAGCCCACGATTTTGGCGGGCACCCAAATCATCGTTTCTACCGGATTGCGCATTGCCGAAAATACCGTCGTGTGGGTGCCAAATTCGCCGAATGCCTTCGCACAGACCGCCGGAACCTATCAAACTCCGACCGTCAGCCTTCCCTCCATGACGCCGTTGCTCAATGGGGCCGGACAACCTTTATTGATGTCAAATTTTGCTTTTCCCCCTGTGACCTCGGGGACCGCAGGTGGCGGGCTTGGATATGATGGCAGCATCGCAGTGATCGATCCCACGGGCGCCGGGCTTCGCTACAAGGCCGCAGGGTCGTCGGGAACTCCGATCCTGGTTTATACCGGAACCGACGCGGATGTTGACCTTGCGTTCAGTTCGACCGGCACGCCGTTCCTTGGCGTTTCCAGCGATGGTGCCGGCACGGTGACAATTGATCTTTCGGTTGCAAGCAGTCAGCTCATCTATGTCACCAACGACGTATCGGCTCTTATCTTGCAGGGGGATCTCTTGGCGACGGCGGACTATTTCTCCAGCGCGACGGATGACAAAGCCGAGGGAGTGGAGGTTGATTCGCGCGCCGGATTGTTGATCGTTTGTGTGCAGGACGGGGCCACCATCCGGAATCTGACGTCGATTCAGCTTGCTGGGCAGAGCAACCGACGGGTGTATCTGGCTGTGAGGAAGGCGAATGATCCTCCCGGCACAGTGACGATTTCGACAACGACGGCCGGTCGGTGGCGCCTCGCGGGGGTGATGGAAAATACCCCGCTTGCCTGGAGCTTGGCGGGTGACTTGCAACTCATCGGGGGCTTGCGATCCGATGCTTCGGTTGGGGTCACCGGAGGCAATGTGGATGTCTATCGGGACGCGGATCCCAGATTGCTCTCGCGCCACGCGGATCGCATTGTTTGGCTGGAGACCTACCGACAATGACAAGGAAGACCTATCAAGTTATTTGTAGGGGCTACACCCTGATTGAAGTCCTGGTGGCGGGGGGAATCCTCGTTATTGGGATTGCAGCGGCTGCTTCCCTGGCCATGACGATGGTGGCGCAGGAAAAATCCAATGCCCGGGTCGCTGAGGCATTCAATATCCAGGAGCAGGCCGGCCGCCTCTATCAACTTGGCCTTACGCCGACGGTGATTACCAATGAGCTGCTTCCCTACAAGGCCAGCGAGATGACCCTTCAGTTCCAGAACGAAGCGACGACCAACGTTGGTGGGGCGGCCAGTATGCAAACCATCGAATGCGTCCTGGTCTGTAGCGAAGGGAGCCGCACGAACACAATCACACTGGCGCGACCCACCACCCGCTGAATTTTCTCGCTGTGTTCTCGGTCCTCCCTGTGGTTCAATAATTTTTCGCAACGCCCATGCTCAAGAAAGTTACCCTTACCAACGTCAATACTTCCAAGTCCTTTGATGTCGTGGTGGACACCGACGACGATGACCGGGCGATCTTGGGTGCGGGTAAGGCCCCGAATGAATCGGTGGTGGTAACGGATGTTGATGGTATCGACGAGGCGGTGCATCGCGTCACCACCCCACTGCCAGGCACGGAGGAATCGGCGATCTTTTTTGGTGGTCTGGCCCGCTGTCTGGAGCGCAACATCTCAGCGGTCAAGAGCATGGAGCTTCTGGCCAGCCGCCTCAAGACGCCGCGATATCGGGGGGCGGTGGCAGACATCGCGCATCACATTCTCAATGGAGACAAGCTGAGCGACTGCTTCGCCATGCACCCGGATCTCTTTAAGGAGGATGTGGTGGCATTGATTCGCGCCGGGGAGGAATCTGGACAGGTGCATGTGGTCTTTCGCCAAATCGCCAACTCCCAACGAAAATCCCAGCGCGTGCTCAAGAAGCTCAAGTCGGGGTTGATCTATCCCGCCATCGTGCTCGTCCTTGCGGTGGTGGTGACCATCGTGATGAGTTTCACCCTTGTGCCAGCGATTTCGCAGCTCTATGGAGCGATGAACGCGACCCTGCCCTTTGCGACCGTGATGATGATGAAGTTTTCCCAGATCCTGATCCATCAACCCTATCTGGCCGCGATTCCTTTTTTGGGACTCTATTTCCTTTTTCGCTATTGGTCGCGCATCTACAGTATTCCGAGGGTGCAGATTTTTCTCACCCGCCTGCCCACGGTTGGAAACATCATTCGCAAATCTGCAGCCATGGTGAGTTTCCGGACTCTGGCCCTGCTCCTGCAGTCCAATGTCCGAATCGTCACGGCCCTGGAAATCTCCTCCAAAAGTTCCAATCATGTCGAATTCGAGGGCTTTTTTATCGCTGTTCGCGATCATATCGTGGACGGATTGTCCCTGCCCGAAAGTTTTCTCATGGAATCCCATCGCCTGGGGCCCGATGGGCGCACGGTTGCGTCTGTGGTGCAAATGGCGGGAGAGACCGGGGGGGTGAACGAAATGTTGGAAGAAATTGCCTTTGATTATGAGGAGGACCTGGACCTGATTGCCGGGCAGATCGACAAGATCCTGGAGCCGGTGGTTCTGGTCTTCCTGGCCATCATTGTCGGGTTCCTCGTCTATGCCATCTATGGCCCGATCTTTAATCTGAGTAAGGTCATCCTGCCAAAGAAACCTGGCGGAAAGGTGCCGACAGCGCAGCGGGCGGCTCCGTGAATTTCTTTACCAGCACGGTCTATTCCAAGGCGCTGGCTATTTTTCTGGCTGCGTCCCTCTTGCTCTTGGGTGCGGTGGCGGCATTGACCCAGTTGATCATCTTCAGGGTGTTCAACCAGGCCGAGGAGCGTGAGATGAAGTCGATGCTGCAGAGGTTTTCCGTCGTAATGGATCGGGAAACGCGGCCGCTGGCGGTGTGGGTGACCGAATGGGCCCGCTCAGATTTTATGCACAATGCGTTGTTGGGCCCGACGCATAAATTGGCATCGGCCGGGACGGAAACGATGGGACCGGAGGTCTTGCGGGAATCGCAGGTCGACTTTGTTGTCCTTTACGACCACGAGGGAGGAGTACGGAATTTGATTTGCGCTGACGAGGCGACCCGCGTGTTTCTTCGGGGTGGCGAGCGGGTCACCGAATCTCTCGAGCGGAGGGCGACCCGAGAATCCGCAATCGACCCGGAGGTTGGCTATGTCGTCATCGATGGCAAATTGTGCTCACTCGTCGTCCGCACGGTTAAGTCTCCGTTGCGGAATTTTCCAGGCGGGTTGCTGGTGGGAGGGAAGGTCGTTGGCCCGAAGACCTGGGGATTTTTTGAAGGACTCTTTTCCGCAGCGATCCGATTCAATTTGTTCAAGGACACAACAATCAATGAAGGCGAAGGAAGGGACATGATGCGACTGCTGAATGAACAGGAAATCGTCATCGAGACCGAAGATATCAGTCAGATCACCGGCTACCGTCTGATCAAGGGCCTGTCGGGTGATCCACTGGGCTACATCAGCATCTCCCAGCAGCGCCCTCTGCGCCAACAGGGCTTGCGCGCCATTCAAATCTTTCTCTCTGGAATCTGTCTGGCGGGGGGGGCGTTGGTTCTGGTGGTTTGGGCGCTTCTTGATCGGACGATCCTGACCCGTATCACCCGTCTGACCCGGCTGCTGGAGGAAGAGAAACGCTCGGGGAGTCTTCCCGTCCGACTGAATTTCAAGGGAGAAGACGAATTGGGGACCTTGGCCCGAAGCATTGAAGACCTGGCTCTGCTGTTGGAGCGGACCCAGTCCCAGTACCGGGCCGTGGTCGAAGATCAGACGGAAATGATATGTCGCTTCGATGCCGACGGTCGGGTCGGGTTTGCCAATCAGGTGTTTGCCCGTATGCTGGGGCTCGAGGCTCTGGCCGCCACTGAGCGCTTGGTTCGGGACCTTCTCCCGGAGGCGGCGGGTACGGATTTGATGGATCGCTTTCGCTCCCTCTCCCCTGAAATGTCCCTGGCAATTTATACCCATGAAATCACTTTCCCGAATGCGGAGCCGCTCTGGTTTCGAAGCACCTTGAGAAAAAACTATTCCGTGGGCGGGGAATGTGTCGGCGGGCAATGGGTGGCGGCGGACATCACCGTTCAGGTCCAGGCGCAGACCCAGATGCTGGAATCGGAACGTCGGTTTCGCGGTCTTTTTGAAGCCGCCTCCGATGGGATTGTGGTGGTGGAGTCGAAGACCTTGCGGATTTCGGACATCAACCCCGGAATGTGTCGGATGCTGATGTTGGCCGGCACTGAGGTGCTGGATCAACCCCTTGGCGATCTGGCGGTATTCGCTCCCTGTCTGGATATGGTGAACTATTTCCGGCGTTCGCATCCAGCCGGGGACCAACGGGCTCCGTTCCGTGATGAATGCCGCTTGGAGCGGGGGGACGGCACCGCCCTTTTTGTCGAGTTGCGGTGCTCTGAGTATGAGGCCGCGGAGCAGACGTTTATTCAATTGAATTTTCGCAATATCAGCGATCGGGTGCACGGCGAGCTGGAATTGCGAAAGCTTTCGGCCAAATTGTTGCGCTTGCAGGATGACGAGCGTCGGCGCATCGCGCGCGAGTTGCACGACTCGACGGCGCAAAATCTTTCGGCCATGGAGATGAATATGAGTTTGTTGGAACCGATGGTCGCCGGAGGTTCGGACCGGGCCGCCAAACTGGTGGCCGAGACCCGCGAGATCGCCGGGGAATGTTCGCGTGAGCTGCGCAATATCTCCTACCTTCTCCATCCCCCGTTGATCGACGAGGTCGGACTGATCTTTGCCATCAAATGGTTTGTCGATGGCTTCGCTAAACGTACTGGGATTGAGGTGTTCGTGGAGATCGATGAGGACTTTCCCCGCTTGAATCAGGATATCGAGATGCCGCTCTTCCGGGTCGTGCAGGAGGCGATGACAAATGTGTACCGGCACTCCGGGGCCGGTCACGTCTGGGTGACCCTGCAGAGCGAGGGCGACTTTCTGAATTTGCAAATTCGGGACGACGGGGCCGGCTTCGAAGGCGAAGAACCGGGGCGTGGCGAGGGACCGGAAAATTTTCCGGAGATTTCTCCCGGTGTCGGATTGGCCGGGATGCGCGAGCGGCTCGCTAATTTGGGAGGGAAACTCGACATTGAAAATTCCGCCGGAGGCGTCACCCTCAACATCCGGCTCACCATCGATCCCCTGCATGCCTCCACCGACTCTTAAAATTGTTATCGCCGATGATCACGAGATTGTCCGCCAAGGCGTAAAGAATCTACTTGAGAACGAGGAGGACATGGAAGTGTGCGGCGAGGCAACCATCGGACGGGATGCTGTCGATCTTGTCATTCGCCTCCAACCGGATGTTGCCGTGCTTGATATCAGCATGCCCGGTCTCAACGGGATCGAGGCCACCCGGCAGATCATAAAAGCCTGCCCCAAGATGCGAATTCTCATGTTCACCATGCACGAAGCCGAACAACTGGTGCACGAAGTCTTTCGTGCCGGTGCGCATGGTTATCTCTTGAAATCTGATGCGGGCCGCCACCTGGTGGCTGCCATTCGCACCGTGGCGGGAGGTTCCCCTTATTTCAGTTCACGATTGTCCGGAGTGATCATGGAGGGATTTATGAACAGGGACGTTCCTCATGCGCCTGCGGATGGTCGGCAGAAACCCAGCGCCCGGGAGCGGGAAATCGTCCAACTCCTGGCGGAGGGAAAAGGCAACAAAGAGGTTGCGGCCACCCTGGGGATCAGCGTTAAAACGGCAGAGACCCATCGGGCGGCGGTAATGCGCAAGCTCGGCTTCCACTCCATCAGCGAGCTGGTGCGGTACGCCATTCGTAATCACATCATCGAACCCTGACCCAAGGTAAACTCTTACACGTCGTCTTCCGTAAGATTAGCGATCTTCATCAGCGAGCGCAAAAGTCCAATCTTCAACGGCTGATTTCCATGGATTGGAATGACGATTCGTTCGCGATGGCCTGACTTGGTGAATATATGATGGCTTCCTTTCACGCGGGCCGTTCTCCATCCTTTATTCAGGACGGCTTTTGCAAGTTCTTTGCCGGAAATCTGCTTCAAACGGCAAATTCTAGAATCTGATCTTCTTGATTCTGAGTTGGTTCAGGATCGCCAGCTTCTAGCCACAATTCAACGGCCTCATGGAGGTTGGCCTTAATCTCCTCTGCCGTTTCTCCTTGCGTGACACAGCCGGGAAGGGCTGGAACTTCGGCCCAGAAGCCACCCTCGTCTGCTTTGTGAACCACGGCTTTAATGATCATATCGCGAAAATAGCTCGGCAGAACGAAAGGGCAATATTCCTTTATGCCAAGCGTCCCATAACCCTCATTCCCCCAGGCTGGCTGGCAGGGGAGCTTCCCGAGAGGCCGCCAATCCGGCAATGACCCAAAGCAGCGGCCAACTTTGAATGGTATCGTGGATAAAGAGCCCTTGAATCAGGTAGGTGACGATTGATGCCTTCAGGCCCCAGGAGATGAGATTCTCGGGAGTGCCAGTGGAATGTTTCACGCATCCCCATAGGAAGATCAGGTAAAGTGCGAGGCCGGGCAGCCCCAGGGTGAGGGCGTATTCCAAGTAGATCGAGTGGGCTTTATCGATCGGCGGTGGCGTTTCGTCATGGGCCCCGACTTCCTCGTAGGTATCCAGCCCCGCTCCGATCAGGAGATGAGGAGGAAGGTGTTCGAACCCGTAGATCCAGTATCCGAAGCGCGAAGATCCGGTGCCGGGAGACCCCTCACTGGCCCGATCGATTTCCTTACCAAAGGTTGTGACCCGGCGATAAATTTCCCAATTTTTGCAGGGGAGAAGAATGGTGGCCACCAGGGCCAAAGCCGCAAAGAGCGGGAGAAGCTTTCGCCAGGCGAACCGATGGCGAATGGCCAGCCAGGCCAAAAAGCAAGCCATGGCAACCCAGGCTCCCCGGGTCTGACAGACCAGGAGGGATGCGAAGATCAGGGCGCAGGAACACAAGGCGACTGATCGGGCGGCGAAAGTTCGGGCCACAAGGAATTGGGCCGCCGCCAGGGGCAGGAGGAGGCACAAGTAGGTTCCGAACCAATTGGGTTGGCCCATCGTGCCCATCGGGCGGTGGTCGGTGTTCAGATCATAAAACCAACGCCGGGCCGAGCCGCCGGGATCGAAAAACTGCCAGAGCGCAAGCAGAGAAACGAGGGCCGCTCCGCAGACCATCGCGATCAGGATCCAGCGTTTGGTGCGGCCGGAGCGGACAAACGTCACCACCAAGAAAAAAAGCGTCACGCAACCCAAAAAAGTGAGGAACCCCGTTCTCCGATTGTGACTGCCTAAGAGGGCAATGTGCTGGTGCGTCGTTAGGAGACAGGCTGCCGCAGTCACAAGCACCAGAGCCGTGAGCGACAGACAAAGCTTTCGTGAAATGAGCGTTTCTAAGAATCCTGGGCGCAGGAGCATGATCGCGACCCCGAAGGACAGAGGGACAAAAAAAACAAAATCCGGGCGGAGAAGCCCATAGGTCGCTCCAAGGAGCCCCAGGCTGTACACGAGGGAGACGAAGCCCAACACGGCAGCGATCCGAGGGCCCGAAGTCCAGCGCAGGGGTTCGGAGCGAACTCGGAGAAACAAAAGCAGCGCTGCCAAAGTCGCTGCGCCCAACAAGGCCCCGAACCCATTCTGGTTGCTTCCCCAACGCGTCGGCGCGGTCACAAGGGGAAACCCGATCACAAACCCAACGAGAAAAACAGCAGCGAACGACCGCAGATTCATTTCGCAACGCATGGTATCATTTCCCTTGTCCGTAAAATTCCAGCAATCTTCCCTCCCCATAGCGGGTGGCCCAAGCGATCACCACAAAAAAAGACGCCCTCAGTTTTTTGAGGGCGCCCGATTTTTTAGAGATCGAAAATTCGATTTCTTAGGAACCTGGACTGTAAAGGACGGCGCTGTCCGCATCGTCGCCAGCCGTTAGATAGAGGATTGCTCCGGTCTCTTCAGCGTCACTCAGTGGCGAAATGCCAAATTTCATTCCCGTCGCATTTATGAGAGTTCCTCCTTCGAGCAACCCAATTACAGTTCCCGTATCGCTGAGATCGTCGGCTACTCCGGCGGCTTTCGCTGCGGAAGCCACCGAGGCAACGTTTTGGGCATTGCGTTTATCTTTCGAAACGGTGGCCTGCTGGGTGATGTTGGCAATGTTAGGAATGGCAATGGCTGCGATGATCGCAATCACGGCAATAACGACTAGGAGCTCAACGAGACTGAAGCCCCGTTGAATGGATGTTTTGTTTTTTTGGTTTTTCATAACTTGGTCAGCTTGCGGTAATCCTTCGCCGTCCGCAAATTCAACGATCCTGTATTCATTGATGGGGAATACTTGTATTTAATTCATGCAACGTTGCACGAATATGTCAGTGAATATTCCCTATCCAATATTGGGTCACCAAAAAGTTTTTCGGATCCATTGCAGGCCGACGGTTTGAAAATTGCCGCGTTTTCCTGAGCTGTTTCCAATCAGGACGGAACGATTCCGCCTTGGAATTGTGAAGATCAGGAGAGGCACTCGAAAACTGCATGCCACCCAAAGAAAGCGAAAATGGGGGAGGCGAGGCTTCCCTCTCCCGCTCAGGATCTCAGCTTGCAACGTTCATGCGACCAGTTGCAGAATAAGGTTTGCATTCTGAGGCACTTCTGGTTAGCAAGTAATTCCATGAGTGTCGGTTTGTCTCCCAGGCAATCGCAACGAGCCTTCAGTCTCGTTGAGCTTCTTGTCGTTATCGCTATAATCGCCATTCTGGCGGCGTTGGCCCTTCCCAGTCTATTGAATATCGGCGTGGAGGCGAATTATCAGAAAGACCGTCGCAATGCCCAAACCGTCGCAAGTGTTGCCGCCGCGGCCAAGGCGGCGGGAGCCACCAATGATCTCTCCACGACTAATTCGGTGACCGTTTTGCAGCCGCCAGGGGTGACGGCCGTAATGAACGGTGAGGAGCTTCCCTTTGCGGTTTCCGCTCTCTCTTCAAATGAAGAAGTGGCGGCTGGGGCATTTCTGGTCGATAATCCCGATACCAATGGGGCTGTCATTTACGAGCCGGCATATTAAGATTCGCTCTCGAATTCACCCGGCAGTTTGTGTTTATGAGAGGATCGGGCAACGCCGTTGAGTGGATAGCGACTCCCTTTGGCCTCCCTGCGGAGATGACATCAGAGTCTCGCTCCTGAGGCACCAGTTGCATGGTATGAGATAACATTTTTTATTGAATATAAGGGGGTTGGCGGTAGAATGAGTGGCATGAAACTTCCGGCGAATTCTGGCCGACGACCAGCAGCGTTCACCCTCATCGAACTGCTTTTGGTCATTGCTGTAATTGGCATCATGAGTGCGTTGGTGGTGACGGCACTATCCAATGCCTCTGGGGATGCGCATACAGCCATGGCTCGTCAGCAGCAGGCCGTCATGCAGGAGGCCTTGAATGCCTGGATTGCCGGGGCATCCAGCGGCTCTGGGAGCCTGTCAACCGCCAGGGCATCCTACAACGCCAATAGCAATAAGCTGACTCTCATCTCTTCATATCTCGATCCGCTCACCTCCACCCACATGGCAGATTTTACGGCTTCTCCCGACAACGTGCAATCCGAGGCGATGACAAAGATCGGTCAAAAATTACAATTCACCGCCTGGGCCGCGACGAATTATCCGACGGTGCAAATGGTGTCCGCTGACTAGATGAATCCATGAAAACTTCTCCCCCACTTCGCAGATTGCAGCAGGCCTTTTCCCTCGTAGAGATGTTGGCCGTCATTGCCATCATTGGCATTGTCGTCTTTTTGGCTGTCCCCAACCTTGTTCAAATCAAGGGGGATGCCGAAGACAACCATGCTGAAGCCCGTGTCGAGGCTCTCAACATCGCCATGGCCGCCTATTTGAGTGCCAATGGCACCAGTGCCTCAAATTCTTGGGTAGGCGCGGACAATGCGGGCCGCTACGGCTTGGTGCAATCGCATCTCGCCTTCTCTTCGACGAACCTGACAGACTATGTGCCGGCGGGATACACGTTTACCTTTCCCGCCAATATCATGGACTTGGAGTCTGTCACCTACACCAAGAACACCAACTGAGGACGATGGATAGTTCGTCCTGCAGTTGCCACCGACCGGGGCTCGCCAATCAAGGCGAGCGAGCCTTTTCGCTTGTGGAGATTATGGTGGTGATTGGCGTGATTTCCGTCCTGGTGGCAGTGCTCATCCCGTCGATCACCAATGTGATACCGGCGGCTCAGGAGGCAACTTCTGGGGTCAATTTGGAGGAACTCAATCAGGCTGTGTTGCGCTTCAATCAGGCGAATTGGGAATTGGTTCTGGATGCGACCGGAGGATCCGATGATGAAATTTCCATCGTTCGTTCCTTACAATACCGCGCGGCGGTCAATCCGTCTGCAGGGTCACCGTATCTGGAACCGACCCTGAGCGTTGTCTCCAGCGACAGTGCCGAAACCTATCGCGCTTCGTGGAATGGACGCGTTTTCAAAGTGCTTTCCCCCGGCATGGAAGGTACCGGGTTGGATCTGGCTGGCATGCATGCTGGTGGCACCCGGGCCAGTTTTGCTTTAAATTATCAACCTGTGGGGGCACCCTAAATGACTGAAAAAGACTGGAAATGGCTTAAGGAGGCCCTGATTGGGGCCGGATACAAGGCGGAGAAAAAACCGGCCAACGACGTGGAATTGCACAAGGCGCTGGCCCAGGCCAATGGGGTTCCGCAGGAAGAGGCTTTGGAGTGGCTGGCCGGAGTGTTTCAAATTCTGCCCCTGGAGTCTCCTCGGGCCGGCTGCTCGACGCGGGCAGAGGCTGTCTTTCGGCGCTTGGCAGTGTCCGGGTGCGAGGAAAAGGAAGCTTGGATGCCAGTCGGCAATGTCGGACCGCTCTTGATTTTTGCTCATTACAATCCGGCCTCGGCCGCACTTTGGGAGATTCCCATCGAATTCGTCATTCCCGTCATCGTTCCGAAGTCGAAGTATGAAGCATTGCGCAAGGACATCATGGAGCGTTTGGAATTCACGCCCCTTGAGGCCAAGGAGGCTGTGACTCTTTCCGAGCAGCTTCCCCGCGATCAAGGTCTGCAACGTATTCTCGATTGGCTGCTAAAAGAGTATCCCTTCGATGATGGGGACGACGGGGTCCGTTCCCGATTGGAAGAAGAGCGGCAGAAGCTCTCTCCCAGTTCTCCCGCCGATTATGGGGCCCTGAAAAATCTTTCTCGAAATCTCGGGCTCGCCTTGTACCACATGGCAACATTGGAACCCTGCTTCAGTGCGGAGTCCGCCCCGCCTCAGACCATGTTTCCGGAAGCGCTTCTGGAAAAACACGGGGTGTATCCCCTGTTTTGCGGACACAAGGTTGTTTACCTTCTCTCGCCGGAAAAAAACAATTTTGCCTTTGAGGATGAGTGGCTCTCGGGCGGGAACGATGCTCTCAGTTTTCGCACCGTGCTGGCGGAGAAGGAGGGAATCGCCGCTCTCATGAGCCGGGAGCGTGGACGTTCCGTCACGACGGCTACCGTTGCCCAGCAGGGGGAACTGACCCACTCGGATGCCGCCAATCTGGTCGAGATCGACATGCAGGACGTGCAGCGCATCAATCCCTCCAGCATCAATGCCACCCCAGAGCAGGTCATGCACTGGATCCTCTACCGGGCCATCACCGGACGTGGCAGCGATCTTCATATTGAAAAATTTTACAACACGGCCCGTTTTCGCGCCCGCATCGATGGTGAACTCAAGGTCATCCATTCCTGCCCGGAAGAGATGCTTCCCCGATTTATCAGTCTGATCAAAAATTACGCCAACATGGGCCAGCGGCGCCAGGATGCCCAGGATGCGAAATTTTCCCTCACCCTGGGTAAACGCCGGGTGGATTGCCGGGTCTCGGCCATTCCCTGTCGCAAGGACCTGCAAAAAATCACCATCCGTTTCCTCGACAAACAGGATGGGGTGAAAAAATTCTCTGACCTCAATCTCTCACAGCGACAGACGGATCTGGCCACCTCCGCCATGAGTCGGGATCAGGGGATGGTCTTGATCACTGGTCCAACCGGCAGTGGAAAAACCACCACGCTCTACGCCCTGCTCAACAGCATCAACGCGGACAATATCAATATCCACACCATTGAGGATCCGATTGAATACGAGATCGAGGGGATGAATCAGACCCAGACCGATCCCCACAACGAAATTGGGTTTGCCGAAGGTCTGCGCCGTTTGATGCGAGCCGATCCTGACGTGATTCTCATCGGGGAGTGTCGCGATGAGGAGACGGCCACGGCCGCAATCAATGCCGCCCTCACAGGACATCTTGTGCTGACGACTCTCCACGCCAACGACTGTCTGCGCGCCGTCAGTCGTCTCATTGCCATGGGAGTGCCACCTTATCTGTTGGCGGATTCTCTCGCTCTGACCCAGGCGCAGCGTCTGGCCCGCAAGCTTTGTACATTTTGCAAGAAGCCCGCACCGTTGACGCCGGAAGTCCGAACGATCTTTCACGCGAATCGAATTACGGTTCCCGAGGAGGTCACCTCGATATCCACCAAGGGAGGATGTCCGGAATGCGCTGACACCGGTTACAACGGCCGGATGGCGTTGATGGAAATGTGTCCCTTGGATGACTCCCTGGCAGATCTTATCGCCCGCAATGCCCCCCAGTCTGAAATGCGCCGAATTGCCTTTCAGAAGGGAATGCTCACCCTCTATCAGGAGGGGCTTATGCAGGTGTTGGCCGGACAAACTTCCCTCGAAGAGATCAGTTGTTTGAGCTATACTGCGATGACGGCGGATTCGGAGGAAGGCGATCCGCCGGATGGAAAAATTGTGGGAATGCCAGTGGGTTCCAACAGCGATTCCGACCCGGTTCCCGCCCGTAAAATTGCCAGCAAGCCAAATTAAGGGAATCCTTCGGCCTTTTTGCCCGGGGTGGCTATTACTTGAGGTCGTCGGCGATGACTTTGAGCAGGGATTCTGCGGGATTTTTACTATCGCTGCTCAGTTCCCAAAACATCACCCCGCCGAGGCCACGTGTGCGCACGAGCTGGGTCTTGAGGCGCAGGCTTTGCCCATCTTCATAGGTGACGAAAGTGCCGTTGTTCTCGCCCACCGCATAAATGTAAGGTGCTTGGGCGGTGTCGTCCCAAAAGCGTTTGTACACGCCAGGGCGGTTGACGAGACGTTCCTGGATATCGCGGTACTGCCATTCCATGTCCGGCGGAATGGTGCCGGGAGCGCCCCCGGCCGCCGGCTGGTAGAGGCCATGATTTTCCGAGCCGACGCCTTGCCATCCCCGTCCGTAGAATGGCACTCCGACCACCAGCTTGGCGGCGGGCACTCCGGCAGTGAGATAGGAATCGACTGCAGATTCAACGGAGAGAGGATCGCCACTCCCCGTGCCCCGCAGGGAGGCGTGGTGTCCGGTTTTGCCCTCCCAATCTCCGTGGAAATCGTAGGTCATGACGTTGATCCAATCACAGGCGGCGGCGACTCCCGGAAGTTCGAGATGCGTCATGGTGTCGGGTCCGGCCGGGCTGGCGATGCTGAGGTAATATTTTTTTCCGTCGTTGCGCCCGGCGGTGTCGAGTTGACGCCGCAATTCCTGGAGGAGGAGGGTGTAGTTTTGCTTGTCCTGAGTTCGGACCTTATTGGAGGAAAGACCTCCGCCGACGGGATATTCCCAATCGATATCCACCCCGTCAAAGCCGTAGCGTTGGATGAAGGCGACGGCCGAACGGGCAAATTTGTCGCGCGAACTGGGAGTGAGCGCGATGTCCGAAAACTCGCCGGAAAGGGTCCATCCCCCGATTGAGATCATGGTGATGAGATGGGGGTTGTTTTCCTTGAGCTTGTTCAGTTGGTGGAAGTTGCCTGCCAGCGGTTGATCCCAGGTGTCCCCCGGATAAGTGCGTTGGGTCGCGGCGTATTCATCAAAGAGAATCACATCACCGGAGGCCGTGGGTTTAGCGAAGGCGTAGTTGATCACATTCAACAGGGAGGCCGGGATGTCGGTGACGTGATAGTTTTTTTGGTAAATGCCCCACTCCGGGAAATAGCCGACGATCTTGGGGCCGTTGATGGACGGACCTCCCCCGACCGGCGTTGGCGATGGGGTCGGCGATGGCGTGGGGGAAATGACCGGTGTGGCGGTGGGAGTTGGTGTGGGACTGGGTGTGGCGCTCGGGCTGGGAGTGGGAGTGGGAGTGCTGCCAGAACCATTGACCCGGATATTCCGCGGCGGATTTTTTACATTGCCCGGGCTGGCCAGGAACCCAAAGGAGACGGATGCGCCCGGGGCGATGCTGCCATTCCAACTCGTCGGCGTTGTCAGATAGTGCTCGGGGCCCTGGGCCTGCACCATCGCATCCCAAGCGCTGGAGATGCGTGGTTCGAAGTCAAATTCCAAAGTCCAGTTGGCAAGGGTCTGTGGGCCGGTGTTGGTGAGTTTGAACTCACCTTGGAATCCGCTGATCCAATCCTGGGTTACGGTGAAAACGACCTGCACCGTTCCAACCTGCACGGTCACATTTGGGCCTGAGGTCGGTGTGGCAATTGGTGTTGCACTGGGAGACGGTGCGGGAGCGGGTGTTGCACTGGGACTTGGCGACGGCGACGGAGACGGCGTCGGATTAGGAGTCGGATTAGGAGAACCGCCCGTGACGGGAACGGGGTTCTCGTAGTACCGCTGAGTCTTGGTGATCCACCAGAAGTCGTCGGTGGGAGGGGAGCCTACGCCATCCGTGGAGTCACCCACCCCGGCTCCAAACAGAATGAGTCGTACACCGGCATCACGGGCTTGGGCGATGTGGCTTCCCCATCGGACCGCGCCGTCTTCCAAGCTCACTCGCGTGGCGGTGTCAAAACGTGAGAAATAGTCCAACCGCACTCCTCCGACTTGGAATGTGTCGCCGAAGAAATACCCCGGAGCACTGTCCTCATAATGCTGTGAGGTATTGGCCA
>CALBXK010000028.1 GCA_937890535.1 uncultured Spartobacteria bacterium
GTCCTTCATCATTAATAAACCCGGGAAGCTACCGAGCAAAAGTCGCAGGCTCATCGGCCAATGCGGGGACGGGATCTTCCGTCGAAACCAGCAATCCGCGTTGCCGTCCCAACCAGTAGGCCCACAACCAGTACGCCATCTGTCCGGAGGCCAAAAGATCGCCTTCCCATTCATGATCCGGCACCAAATGGGTGGGGTCTGGAACAGTCACAAAGCGAAATTTTTCATAAGTCATCTGATCCAAAATCAAGCGATAAATGTCGAGTGCTTTGCGGGATCCGATGCGATCGGCAATCACCGCCGCGGCATAGGCCGTCTGGGCACTTCCCGGACGTTTGCGACTCCCGGCCCAAGTGGAATCCGGAAGATTGAGAGGATTCTCAAGTTCTGCCACCACCCCTGGATCGACCAAATGCGTGGCATCACTTGCAAGATCATAGGCAATGAGCCCAAAAGTCAGGCCATCGCTGGGATCCAATGCCACAGTGAGATCATCCGCCAAACATTTTTCTAAGGAATGCGACCAAAGCGGCCTATTTCTGGGATCACTTTCCCAAACCTCGTCCACCGCCATGCATTTCAACATCACCGAGTTCTCTGTTTGCCGAAAATACATGCCCCCGTCATACGGCACCCCATCCCGAAACTGTCCACGCAGAGTCATAGAAATCCTCCGGTCAAGACCTTCCTCTCCAAACAGCCGCAGATACTCCCGCCAATGTCTTGAATCTCCCCCCATCCGAAAGCCATGGCTGGCGATGCCTAGGAAAATCCCCCCCATGAAGTCGCTAAGGTTGCTAGAACTAGGGAGACCGAAATAGGAATGTTTGTAGTCGATCCGCATCCAAAAATCGACCATGCCGGCCGCCATCCGGCGGATCAATAGCAACTCATCGTCGCCACAAATCCGCGCATACGCGGCGAGCCCGGACAGAACAAACAAATATTGGTCGCGGCTAAATTCCTGACTGATCTTTCCCCCATAAGGTTTCGGAAAAAATCCCTCCGAGACGGTCGCGCCGAGATCGTATACCTCTACCAAGGCCTCGAAGGCGGTCCGGGCAAGGTCTTTCGCCTGTTCTTCCCGGGTCACTTCCCAGCGAATACTCTGAGCAGCCAGAAATGCCCCCGTCGCCATTTTTGCATCTTCGTAGCATAAAAAGTCCACCGAACTTAGGCCTTCCGGAGTGAGAGGGATTGTTTTTGGTAAGTCAGCCAGCCGCAAGGCCCGTCGCTCTTGGAAATGGATATGGGTGCGCACCAAGCCGAAATCGTCGGTTGCGACATCAGCCAGCAAGGTGGAAAATTCTTTGGCACGTTCTGACCATTGGTCAGAGATCGCAGGCAAAATACGGGAAGAGGAGGTCATGGAAATCTGTGTCAAACAATTAGAGAGCGGCTTCTGGCAAGCGCGCCGAAGAGGAGAGGCGAAATTCGTCTATCAGCCCAGGAAAAGAACCCTCGATCGTCCCAAATGAACCGATGAGAACCGAATGATCAGGCGTCTCACTTCCGGCGAAGAACTCAGAACCTTTTGAGCCGACCTTGCGGCCATCGAGATACACAGAAAATGTCCAAGGGAACTCCCCTTGTCCCGAAGTGACGACAAGGGCAAAGTGAACCCACTCATGGATAGGCATCTCTTCCTCGAGATCAATGATATCGTCCCGCCAAGCACCATTCGCATACCGCAGGACGTGCACCTCAGTTTGAGAGCTGAGATACACCGCCAGAACAGTGCCGAGAGTTCCCTTCGGTCCGATGGAAAAAAGATAGGCAGGACCACGTATCTCCCGGTCAGCCAGGATCTTCGCCTCCGCGGTCAGCTCTGTGCCTAGCGAAAGTCCAAAACTGACGGGCAACGGAGCCGAGCAGACGGCCCCTCCGACTCCGGCATCAAAGGCCCGTCCCCATCCCTCCTGACCTTGTGCGAAGGCGGAGGGAACATTCGCAGGTTCGATACGAAATCCCTCGGTAAAACCTCCCTCGTCAGGAGTAACTCCTTCACTGTCAAGCTCATCAAAGTGAAGCAAGATCAGCGCATCCGAATCCGGCTTCCAAGGCGTCGCCGCCTGAGACCCAGCGGCCCAGCCGAACAGGACCAGAAAAATAAAACCAAGCTTCATGGGAGAAGGTGCGATACGACCGAGAGGATGAGATGCGTTACGATCAAGACTCAGGCCTGACGGCAAACCCTCCGTCCCAGCAGGACGATTCCTCCCAGCATCACAACAGCCAAGACACTCGGTTCCGGAATCGCAACCGGGCCAGCCGCAAACAAATCCGCCACGTCTCCGGAAAGAAGGGAGTTGTCATAAATTTGTGCCTGACTCAGTGATCCCTGAAACAAGTTTGCTCCAAAGAGAGCCTGCCCGCTGGTCAAAGCGATGGCGGATGTATCAGGAATGGTTGTTCCAATATTAAAAATGACAGGAGTCTCATTATTGACATAAATGGTGGTCAGACCGGTATCAAAAACCCCCACCACCAAACTCCAGGCACCCGCAGCCAACGGAACATTACCGGCTGTTCCACCGCCGTAAAAGTAAACATTTGAGCCAAAATAAGTTAGACTGAAGTTATAACCTTTACCAAAGAACAACTGCTCCCCGGCGAGGACAGTAGGATTCACCCAGATCGCCAAAGTGTAGTTCTGACCCAAGTTAAACAGACTGTCGGTCCCATAATCCACGGTTGCGGAGGTTCCATCAAAGGTCGACGCAAAATCATTCACCACCGCGCCCGCTCCCCATCCCGCCGTTCCTTGCAAGGTGGCGTTGTTGCCATTGCCAGAGGCATCCACGCTGCTCGTACCTGCGTTTTCGTTAAAGTTCCACTGCCCGACCAATGCCGCATCCGTATCCATGGGCATGAGAATCAAGATCCCCACCATTGCCGCAATTGCTTTCGATTTCTGCTGAATGAGTTGATATAGTGTTTTCATAGTTTGATGTTTTTAACTCCCTAATCATCGGTGAAGAATCCGATCGTCTCAAGGGAATGTATATGGCCCTTTTTGTGAGCCACCAGTAAACGTCAAAACTCGGATTCGACTAGAACTCTCCAGCTAGCAAACCGAACCAAAAGTCGCATCCCCGGAAAATGGAATCCGGCTTCGAATCCTGCTCAGACGCCCACATCTTAGGAGACAGTTGAAAAAGACGGGGATGAAAAACTGCGAGTCATTTTAAGGCCAGACAAGGGGTGGATAGAGAGCGGGGTGCACCCCGCGACCGAGCCGCAACCAGCCGATCACCGGGGCAGAACGATTGACGAACAGGCGTTCAGAAAAATCCTGATCCTTGGTGATGGCGGCGACTTAGTTGGCCAGCGCGTAATCTCAAATGTCAGAGTCTTCTGCCTCTCGCAAGCCCAGGTCCCGGACAGCTTGAACATCGTAGCCAGCCTCGCACAAGGCGAGGGCCAAAGCCGGAGGCAAGGACACCGGCGGCGAGCAGATCGTAAGAGAGCCCTCGACCGTAAATGCCTGCCCCACCGGTGAGGAGGACGATCTTACCGTCGAGGCCAAGGCGGGTGGACATTTCGGGAGTCATGACTTTATCTCCATGAGTTGATTGGTTTGGGCAGAGGCGAGGGCGGCAATATTGCCTTGGAGGGAATGGATGGCCTCGGCGAGAGTGCAAGACGGATCGCTTTCGCCCTTGATGGCAGCGAGAAAGGCGTGGGCTTGGCGGATGTAGAAGTCATCGCGCTCGAACGGACCGAATTGGATGGGTATCCATTCGGGGCTCCCGGCGGAGAAGGTCAACACTCGAGCGGTAGTGAGGTCGGCACGGAGGGAGCCGTTTTCGCAGTGGATGGTGAAGGAGCTTTCCTCAGGAGCCTGGCCCTGGGAGAGGTAATAGTTCGCGATGCAGCCGCCAGCGTGACGGATAGAACAACTCACCGTGTCTTCGACGGAAACGTCCTTGAGCTTGCGGTTGGCGGCAAGGCAGTGGATGGCTTGGGCGGGCCCGACGAGCCAGTCCATGGCGTTGACAAAATGGGTGAGGACGTCCTGGATGGCACCACCCCCGGTTTCGTGGCGGGCGTAGTAGAGGCTGGCGTAATCGGGACGAGCCTTGGAGAAATCCTCGCCGCAGGCGACCTGGGCTGAGAGGGGCTGGCCGAAGTCTCCATTATCGAGGAGGTGCTTGAGTTCGGCGACGGGGGCCATGTGGCGGTAAACGTAGGCGACGCGGATGGCCCGCTTGACGTCGAAGGCTTTCAATTCCTCAAGACGATCGGGTGAGACCGATAAAGGCTTTTCGATGAGGAGATCAAGGCCAGCCTGAAGGAGATCGATGGCGATAGGAATGTGAGTTTGGGCGGGGGTGGCAACAACGGCGGCGGTCCAAGAGCCGTCGGCCTGGGCCTCGTTCCAGGTGGCGTAAGACGGACATTGGTAGCGGGAGGCGATGAGGGCGCGACGCTCGGGGTGGGACTCGACGATGCCGACGCGGCCGACACCGATTTTCTGGAAGCAGCGAAGATGGCGCTCGCCGATGCCGCCGGCGCCTACAATGAGTATATTAGTCATGAGAAAGGGTGTGTTTGGCGAGGGGTCCGGAGGCGTGACGGAAGACGTCGAGGTGAGCATCAGCCCAATGATCCTGGCTCCGCACGTCCTGCGGGGTAACGGCGCAGGGTGGCCGGGGTGACATTCATGGCGAGATAGGGCTGGGCGACGACGACCACGTCGACGGGACCTAGGGCGGCGATTTGCTGGAGGACGCGGGCGGCGGTGGCGCTCATGGAATAATCAGGAGGGAATGCGAAGCTTGAACCAGCGGATAACCGAAATAGCATCCTCCATACACCAGAAAGCGACCAACACAGTGCCGTCGGGCCGTTGCAGGGAGACAGGCAAACCAAATCGCAGGCCACTCATCGATGTCATCGCCAAATTCTCTCCCCCCGCTCCAGACGCATGGACGGCCCCTCCCCATAAAAGTTTCTCGTCGTGGTTAACCCAGGAATCACCCTCCACCGTCGATATCTGGGCCCACAAGCCCGGATGATCCGTCCGCCGATAGACAGAAAAAATCCGTCCGTCGTCCAAAACCAAAGGGGTACACGTTTGACCATTCAGGCCCGTCGAGGCGGGGACCGAAAAGGTACGCCCTCCGTCATCGGAGAGTGCGTAATGGATTGGAAGATCCACCCCCGCTTTTCCGTCGTGAGTCCAACTCACCGCGAGCAATCGGCCCTCGGGAAGACTTGCAAGCTTGAGCTCCCAGTGGACGATCCCATCACAGCGTCCATCCATCACCGCATTCCAAGTGGGCCAAGTCTTTCCCTCGTCGGGAGAATGCATAACAATCGCCTGCATCCCATGCCCGGCACTTCCGTCCCAACTCTTCCATGTCGATGCCGGCCAGAGCCACTCCCCGGTCGGAGAAACAAAGACCGGAGAGCAGATCTCAAACGGCCCCTTGAGCGGCGTTTCCATCCCCTCCGGCGGGCACCACTTCAGAGTCGCCCCATCTCCGCGAATCAGAAAAGGAAACGTCTCCACAAATCCCCCGGTCTCCGGATTGGCCAGCCCTTCTTCGGTTCGTGTCCGGTTCCAAAGCGCCCCGATCCCAATCAGTTGACCGTTCGACAAGCAACGGAACCGACAGGTACAGGAAAATGGATCCGAAAACTCCGGAAGCGGCACCGGCCTCGGCGAACTCCAGGTCTCACCCCCGTCGCGTGAAATCGAATAATGAGTCCGAACGTCTGCGGCCTCAAAAGCGCTGCCGAGATCAAATGCCGCAAAGATGTTTCCATTGGGCAATGCGGTCAGCGATGGGAAATACGCATGCCTACTAAAAAGATGCGGTTTCGGGTTGCGATAAATTAAGCTTGTCGCGTCAATTGCAATTTTCATAACTCGGCACAAAATAGACGCCTCGGATTTCACTCAGAGCAAAGCCTCGCCCCGAGCTGTTCGATAGCGGACATGGATAGCGTCATTTCCGGATTCCGCTGGAGCGTCATAGTGATATTCGACGAAAACGCGCTGGCCTGGCCCCGGGGAGTTGAATAATCGGATCACTCCGCCACCTGGCTCATACCCCGCTCCCTGCTGCCACGCACAAACGACCGAGGCATCCACATGCATTTCGGGTTCGAGAAGAACCCCGGTGCTCAGCCAGTCATTTCCAAAATAGGCGGCGGTGTAATAATTCGTCCGTACCATGCGTCCGACATTCTGCTCAAGAAGCTTTTCATCCTCCGCATCCACTTCCC